>CANPYM010000007.1 GCA_947588685.1 uncultured Bacilli bacterium | reverse complement strand
ATAAAGATGATTGATAAAAATGCATTTTTCATTGTAACTGATGCTTATGAAGTATCAGGTGGAGTTTAGGAGGTTAAGTATGGAATTAATAACGATCAAACATGCAAGTAAAACCTATAAAACAGGGGTAACCGCTATTCATGACTTATCGATATCTTTTAAGAAAGGGGAGTTTGTTTTCTTAATTGGTGCGACGGGTTGTGGTAAATCAACATTAATTAAAATGCTTTATCGTGAAGAGCGTCCAACGAGTGGTCAAATATTCATTGGTGGTATTGATGTTGCTAAAATTACTAACCGAAAAGTATATAAGATAAGACGTAAATTAGGTGTTGTTTTTCAGGACTTTAAACTTTTACCTAAAGCAACCGTTTATGAGAATGTGGCTTTTGCCCTAGAAATATTTGGCGTACCAACCGATGAAATTCATAATAAGGTTATTAAGGTTTTAGATCTTGTTGGTTTAAAGAATAAGGCTAAACAATACCCTCATCAATTAAGTGGTGGTGAACAACAAAGGGTGGCAATTGCAAGAGCTATCGTCAATGGGCCTAAGATTCTTATCTGTGATGAACCAACTGGTAACCTTGATGAGAAAACAAGTATGGGTATTATGAATGTCCTAGAAGCTATTAATAAGCTTGGAACAACGGTATTAGTTGTTACCCACGATACGGAAATTGTTAACAAACTAAAGAAGAGAGTTGTCGTTTTGGATGAGGGACGTATTTTAAAAGAATATGCGGAAGGAGAGTATCGCCATGAAGCTATTTAGAATTTTAAGTCGTAATATTAGAGACTCATTTAAAAGTGTCTTCCGTAACTTTTCTTTATCTTTAGCGTCTATCTCTTGTATAACAATTACGCTAGTTGTTGTTGCAATTGCGATTGCGTTATCATATAACGTTAATGGCTTCACTAGAAAAGTAGAAAAAGATGTTACAATGGTTGTCTTCTTAAATGAAGATATCAGTGAGGAACGTTTTAAAGAAATTGGTGATGAAATCCGTAAAATTGATAACGTTGGTAAAAAAGAATCAGACGTTGTTGGTAAAACGAAGATGCAAGTTCGTGATGAGATGATGAAGTCAAGTGAGACTTATGCCTCAATTTTGGATAAGTATGACACAAGAGACACTAACTTCTTAAAAGATACTTATCATATTAAAGTAGAAGATATTACCAAGATGAGTAAAACTGCTAAAACAATCAAAAAAGAAATTAAAGAAGTCGATACAGTTAAATATGGTGAGGGAATGATTGAAAAACTTGTCACCATCTTTGACTTTGTTCGTAAGGCAACTTATGTAGTTGTTGTTGCGCTTATCTTAGTAACAGCTTTCTTAATATCTAATACGATTAAGATAACGATTTTCTCAAGAAAAAGAGAAATTGATATTATGCGACTAGTTGGCGCATCTAATATCAATATTAAAATACCATTTATTTTCGAAGGATTATTCTTAGGTATTATGGGATCTATCATTCCTATTATTCTTGCTACTTATGGTTATAGTGCTTTATATAATTATTTTGATGGCGAGTTATTTGGAAACTTTGTTACGCTTGTTAAACCAAATCCATTTATCTTTAACATTGCTGGGATTTTGTTATTGATTGGTATGGTTGTTGGTATGTTTGGATCTTGGCGTGCCGTTAGAAAGCATTTGAAAATATAATGGAAAAAATGTCTGTAGTTAAAATCCCAGTTAACTATGTAATTATTGATCCTAAAACCTATAAAGGCGGTGTTGTTTACAATACGGCTAAAGTTTCAGCAAGTGACGTCCCACGCTATCAAGAAAATGCCCAAGAAGTTGAACATTTTGTAGCGGGTTTAGATAATCGCTATTGGTTCTTCTTACTAAAAGGACGGATAGCTTCAGCTGTTGATGAGGCTATGGAAAATGAAGATACTTTGTCTTTTCTCCGTCAAAATCAGTGGCTTTTACAATTTGCTGATCAAGAAAGTATCAAAAAGTTACTTGCTCATGATAACTTTATTCCCGAAACTTGTCTTGTTGATATTCCAGCAGGAGCCTATAATAATGGAGAACATTCAAAATTATTTTATAAAAAGAAAGCAATTCCTATATGGGAAAAGCGTATTACGGAAAGAGTTTCTAAAACAGTTAAGTTAGTATTTAGTGATAAAAACAATACTTTGGAAGAACGTTTATCAAGCGTTTTACTATCACGCTTCAGTTATATTAATAGTATTGCTTCTAATTATCCTTGGATTTTAATGTATTTAACTGATGATAAAAGAAGAGAATTGATGACAAGGTATGATATTCCTTTTTCAGAATTATCGATTCCAACGGGTTTTAATAAAGAAACACAAGACAAATCTTCATGGAAATTAAAGCGGGAAATGGCTGCCATACCGGACGCCATTAAAAGAGAATATGCTCGCTTTACATTAGATATTTATGATATCTTTTCTAGGCAACCAGGCGATATTGGCGATAGATTGTTCAAATATTGTTATGAACATTCCCAAGCGACACGAGCTGAAGATGAAAACGAATTATTACGTCAAAATCTTTGGTTATTAGATGTAACTGACGATGATATGCATAAACGTATTTTAAAATTGTTGGGAGTTGATTCTAAAGAAAAGGAAGATGATCTATCTTCAAAAGAAATTGATATCGACTCCGAAGAATCTGATCATTATCAACGTTTAAATAGAGGCTTATTAAAAGTTTTTGAACACGGCCCAGCTCGCGTTAATGATCAAGAACTTGTCGATTTTATTCAAAGCGATTATCGGGTCTTAAAATTGTGGCCTTGGCTTATTAATTATGTTAAGGATGAGAAAGTTAAAACGCGTCTATTTAAAAATTAAGAAAAAAATCCGTTTAAAGCGGATTTTTTATAGTATAAAAGCATCAATCGAGGGGTTATGATCAGTACTACTAGTTGTTAAAATAGTTTTTATGACATCGTATATTTCATCTTTTAAAGTTATTGGGTTAGATCTAATTATGTCTGAGATACATAAAACAGCGTACTTATTTTCATCTTTAACAAGCAAACGTTTAATTTTATGCTTTTTAAAAACCTTTAATGCATCTTCTATGCTGGCCTTAGCAACAATCTGAATCAAATTAGTTCGCATTATATCTTTAACACCTAATTTATTCTGACTAATCCCATATATGACAATATCGCGATCCGTGATGACACCAACTATATCTTTATCTTTCATAACGGGTAAAAAACCAATATTATTTATTTTCATTATATAGGCGGCTTTTTTTAAATCGTCATTGATATCAACCGTAATTAATTCTTTTGAACAAATATCTTTAATAAGCATTATCTCACCTTTAATATTATTTGCTTTGATATCTTACTTATACATTAAATATAATTAAGTATGAGAAAATATAATCTTCGTCTTAATATTATTTTAGTATCTATTATCATTTTAGGTGTTGTAATAGGGTTTGCCTTAATTAATCATCAGGTAACACCCATTATGTTAGAAGTAGCTAAAGAAGAAACTAATAAATTATCAACACTAATTATTAATGACGCTATTAAAAAACAAGTAGTAGATGGTCTTAGTTTTGATAAACTATTTATTATTACCTATGAAAATGGTGAGGTAGCTACCATCGATTTTGATTCAGTAATGGTTAATAAAGTTCTATCGACAATTACCGCAACTGTTCAAACTAATTTAAAATATTTAGAAGAAGGCGAAGTCGATATGTTAGAACTATCCGATAATGTTTTAGTTCACTATAATCAAGCTAATTTAAAAAAGGGAATTATTTATGAAATACCTTTAAGTATTGTCTATAATAATCCTTTTCTAACTAATTTAAGTCCCAAAGTTCCTGTTCGTATCAATCTTATTGGTAGTCTTGATAGTGGGATTCGAACTAAAGTAACTAATTATGGCATTAACAATGCTTTAATTGAAGTATATGTTGATACGACCGTTAATCTTCAAGTTATTTTACCATTTCAATCCGAGGTCACAAAGGTCAAGATGAGCGCTCCTTTAGCGCTTAAAATGATTCGTGGTAGAGTACCTGAATATTATAGTAATGGTAGTATGGGACCGACAATCAGTTTACCAAATAATTAAATTATGTTATAATGAATGAGGTGATGTCTGTGGAAAAAACTATCAAACTCGATAATTATGAATGGCGTCTTATTGAAGAATATAAAAATGGTTATGACGAAGAAGCTTTAAAGGAAAAATATACTGATTATTTTGAGCCATATGATTACATTATTGGTGATTGGTCTTATGGTAAACTTCGCCTAAAAGGTTTTTGTAATAAAATAAATAAAATATGTAATCGTTCTAACGATATTAAGTTTAAAGATGAATATATAAAAAATCTTTGTAGTTATGAGTGCCAATACTTTATTGTAGAAAAGATAAAGAACAAGTGATTTACTTGTTTTTTTTACCTATTGATGTTATAATTAGTCATAGTAGGTGATAGTAAATATGGAAACAATTAAAGTAATTGATGTTGATGGAACTCAACTGGAAGTTGAATTGATTTCTGTTTTTGAAAATCACGATAATAAATATTTGGTTTATACAAAAGGGGAACGCCAAAAAAGTGGCAATTTGATTTTGTATATTACTAGATTGACAATAAAAGATGATGTTTATTGTTTAGAAAATATAACAGATGATAAAGAGTGGGATGAAGTTAAGAAGTTAATGAGTAGAATCATTAATAAGTAAATTGGGAGAGTGTGATATGAAGCTAAGTTATAGTAATCCAATGGTTACTTATGATGAGGTAGTCGCAGCGATTGAATCAATTTTAGAGTTTTCTTTAAATGATGGCGAGACTGATGACGTTAATTTAGATACAAAGTATGAAACCGGAATCACAACTAAAGTAGATACCGATATGGATAGTGCTTTAAAAAATGCTTTGGAGTCACTTGGTAAAGCTATTGATACATCAAATAAAGTTATTCGTAGTAATTTAGAACGGGAACTTCGCCTAATTACCCATAGTGTTATTCAAATGTATACTGATTATACAATCGGTGAGGAGAAAAGAAAACTTGCATCTAGTGAGCTATTTGTTGAACGTCTTCGGGAAGCTTCTTTACCTTTAGAGGGTACTTATAGTGTTAAAACGGAAGTAGAAGAAGAACCAGTTGATGAGACGGATTTCCATCGTTTAATTAAAGATGCGATTATCAATTTTCCAGATTATTTTAAAGAAGAGTTAGAGATAGCTAAAGCTTTTGAAGTTGAACAAACAATTGATGTTAGTGATGTTAAAAAAGTTAAAGACGAAGATACTTCTTTAGAAAAAGAAAATGAAGAGCGTTCGCGTGAAACAGAAGAACAGCCGGAAGATGATGTTACCGATGATGAGGGAGAAGTTTCTTCTGACATCGAAGAAGATAACAGCGCTTTAGAACCTATGGATAATGAAGAACATTTTGAGGTTGATATGGAGCGAATTGAATTACTTCGGAAAGCTATAGCTAAGGCTGAAGAAAAAGGTAACGATAAGTTAGTTGATATGCTTGAAGAACGTTTAGATAAAGAACTTGGAGCAGAAAAATAATTTTCTGCTTTTGTTTGTATAAAATAAAGTAGGTGATGGCGTGAGTAAATCAGGAACAATGGATCATAAATGTCCTAATTGTAGTGCGGTTTTAAAGTTTAATCCGCATGGTCAAAATTGGGTTTGTGAATATTGTAAGAGCTCTTTTACGAAAAAAGAAGTTGAAGCTTATGAAAAAGAGCGGGGTGTTGAGGAACTAACTAAAGATACTAAGGAAGATAAGTTAGAAACTAATTGGGAAGGAGCTAATGTTTATACTTGCCCTAACTGTGGAGCAGAAATTGTTGCTGACGAGAATACGACCGCTACTTTTTGCGTCTATTGCAAAAATACGGCTATTTTGAAAAATAAGTTAATTGGGGCTTTTAATCCGACGAAAATTATTCCTTTTTATAAGACGAAAGATGATGCCATTATGGCTTTAAAAGAACTTATGAAAGGTAAAATTTTAATGCCACGCTTATTTTCTAGTCAAAGTAGTATTGAACAAATAAGAGGTATCTATATTCCTTTTTGGTTATATGATTATGAAGCAAGTGGTAATATAACTTTGGATGCGACAAGAGTCACCTCATGGCGGAGTGGTAATTATCAAATTACGAAAACCGATTTTTATCTTCTAACAAGGGGCGGAAGTATGACCTTTAAACGTATCCCTGTTGATGGCTCAACCCATTTTGATAATGATATTATGAACTCGATTGAGCCATTTGATTATGATAAACTTGAGCCTTTTAATCACTCATATCTATCAGGATTTTTAGCTGAAAAATATGATGTTAATGCCGAAGGGGCAAGCGCTGATGCCCTAGCAAGAGCACATAATTCCGCAATTGATGTTTTAGAAGATAATGTAGCAATTTATACAACAACTAGTATTAGAAAAGACGAATTAAATCTTGCGATTAAGAAAAGTGAATATGTTTTACTTCCCGTATGGTTATTAAATGTTAAATATAAAAATAAAATATATACTTTTGCGATGAATGGTGAGACTGGTAAAATGGTTGGTAATATTCCGATTGATAAAAAAAGAGCTGTTTTAGCATTTGTAATTCCCTTTGTTATTACAATGCTAATTTGCACCATTATTTGGTTATTATCGGGAGGTAGTTTTGCATGAAAATAAGATATTTTTTAACTACCTTAATTTTAATGATGCTATTGATTACGCCAATTAGAGCTGTGGAAAGTGTTGATGAAACTTTAAAAATCTATGATTACGGGGAGTTTTTAACACCTGATGAAGAAATGGAAATTAAAGCATCTATTGATGATTTTATCACCACATATGATCTTGATATGGTTATTGTAACAAAAAAGGATTATACGGGTGACTTAAAAGCCTATGGTCAAGATTTTTACGATTATAATGCTTTTGGTGTCAATAAAACAAATGATGGCATTTTACTTGCCTTTAATGAAGATGAGTTAGGTATGGAAGCTTACATTGTAACAACCGGTGAAGGCATTAGAATGTATGATGACGCTCGCATTGATAATATTATTAGTTCGATGTCATACGTCAAAGGAAATGGTGAAGCTGCCGTTATAAAAGAGTTTGTCAGTGAAGCTAGTCGTTATGCTTCATATGGTATACCAGCGAGCAATATTGATACTTATATTGATGAAAATGGCGATTACCATGTTCGCAAGAAATATCCTTTGGTTGCTTTTATAACAGTTTCTGCTTTTGTCGCTATCATTACGCTTCTAATTTTACTTAATAAAAATAAAATGGTTTATAAAGCTGTTGATGCCGGAGGATATCTAGATCATAGTTCTGTCAAAAAAACAGTTAAAAATGACCAATTTATTACGTCAAGTATATCTCGTGTTTATATTCCACCAGCTAATAGTGGTAGTAGTGGAGGATCTAGTATCAGCCATGGTAGTAGCGGCATCTCTCACGGTGGTGGCGGAGGTCGTCTATAGTTAATACAAAAAAGTACTCATTTAAGTACTTTTTTTGTTTATCATATACTAAGAAAGAAAAAAAATATCATTAAGTTTTTAACTATAGGGTGAAGCACTTAAAGATATTGAAAAACCAAAGCATTTTTAAGATTTTTGGGACTAAAATAATTTACAATTATAGCATTTTGTAGTATACTTATAATGTATAAGGTAGAAAAGAAATAAAATTAGGGATAGCAATATCCTTAAGTTATAACCTTTGAGATATTCTCCCATTGGTAATATTTTACAATATACTATGTTGATTAATTATAACTTTAAAATGTTATAGGCTGGGTTACCCTTTATTTAAAGCACTTTTAACTTTACTAAGGTATGAAATTAAAGAAGATTTATCAAGTAAATTAAGTGGTATTGAATATGATAAGAGTGTTTATGATGTTACAGTTGTAATTAAAGAAGCTCTTGATGGAACATTAACGAGTGATATTTCCATCACCAAAGATACTCACGAAGCTAAAGATATAACTTTTACAAACTATTATGTCGATGTGCCAATTGTAATTAATGGTGTTAAACACTTAGAAGGTGGCGACCTTCTTGAGGGAGAGTTCAGCTTCATTGTTACGCCAAATAGAAATAATTCAGCAAGTGATATTATTAGTAAAGCAGAAACTGTTCAAAATGATGCTCTTGGTAATATTACTTTCTTAGATGGTCGGTATAATGAAGTAGGTACTTATAGCTATGAAATTAATGAAGTTATCCCATCTGATGATGATAGCATCAAATATGATTTAAATAAGTATAATGTTACAATTACTGTTTCTATTTTAGATGGTAAAGTTGATAAGAAAGTTGCCATTACAAGCAATAATGAAAATAAACAAAAAATTGAGTTTATTAACTTTGTTAAGTCGATTGAAGTTAATCTTGATGGTAAAAAAGAGTTTAAAGGTGGAACTTTAAAGGGTGATGATTTCACTTTTGAAATCATTCCACAAGAGGATAATCCTAGTGATGATCCAATTAAACAAACAACTACTTTAAATGATGAACTTGGTAATATTCCTTTAATTCATACAACATATACCAAAACAGGACTATATAAATACCAAGTTAAAGAAGTTGTTGGTGAAAAACGTAATATTAAGTACGATAATAACGTTTATGAAGTAGAAGTTCTAATTGAAAATGATGATAATGGCTTATTAAAGAGTACCGTTACCATTAAGAATGGCGAGGATGAAGTTGATGCATTAACATTTACCAACATAAAAACAACCGACTCGCCAAAGACACTTGATGATATTGTTAAATACTTTATTATCTTAGTATCAGCCGTTGTTATGATTGGTGGCGCTATCATCGTTTATCGTAAAAATATTAGGTAAAAAGGAGATTAATAACTAATCTTCTTTTTTTGTGTAAATTAATGTGTCAAATTTGGATAAAAGCTTTGACCAAATCATATAAATTCTACTATAATAATAGTGTATATATAAAAAATATATATAAGTTATAAAAAAATATGAAAAAGGGTAGAAAAATACCTTAAAATATGAGATAATACCTAGACAAAGTTATTTAGGGGAGGAGTGTGTAAAAAATGAAAGCTCATATAAAATATTTATTGACATTATTAATTGCGATTGTTTTATTACCACTTGCGGTAAGTGCGAGAGAGGATATTACTTTAAAGGCTAATAAAACGGACTTAAAGGCTGGTGAAGAACTTATCATCAGTACCAACCTACCAAGTGATATGGACGCCTATACTTTTGTAGCGACTTTAAAGTATGACGAAAAAGTTTTTGAACGTATCGATGATACGAGTTTTCGTGGTGAAGAGGGATTAGTTGATGTAACGTATAATGAAAAGACTAATCGTTTTGGTATTATTAATAAAGCCGGCGCGACAGATGATGAATTATTTACTGTTCATTTGCGTGTTAAAGATGACGCTAATGTTGGTAATACTAATATAGCTCTTACTAATATTAAAGCATCAGATGGAAATACGACCACATCATTTGAAACTTCTTCTTTAAAGGTTTATGTAACACGAGATGCTAAAGAAGATGAAGTGCTTCCTACTTATGATGAAAATGAGATAACCCCTGATGAAGATGAAGTTATTAAATCTTTTAGTACAAAACCTATTGCTTATACTTTTTTAGGACTTTCCCTAGTCTTACTTGTTGTTATTATCTATATGAAGTTAAAAGTAAGATATAAAAAGAAACCATTCTATATTTTACTTGCAACATTCTCAGCTTTATTAATTATTACTTTAGCTTTATTCTTTGTTAATGGTAAGAAAAAAGATGTTAACAAAGATGGCGTTAAAGATTATGATGATGCGAAAGCTATCATTGAGTATTTATTAGATATCAATAACGAAGAAGATAAAACATTAGATCAAAGTGATTTTAATCTTGATGTTAATAACGATGGTGTTGTTGATGTAACGGATGTATCTTATGTTACTAAAAAAGTAACTAAGAAAACCAAAGTAACTTTAAAAGAAAACGGCGATGTTAAATACGTAAGTAAAGGAAAGATGACACTAACCTTTAAAGCGACGATAACGCCAAAAGATGTTAAAATTAAAAAAGTTAAAATTGATGGCAAATATTATGATGTAAAATTAGCTAATGGTATATATACTGTCTCACTTGATACACCAACTAAGCCAGGAACATATAAGTTTAGTATTTCTAGTGTTGTTCTTGATAACAAAAAAGAAGTTAAAACGAAATTAACTTTTGAAAGAGAAATATTAAAAGATGCTCCAGCTGTTCACATGTTTGATATTGATGAAGAAGAGAGCTCTTTAACTTTCCAATTATTAGATGAAGATACTTCTTTCAAAAGTGGTAAAGTTAGTATATATGACGCTAATAATGAAGTTGTTTATGATGGTGAATTAAAAGATGATAATAAAATTGAGTATCCTTTTGAAGAGGAAAAAGATTATCAGATTATCATTACAGCTACCTTTGATTTGGATATGAAAGATGGCGGCGATAATTACTATGAAGATGAAGAAATATTCAACCATAATTTTAAAATATATAAAGACTATAATTTTAAATTAACTGATGCATCAATTACAGATATTATTCAAAAAGATGAAAAACCTGTTGTAACATTTACAAGTACGAATAATAAGAATGCGAAAGTTGAAGTTGCCACTTTAAATGATAAAGACTACAATATCACTAAAATAGATGGCAACAATTATGAAGTTGAATTAATAGACGCTGATACCTCACCAGGTAAGCATACGGTAACATTAGATAGTGTTGAATTAAGTACTTTAAAGCTTTTTCACAATGAAAAAGATTATAAGTTAAATGAATTAACTTATAATGTTTTAAAGACAAATCCTAAAGTTAATGATATCCATCTTACAGCTGATCGTAATGCGGAGACGATTACGGCGACATTTACTTTAGATGATCAAGATAGTACTTTAAGTTCTCTAAAGGCTACTTTAGTTGATTCAACTGGTAAAATCGTTGACTCTAAAGATGTACCATTAGATGTTAAAAATCATACAATTACTTTATCATATGCTAAAAACTTAGATGGCTTGTATACCGTTCGTTTCTTAGCTGACTATGCTTTAGCTGATAAGTATAAATATACAAGTACGAGTATTGGTGAAGATATCATTGCTGTTTTTGATGATATTCATATTGAAAATATTACCATTCTTGCGCCTAGTACAAAATACCCTGTTAAAGGCGAAAAGAAATATCAAGTTATTTTTGATGTTTATGTTGGTAATAGTGTTCAAGAACATTTTACAAAAGCCAAAGGATTTAGTAGTCCACAAACATATTCTCGTCTTGGTGCGATAACGATTAATGGCTTAAATTATGTTGCCGAAGGTCAAAAATCAGATGTTCCAAACATTTATAAATCACGCATTTCTGTAACTATTCCTGATGAATCAGGTGTTATAAGTCTTAAGGCTAACCGGGTTCAAATGCAATATGCAAGTTATTATATTAAACATGAGGATTATTATTCTGTACCCGAAAAAGAATTACAAATTGAGGTTTTAAAAGATGTTCCATCAATTGGTAATTTAAAAGTTACTGATGATTATGCTAATGGTTCAGCTACGTTTGATTTTGATGTTATCCTAGATAATAAGGCTGTAGACAATGATGATTCTTTTAAAGGTGGAACAATCGAACTTAATGATACGAAAGTTGAGATAACTCGTGGTCATAATACTGTTGAGTTTGATGAGATTAAACCTGAAGAAACTTTTGATGTCATTTTTAAAGCTAGCTATGATCGTGATACTGATACCTTAAAAGAAGATAAAGATTTAAATGAATACAAAGATCAAGTAATCCATAAAGTTAAGTTTGGATTATATGATCCAACGCTTTATGATAATATTGTGGTAGCAGACGTTAAAGCTACTAGTAGTAACGATACCGAGTACTTTAAGAAAAATGAAAAAATTACGATAAATCTTAATGTTACTGGTATTGATGATAATTTAGGTGCAAAACCAAAGAGCGTCTTCATTGATGAGAAAGAATATCCATTAGTTCCAACAGAAGATGGATATACGGTTACTTTAGATGGTTATCCATCATCAGGAAGAAAGAAATTATCTATCACCGACGTTGTTTTAGATAATGGTAAACAAGTAACTTTAAAAGATAGTGTTAATGCTAATTTGGAAGTTTTAAAAGATCCAATTACGATTATTGATTATAAATATGAGGTTTTAGATAACGATAATGTTAAAGTAACATTTGCTAGTAAAGACTATGATAAATCATTAATTGGTAAGGCTAAAGTTATCATAACTGATGAAGATGGTAATGAAGTCTTTAATGATGATTATGCTGATGAAGTAACATTCACGCGGACCAAGGGTGTTTTAAGATATTATGTTAGTGTTACAGCTGATTATGATTTAGATGTTAATCAAAATGATGACGTTAATAAATACTCTGATGTTAAATTATTAGAAGATACGATATCTTTAGATGAAAATAATATTGAATTAAAAGATATTTATGAAATTAACTTATATAAAGCTGTTGTTACTTCTAGTAAAGATGAGACTATTCTTGTTAATGAAATAACGAAAGAAGAATTAGAGAAAGATTTAAGTAGTTATTTTGTTGAAATCAATATGGAAAACTTACCAAGTGCTAGAACAAGAATTAAGAGTGTAGCTACGGAAGATGATCATCTAATTCTCGTTTTAGATTACAAATATGTAACAAAAGAATATTCTAACAAGACCAAGACAATTAGAGTTGATTATGGTGTTATCAAAGATGGTGTTGCTAAAAATGAAACTCACCCTGATGTCGCTGTTAAATCATTATTAGAAAGATTAGCTAATAATGAAGATGTTAAGTTAACACAAAACTATGACTTTAGTTATGCCAATGTCGATGGTGATACGTATATCAAAGAGTATACTGGTCATCTAGATGGTAATGGTTATACGATTAAGAACTTAACAAAACCTTTGTTTGGAACGATAAAGAAAGGGGAAGTTAAGAACTTAAATATCTTCAATGTTGAGTTTGGATCAAGTGGACATGGCGCTTTAGCTAATACGGCTATTGAAGCCACAATTGACAATGTGCTAATTGATAAAGTTAATAAAACAGCAACAAGTGGTGTATCAGCTGGATTTATTGGTAGCGTTAGTAAATCAACTATCACTAACTCAAAAGCAACTAGTGTTTATTTAAGATTTGGTTATACGGATCAAAACAATGGTACTTTTATTGGTCAGTTAGAAAACTCTACCATTGAAAATTGTTATGCTGAAGGAACGATTAATGGCGGCTGGAATTTCACAAGCGGTTTTGTTGGCAATGCTAAATCTTCAACTTTAAGAAATAATTTTGTTAAAGTAACGGGAACGGGTTTAACGCCTGGTGATGTTGGTACCCACGCTGCTTTCGCAACAGCTTATAATGATAATAAATCTATTTATGAAAACAATATTTGTATTGCTAACAATGTTTATCCAACGATGATTTTTAGAGCGCAAACAATGACTAATAACTATTTCTTCTATGAATCTGATGAACCAAATGTTGAAGATGGTATAAATAAGATTACGAAAAGTGAAATAAATGAAGATTTATTTGCTACTAAAGCTCATTTTTCAAGTAGTATTTGGCGTTTTAAAGATGTTTCTTATGATAACCTACCAACGCTTCAAACAGAACATACATCTGTTCTTAGTGATACATCAAACGAAGAATATCTTGAAGAAAATGAGACATTATATAAGAACTTATCAAAACTAATGCCTTTCTATGATAGTGATAAGATTATTGCTAGCGCTAAAGGTATTACTGATAAAAACTTAAAAACAAAAGAAATTGTTCACATTTTACCAGTTGATAAGAAGGGTGCGATTGTTAGTTATTTAACAAGCGATAATGTTAAAAGAATAAGCAAGATTAAAGTTGTTTATAAGACGAAAGAAAAAGCTGAATATAATGTCATCTATGATAATACTTATGATATGGTTGCAAGTTATCGGATACCAGAACTTAAGATTGACTATAACTATGATCATTATGTTATCAATGCTAATTCGCAGGTTGTAAATAATTTAACTAATTACCTTAAAAAGTTAAATTATACAAATAACTTAGATACCTTAACGGTTAGTGAGGATAGTCGTATTTATCGTGATTATTATAATGATGTTACAAGTAAAGAATTAAAAGAGTTTGTCTTAAAGTTCTTATCAAATAGTAATTATACGAATACGACTTCTGATGAAGGTATCAATAACTATATTGAACGTGAAGTTAAGAAAGATAAAAAGATTGAAAAAACATTATATATGTACAATTACTTTAAACGTTGGTATAGTCTTGATGTTGATGGTATGGATATAAGTGACTTTATCTTATTCCATATGCAAGGATTCAACTCTTCTTTAACACCAATTGAAATAACTAATTTATTCTTCAAATCTGATAGTAATTTCAATACCGGTGAGACAAATACTAAATATGCATCTGTTTTAGGTGAATATACAAAATTAGATAATCTAGCTAAATTCTTAGAATACTTTGTAACAGAGTTTAGTGATGAAAAAGATATGTCTAAATGGGTAAGAGAAACATTTAAAGGTTACTTAGTTGAAATACCAGTTAAGATAGATGGTAAAGTAAAAGATGAAGTTTTATATACTTTATGGGATCACTTTAGTCATGAAGATGCTTCTTACCATAATCCATACAAAGTTTATAACTTTATATTACCAATCTTAACTTTACCTAAGAATGCGGCCTATATTGTATCTAGTCCTGTTCAATTCGTTATCGGCGCTCAAAGAACTTATATTGTTGATCCAGAAGATCCTAAAGATCATAAAACTTTAGTTGACAAAATTAAAGTTCGGACGGACCGAATGACCAATTATTATGCAACAGCCTATGGTATTTTAGGTGACGCGAATTTATTTAATAACATTCATACTTTCCACACTGACAAACGTTATACTTATGATGAAAATGGTGTTCAAACATATCAACAAAAAGGTTCAACCGAAGAACCATTCCATAAGAACTTCAATGAAGTTGTTGGTCAGTGGGCTCACAGTGATGGTAATAATGCTGTTGCTTGGGGTGATAGGATTGATTGGAGTGTTGCTGGTTTCCTTGATGGTGATTTAAGAACTGATGGTACACCAGATCCTGGTCATACACCATACAATACTTGGTCACATGAATCAGCTCATAATATTGATGCTAGATTATTCTTAAGAAATAATGGTCGTCGTTATGATGGTCACGGTGAAGATTATGCTGATTCTAACTTAACACAAGGCTTCAATCGTAATGATATCGTTATGAACTTATCAATTAACTTTAAGAGTGATCAAAAGGTTGGCTCTAACTTAAGACCAGACCGCATTAATTCACAAGAGAAAATCAAGAGTTTCTATGGTGGCGTATTCGATTCTATTTATGTTATGGATTACTTAGAAGCTTTAGCGTTCTTAGAGTTAGATCCAGAAGATCAAGCCGTCGTTGCTGTTCAAGTATCTTATCCAAATGCATCTTATGCTGATGGACCAGATAAGGATAAATATATGACTCAACGTCACAGTAAATATACGGAATTAAAGCCTGAAGATTTCGCTGCGATGCATCTTGAAACGATTGATGATTTAATTGAAAATAAGATTATGATTCAACCTGGTATTTACAAAGTGTCAACTCGTGGTGTTAGTTCATATGGTGGTGAAGGACTTAATGTTGTTCACTGGTATCAACCAAATAACCCATATGGTCGTCCTGATTCATACTCATTGAAATGGTTAGCTTATGAAATGATGGGTTACAAAGGATATGACAAGGGTTATGTTGAGTATTATAGCAATATTCACTATACAACTTTTGGTGATATCAAAAACTATAAGACGGATACGATGGCTCTTAAGAAAATCACAGATAATGAATTTGATGATTTTGATACTTATAAGAAAGCAAGATTTGCTGAAGTAAAGAAAAACTTAGCTAAACTTGATAAGAATGTAAATGTTAAGGCTTATGTTCAAAAGTTCTATGATGAATTAAAGAAAGATGCGGCATTTGAACGTGATAGCTTAAAGGCATTATTTGAAAAGAGAACAGAGGAAAGCTGCTTAGCTGATTACTGGTGTTTACATGGTGATTTAGCTAGGGCTATTGCTATTCCAAATAGTAGTGAAGTAAGATATGACATTTACTATAAGTTAAAGAGTGATACTAATGAGTTCTTAACAAGTATCTATTCATCAACACCACAACAAGATGTTGAAGACATAACCATTAATAAAGGTTAGTTACACAAAAAAAGAAGATTTTATTCTTCTTTTTTTTCGTACTTAATGGGTTTATGTTTAATTTCATTATCTAAAAAATTATTACCTTTAAGCATACTAAGAATTCGGATAACTCTTAAATCTAGACTTAAATCAATATTTTTAGCGTTAGAGTAATTGGTAATAAGTGGTAGCTTAAGATCTTTTTTAATCTTATTTAAATAGGTTCTTCCTTTAGAATTAAATCCTAATAGACGAATATAGATGTTTTCCTTATTTTTGTTTTCTTCTTTCGTTAATCCAAAAAGAATATGACTACACATACGCATTAATCTATTGTAAGTATAATATTTCGTTTTAACTTTTCCTAAAAAATCATCTAGCGTATCGGAAATGGTAATCTTATCTTTAAGGCGGTGAGCGATATTTTCATCAACTGTTTCATATTTAGATAAATCATCTTCACTCATAATCCGGTATTTAATAAATGGAAAGTAATCACTTAAAAAGATAGGCTTATCTATATATTCTTTTATATCATAAGGAATAGCTAAACTTACATCTTCACCATTTTTTAAAGACTTTCTAATACTAGTAGCACTACTGATTTGGCCGGTTAATTCTTCACTATGATACTGATTGGTTCTTTTAATAGATATTGCTTTTATGGGGTAGTTATGTTTAATAATCTCTTTAATATAACTAAGGCCTAATAAATCATTAGGTGATGAAATGTCCGTGCCTATCATATCTTTTAAAGCTTTGGATAGAGCCGTTGGATAGTTAAGGCCATCATCAAGTAGTAAGCGTATCCGCTTTTCATATTCATCACTTAAACTTACTTTCGCACATTGATATAACAAATCAGTATCATCTAATTCGGAACCGAAAATGATCGTATCAACTTTTAATGCATTAAGAATCTTTAAAGCACCATAAGCGAAAGTATCAGCACTTTGACTCGCAAATAGATAGGGGAGTTCAACAACTAAATCGATGCCATAATTTAGGGCTAGTTTTGTTTTATCCCATTTATTTAGAACGCTCACTTCACCCCGTTCGGTCACTTCTCCAGACATAACTAAAATAATAAGACTATCCGAGTACATTTCTTTAATTTTTTGAATATGATAAAGATGCCCATTATGAAAGGGATTATATTCTGCAATAATGCCAATCGTTTTCATCACATCACCACTTATATTCTAACATATTTTTCTTGTTTTTTTATTAAATATTGGATATAATGTTAATGTTGGTGATTTAATGAATGTTGATTTATTAAGATTACAAAATGGCATTGATAAAAAAGTTAAGATTAACGAGACTTATTCTTTTCCTAAAGAGATGTTAGAAGTCGCCGGTGTATCAAAATTAGATGACGCCCATATTGAAGGGGAAATTACTTTAGATGCAATTGGTGAGGTATATCTTAGTTTGGAAGTTAGTGGGGTTATGATTATTCCTTGTGCGATAACTTTAAAGCCTGTTTCTTATCCTTTTGATATCGTTATCGAGGGACCTTTATCTGAATTCCAAGATAGTGACGAAGAAAATGCTAAAAAATTCGTAAATAGTCTTGATATTTTACCAATAATATGGGAAAATATATTAATGGAAATTCCTATGCGTGTTGTTAGTGATGACGCTGACCCATCTTTGATGCATGGTGATGGTTGGCGCATGATTACAGATGAGGAAGAACATCCTAATCCAGGCCTTGCCGGATTAGAAGACTTATTGCAAGATAGTGAGGTGAGATAAATGGCAGTACCATTTAGAAAAGTTAGTAATACTAGAGGTCGTAAAAGAAGAACACACTATAAAATCAGTGAGAACGGAACAACTAAATGTCCAAAGTGTGGTAGTGAAATACGCCCACATCGTGTATGTTTAAATTGTGGAACATATAAAGGTAAAGAAGTTATTAAAAAAGAAGAAGAAAAATAATATTTTTCTTCTTTTTATGTTATAATGATGATGGTGATGATATGAAAAATAGCCGTAATCGTTTAACACCATTTCTCGTTATTGTCTTAATCGTTTTAATATGGGTTTTAATTGGTCTTGTCATCTATAAATTAATGGCTAAAGACATTATTCATTTAGATCCTAATACGAAAAAACTTAAATTAGATGATGACTTGGTTCAAGAATTATACTCTTACGTTACCGATGATGATATCATCTTATATAGTTCTAAAGATTATACGATTGATGATATTCCTTTATCATATTTAATCAGTAAGGGATCAAAGTTTATGACGATTGAAGATGTATATTTTGAATCTAATAAAGTAACAATATCATATGATTCAATGGATAGTGCGATTAAAATGGCTTTTGGACCGGATATTAAGTATGAAATTACCTCCCTTGATGAAGTTTTAACATACTTAGAACTTAATGATCATCGCCTTGCCTTAAAGCTTGATTATGATGCTGATAGTGAAAATTATGTTGGTACATATAGGGAAGTATCTGATCCAAGTGAAGTGAAGGTTGCTCATAAATTATTAGGAGCTACAAAAAACGATACAGTTAACTTAGAGATTGGCTATTTCTTCTATAAAGGGGAAGATAGTTACCAGATATGTAAAGATGCTAGCTGTAAATCGGTTAAAGAAACCATTACGTCGCTTGATGATGCGAAGTATGATAATACTTTAATAGTATCGTTAAAGAAAGCTAGTGATGGCGTGTACTATTATTATAAAAACAGTTGACAAGCAGTCCGATTATGATATAATAAAACTAGTTTTGATTTTGACATTGCTAAGTAGTTTTATATTGGGATGAAGAGATTTCGCGGGTGGTGCGAGCGAAACAAAGATATAAAAACGAATTACCCGTCAAGAAGGTGACGCTATATAGTCAATAGAGTGCATAATAGTATTATGAAATAGGGTGGTACCGCGTAAAACGTCCCTATACCATAATACTTTTTTTGTGAGGAGGATTTATGGAATTAAATAATTATATTGATCATACTAATTTAAAAAATACAGCAACATTAAAGGATATTGAAACGTTATGTAATGAGGCTTTAAAGTATCATTTTACGGCTGTTTGTGTGTATCCTTATTATGTACCTTTAGCTAAGAAATTACTTAAAGGAAGCCCTGTGGATGTTTGTACGGTTATTGGATTTCCAATGGGTATGAATACTAAGGATGTTAAAGTTTTTGAAGCCATTAACGCTGTTGAAGCGGGAGCTGATGAAATTGATATGGTTATCAATATTGGAGCTTTAAAAAACAAAGATTATGATTATGTTAAAGAAGAAATCGAAGAAGTTAGAGATGCTATTGATGGTAAAACTTTAAAAGTTATTATTGAAACTTGTCTTTTAAAACCTAGTGAGATTGTCAAAATGACCGAGATTTGTAATGAGACCTTCGTTAACTTCATTAAAACTTCAACTGGTTTTGGTGAATATGGCGCTAGAGTCGAAGACGTTGAATTAATTAATAAACATAAAGGTGAAGTTTTAGAGATTAAAGCTAGTGGCGGGATTAAAGATTTAAAGACGCTGGAAGATATGATTGCGGCTGGCGCAACAAGAATTGGTACTAGTAGCGCTGTTTCTATTATGAATGAAGAAGATGGGTGCCATCATGAACACTAAATGGCAAGAGATATATGAAGATAATAAAAAACTTGATCAAGTTTTTATTGAACGTTATGGCGATGATGACGATTACTTTAAAAAGAACGTTATTGAGTTTTTAGTTGAATTAGGTGAGTTTACTAATGAAACCAAATGCTTTAAGTATTGGACAGTAAAAGGACCTAATTATGATAAGGTTTTAGATGAGTATGCTGATTGTATAACGATGATTTTACTTTTCTTTAACTTATCTAATTTAACGCTTGATGATATTCCTAAGCATACCTCTTTAACAAATAAGTTTGACGTTCTTAATCTTTTATATAGTGATGGAACGAAATTGATGACGGATTATGAACCTAAACTTATTAAAGAGATATTTAGTAATATCTTATATTTAATGGATTTATTTGATTTAAAAGAAGACGATGTTTTAACATCGATTAAAAAGAAACAAGTGATTGTTATGGAACGCTTGCATAGTGAATATTAGGAGGATTTTATGACTTTATTTGAAGATTTAAAATGGCGAGGACTAGTTAAAGATGTTAGTTCTCCAGAACTAGAAAAAAAATTAAACGAAGAAAAATTAACTTTTTATATTGGAACCGATCCAACCGCTGATTCGATGCATATTGGCCATTTTTCATCATTTTTGATTGCAACCCGCCTAGCGCGTTATGGGCACCATCCTATTTTATTAATTGGTGGGGCAACCGGTCTTATTGGGGATCCTAAACCATCTAATGAAAGACCAATGATTACTAAAGAAGAAGTAGAAAAAAATGTTGAAGGTCTAACCCGTCAAGCTAAAGAAATTTTTGGCTTTGAAGTTGTCAATAACTATGATTGGACTAAAGATGTTTCTATTTTAGATTTCTTAAGAGATTACGGAAAATATATCAATGTTAATTATATGTTAGATAAAGATATTATCGCAAGAAGATTAGATTCTGGTATAACTTTCTGTGAGTTTGCTTATACGCTTTTACAGGGAATGGACTTTGTTGTCTTAAATGAGACGAAGGGTGTAACTTTACAAGTAGCCGGATCTGATCAATGGGGTAATATTACAACCGGAATTGAAATGGCTAGAAAGAAAAATGATGTTGAACTATATGGTATGACAATGCCTCTTGTTTTAGATGCAAACGGCGTAAAATTCGGTAAAACAGAAGGTAATGCCCTATGGTTAGATAAAAATAAAACATCTAGTTATCAGTTATATCAATACTTAATTAATACGGATGATCGCTGCGTTATCGATTATTTAAAAATGTTAACTTTTTTAACGAAAGAAGAAATTGAAGACATCGAAGCTAAACATTTAGAAGCACCCGAACGTCGTCTTGCTCAAAAACGTTTAGCAGAAGAAATTATTACTTTCTTACATGGCAAAGAAGAATATGAAAAAGCTAAACAGATTAGTGAATCACTATTTAGTGGCCAAGTTGGAGGCTTATCAGCTCAAGAAATTGAAGCAGCTTTAAGTGATGTTCCAAGCTTTACCTTAACCGATGATGTATCAATAGTTGATGCCTTAGTTAATACCGGTATTTGTTCAAGCAAAAGGGAAGCAAGAGAATTAGTGACTGGTAATAGTATTAGTATTAATGGCGATAAAATAAACGATTTAGATTTCATAATTAATAAGAGTATTGCTATTGAAAATAAATATGTTATAATAAGGCGTGGAAAGAAGCAATATTATTTAATTAGATATAATTAAATATCTAATTCAGGGGGTAATTATGAGTTTTGTAAATGAACTATCTATAAATCGCTATGCTAAATTGCTTAAGACGTTAGATATTAATTCTAAAATGGTTTTAAAAAATGCTCTTTATACGATTGTTGATGATGCTTTTATGCAGATTCCTGAGTTAGCTAAAGCAGAACTTAAGGCAAGGGATAAGAGTATTAGAATAAGTTGGCGTAATAAGGATAGTAACGAGCCATCAGGTAATGTTACGATGTCAACACCAGATGATAAGACCTTGGTAATTAAACTTTTTACGACGATAAATGGTTCTTATAGAGGAAATCTTGCCCGCACGTGGAAATTAGTTAATGCTAATTTAGGACAAATATATTTGTCTAGGGCGACAACAGCAATTTCTTATCCAGATACTTATAAGAAAAGTGGCTTTATTCATCAATGGTATGAACATTTATGGTATGATGAAAAAGGTTTAAATACCACTCTTCATCACGTTGATACTTTTATCGGCGAGGCTAAAGATATTAAGTATTATGAATTAGTTGGTAAAGCTAACCGCGATGATTTTGTTACAAATACGCCTATCTGTGAGTTTATGGTATCTAATAAAGGTACCTTTACAGCTAAAGGACCAATGGTAAGTGATGTAAGAAAACACTCTGTTGATTTAGACTGGAGCGCGACCGATCTTACTCCCCAAACAACACCAGAGTGGAATCATCTTCCCTTAGAAGAAAAAGAAGCTGCTCTTTTAACAACGACGGATCCTTTAAAGTTACTTATGTTAATGAGTCTTATTAGTAATGAAAGAGTAGCTCCATATACGGAGTTTGAAGAAACTTCCAAAAAACATATTAAGCACAAAACAAAGTAGGGGACATAATGCAAAGTATAGTCAAAAATTTGATTGTTAATAATTATGATGATATTGTAAGAATCTTAACTGAACGTAAAAAAGTTATGCTTGATACGCCTAATTTTAAAAGAGCTTTAGATGATTTTTTTCATCGCGTTCCATCAGATGCAATCATTAGAACTACTGATGAACATAATCTTCGCCTTCATTGGGACAAGCATCCAGCTAATATGCCGGCGGGTGAGGCTATTTTAAGTTTATCAGACAATTCACTAAAA
The DNA here is from genome assembly GCA_947588685.1 of uncultured Bacilli bacterium. Classification (GTDB taxonomy): domain Bacteria; phylum Bacillota_I; class Bacilli_A; order RF39; family UBA660; genus UBA5578. Next base: position 28,814 of record CANPYM010000007.1, on the reverse strand, counting down.
ATTGATTTCTTAGCGGAAATGGTATCGGAAAAGCCTTTTATTCGTCGTTCGCGTTTTGCTTTAAGAGAAATTATTTATCCTTTAGAAAGTCGCGTTCGAAAAGACTTTAGTTATTTAACTAGTTCCGGTAGTGAGAAAGCGAATTGGCAAGAGGTTGCTTGGTATGATGAAGATGGTACCATTAAGGCATTTCATTATTTAGATTTTGGTTTAACGCAAGCGACACCTGGCAATTTCTATGAAGAAAGTGGGACAATTGGAATCCGACCATTGATTGATATTAACTCTTTAAAGAACCCTAAAGTTAATGTCTTTGTTAGACGGGAAGAGGATTTAACGAAAGCTAGTTTATCTTATGAAATTAGGCCTTTAAGACGTTATTCAATGGGAAACATTATCACACTTTTACCATTAGATATCGATCCTACAACGACTAAAGCATTATTAGAATGGTATCTAAATCAAAGTCAAGATCCTGCTAAAAGATTATCAAGTTATCCAACTTTAATTGAACGCGCTGAAGAGTTTAATATGAAAGAAGAAGATGCTGAAGCTTATTTTGAAAGATTAAATATCATTAGACATATCAAAGATGCTTATTACTATGAATATCAAGATATGCCAAAGATTAAAAGTAAACATAAATAAGAAGCAATAATCATTATTGCTTTTTTAGTGCAAGAAAAAAAGGACTTAAGTCCTTTCTATCTGTTATAGAACTCAACGATAAGAGATTCATTAACGTCAGCATTTAATTCGCTACGTTGTGGATATCTTAAGTAAGTACCAGACATTTTTTTCTCATCGAATTTAACGAAGTCAACTCTTTTAGCTAAAGCTTCTAAAGAATCTTTAATAATCTTCATTTCACGATCAGATTCTTTAACAGCTATTTCATCACCTGGTTTGCAAGTATAAGATGGAATATCAACTTTACGACCATTAACGGTAATATGTCCATGGTTAACTAGTTGTCTTGCACCTTTACGAGTTGTTGATAAACCTAGACGATATACTAAGTTATCAACACGGCTTTCAAGAAGAATCAATAAATTCTCGCCATGAACGCCTTTCATTTTACCAGCTTTTTCAAAAACTTTTTTGAATTGTTTTTCGTTTAACCCATACATAAATCTAATTTTTTGTTTTTCTTGTAATTGAACACCATAATTAGATAATTTTTTACCACGTTTATTACCGTGTTGACCTGGGATATAAGGTTTCTTAGCTAGTTCTTTACCAGTTTCTAAGGTTGAAAAACCAAGTCTACGTGATACCTTATAACGAGAGCCTGTAAATCTTGCCATAATTTTCTCCTTTCTTAGATGGAGACGCTTCTTTCCGGTATGTAGGGTGTTTAACTTAAATATATTCGCCTCGCAGCTAGGTTACAAATAACCCCTATAGGTAATAAACACATTACATATCTAAAGAAAGTGCTGCTTTCTTCATCGCAGTTATAATTATATATTTTTCTTCTTCTTATGTCAAGTTATATTATCTTGTTTTTTTAGAAAAAATAAGGGAATAATATATAATAGTCGAAAAATATCTAAAATTATGGTATACTTAAAATAGGTGATGGTATGAATCAGACACTAGTTATGGCAACATTAATTATTATCGCTATTATTTACGCGATATGCGCTATTTATTTTGTCATTAGTCGTAAGAGTAAACGGATCAAGGCATCTTTAGCGGAATTAGAGATTGAAAAGAATAAACTTGATTCATCACCAATCATTCCGGAACTTGCCAAAGTAGAAACATTACTTAAGAATGAAAAAGTAGCGACGATGTATGAAACATGGACGAAACGTTTAAAAAATATTAAAGAAGAGCAAATACCTCGTCTTACGGATATGATTTTAGAAGCAGAATATTCTCTATCTCAAAAAGATTATAAGAATGCGATATATAAAATTGCCAAATTGGAAATGGAAATATATAAAGTTCGAACAGATTCAGAGTTTCTTCTAGGAGAAATTAAAGAAATTACGAAAAGTGAAGAACGAAGCCGGGTAACAATTACCGACTTTAAAGTTCGCTTCCGGGAATTACACCAAAAGTTTCAAGATGCTCGTAATGAGTTTGGCGCTGTTGGACCAGCCGTTATGAATGAGTTTGAAATGATTTCTAAACGCTTTGAAGACTATGAAACAATTATGGATAATAAAGACTATCCGGAAGTTAATGGCCTTCTTAAAAACATTGATGAACTATTAAAACATATGGCTATTGTTGTTGATGAAGTGCCATCAATTTTATTACTTGGTAAAAGTGTTATTCCTAAAAAGATAGAAGAGGTAGAAGAAGTCTATAATCAAATGGTGAAAGCTGATTATCCACTTGACTATTTAAATGTTGAATATAATATTGATGAAGCTAATAAAAAAATTAATGATATTCTTGTTAGAACCCAAAAGTTAAATCTTGAGGATAGCCTTTTTGAATTAAAAGTTTTATTAGATTATTTTGAATCATTATTTAGTGACTTTGATAGGGAAAAAGAAGCTCGCGCTAATTACGCGGAAGTTAATAATACTTTTAAAGTCAAATTAGATAAAATTAATGATGTCGTAGATGATATCTTTAATCAGTTAGACGATTTGAAGAATGTCTATAACTTATCTGAAGAGAGCGTTCAAGGCTTAAAAGATATTTATGATGCATTAGAAAAAGTTAATCAAGATTATGCCGCTTTAACGGAACAAATTAATCAGCATAATTTTGCTTATTCAAAAATGTTAACGGAATTAGAAAACTTAACGGCTACGTTAGCGAACTTAGAAGATCATCTTGATACAAGTTTAGATACGCTAGGTAATATGCGAGAAGATGAAGTTAGAGCAAGACAACAATTAGAGGAAATTAAGGTTGTCTTAAAAGAGGCTAAGCTAAAGATTCGCGAATACAATTTACCCGTTATTCCACAAAGCTACTATGTTGAATTAAATGAGGCTAGTAGTGCGATTAGAGAGATTGTTAAAGAACTAGAAAAGAAACCAATTACGATTAGTGTTTTAAATACCCGGGTTGATACAGCTAGAGATCTTGTTTTAAAGCTTTATTCTAAAACGCGAGAACTTCTTCGAACAGCCGCTTTTGCCGAAACGGTTATCGTCTATGGCAATCGTTATCGTAGTAGTTATGAAGGCCTTAGTAATAAATTAAATCTTGCAGAACAATTATTCCTTAAGGGTGAATATCAACGTTCTTTAGAGCTAACTATTAACCTATTAAATAAGATTGAACCAGGTATCTATAAACGTCTTTTAAATATGTATAAACCTGAAAATGGGGAGGAATAAATGAATAACGAGGTCTTAACAGAAGAAGAATATATTGATGAGGACTATGAGGAAATAGCTGGTGGCGAAAATGAAACCGATTTGGTTACAAAATTAAATTCACCTATCAATCTTATCTTAATTAGTCTTATCATTATTGTTATAATTGCCATTATCTTAGTTGCTGTCTTTATGTAGCGCATAAATATATATTTATGTGCTTTTTAATTTGACAAAAAAGCTAGCTTTTGTTATGATAACCCCAAGTTTTTAGGGGGAATATTATGACTGATGCGGAATTAAAATATATTGAGGAAATTGTTAATGCGGAAGCACTTGCTAACAATATGGAGGCTTTAAAAAAAATTCGCGATATGGTTCAAGCACAAATTGCCACTTTAGGTTTATCTAAATCTTATTTAAAAGACAAATTAGAACTTTTATGTACGGAACTTCACAGTTTTTTAGGACGTGATGCGATGTTATCACGCCAACATTTATGCCTTTGGCGAGCTACTAAGAAAAGAACTTTTGCGGATGGCGTGAATCATCGCCAGTTATATGTCTTTGATCTTGTTAAATGTACGGAAGATGAAATTATGTCTTATCCCGGTGTTGGGGAAGTTACAATGGTAAAATTAAATACATATCTTGAAAGTAATGGTCTATCTTTAGGTATACCGATTTCTATGGATGAAGAAAGAGAATTAATCCGTTATGCCAAGGCTAAAGATGAACGAGAAATTCAAGCAAAAACAATGAAAATGTCATAAATTTGCAATGACATTTTTTTTATGGTACAATAGACCTTGCTGTCTATAAAATGGAGGGATTTATGATTTCGAAGCTGAAGAGAAATACAATAGGTTACTATTGTATGGCATCTTTGATTATGTTTTGGTCAGTAGCTTTCGAACCAGTAGGAGAAACAACAGAGTTAAAAACCAATTCCCAAAAAATGGTAGCAAGTACCAACTATGTTGATCAAGATAAAGTATCTTATGGTTTAGTAGCAATCAAAGCATTATCAAGCATAGAAACAGAAAAAGATGCTAAAGAAATGACAGAAGATAAAAAAGAGGAAAATAAAGAGTCCGAAGAGACTAAAGATAAAGACAATACGAGTGATACCAAAAAGAAGACAGTTACAAAAAAGAAAACGACAACTACAACAAAAAAAGCAACAACAAAGACGGTAACAAAAAAGAAAAAGAGTTCCGCCAACACCAATGTTAAACTACCAAGTAATAAAGAATTAGGTAAACAAATTGCTGCCTATGCTAAACAATTTGTTGGTAACCCATATAAAAGGGGAGGAACTAGTTTAACTAAAGGTGCTGATTGTAGTGGCTTTACAATGAGTGTATTTAAACATTTTGGTATCAAGTTGCCTCGTGGTGGTGGAAGTCAAGCTAAAGTTGGTGTTAAAGTGCCTTTTAGTAAGCTTGAACCTGGTGATTTAGTTTTCTACAGTAATGGTGGTAAAAAAATCACCCATGTCGCTATTTATATAGGTGGTGGTAAAATTGTTCACGCAAGAACCCCAAAAGAAGGAATTGGTATAAATAGTGTCAATATAATGACGAAGGTAACCGCACGAAGAGTTGTCAAATAGAAGCAGTTATTTAAAAACTGCTTTTTTTTTGGTATAATGCTAAAGAGGTGTTCTATGGAAAAACTAATTTTAATTAAATATGGTGAATTGACGACCAAGAAGGGTAATCGAAGTGTTTTTATAAGATTATTAGTAAAGAATATTAATGCCCTTTTAAAAGGAATGGATTACCATATTAAATATGATCGGGTCAGAATGTATATTGAATCATCAAATATTGATGTTATTACGGAAAAACTAAAAAATGTTTTTGGTATTCATAGTATAGTAAATTGTTATAAAGTTAATACTAACGTTGAAGAGATTACATCGTCAGTAGTAGATATTCTTAAAAATATATCTTTTAAAACTTTTAAAATTGATACCAACCGGGCCGATAAATCTTTTCCCATTCCCAGTATGGAGTTTAGTCGGATGATTGGTGGGGCTGTTTTAAAAAACATTCCATCTAAAGTAGATGTTCACCATCCCGACTTATTAGTTAAGATAGAAATACGTAGTGATGCTACATATATATATACTGATGAGATAAAAGGTTTAGGAGGATATCCGGTTGGTATTCAAGGAACCGGTCTCCTTATGTTAAGTGGCGGGATTGACTCACCGGTTGCTGGATATCTCGCTTTAAAAAGAGGAATTGATCTTGAATGCTTATACTTTGAATCCCCACCACATACAAGTGTCGAAGCTAAAAATAAAGTTATTAAATTAGCATCTATTATTAATTCTTATTCCGGTAACATTAAAGTTAATGTTGTACCATTTACCAAATTACAAGAAGCTATTTATAAAAATGTTCCTGATAGTTATATTATTACCATTATGCGACGAATGATGTATCGGATTGCCGAAATGGTTGTTTTAAAAAAACATTTAAAAGTTATTGTTAATGGTGAGAGTGTTGGACAAGTTGCTAGTCAGACTTTAACAAGTATGATGGTTATTAATAATGTTACTAATTTACCAGTTATTCGTCCGGTTGCTTGTCTTGATAAGTTAGAGATTATTGATATTGCAAAAAAGATTAATACTTATGAGACGAGTATTTTACCATATGAAGATTGTTGTACAATCTTTCTTCCTAAACATCCCGTTATAAATCCTGTTTTAGAAAAATGCATGGAATATGAACAAACATTTGATTATGAAACACTAATTCAAGAATGCGTTGATAATATTGAAGTTATAAGCAATTTCGAAGAAAAAAAATCCGACTTATTGTAAGAAATTACCAAAAATTACCACGTATTATATTGTATTTCTTCCACATTCTATTAATGTACAGGAGGTGAATACAATGAATAGTAACCAAAGTAGATTAGTCGTTCCTGGTTCAAAACAAGCTATCGAAAAAATGAAATATGAAATAGCTAATGAATTAGGTGTTAATATGGGTCCTGATGCTACAAGTAGAGCTAATGGTTCTGTTGGTGGCGAAATCACTAAGAGATTAGTAAGAATGGGTGAACAACAATTAGGTGCCACTACTTACACTAAATAATTTAAGATAGCTTAGGCTATCTTTTTTTGTTTACGATATTGCTAAAAATGCTTTGATATGATACCATTTAGTAGTGGAAGTGGTTGTATGCAATTACCAGATTTAAAAGAAGCTCGTAAACGTACGAGTAAAGAAATATTAATAAAAACCAATGATTATATCGTAAAAGAAAACTTAAAAGAATTAGGTTTAGGTAAAAAATATTATATTAAAACTTATGGTTGTCAGATGAATGTTCATGACTCAGAAAATATTAAAGCTATTTTAGAAGATATGTCTTTTGAAGAAACCGATCAGTTTGAAGATGCTGATGTCATTTTACTTAATACTTGTGCGATAAGAGAAAATGCTCATAATAAAGTATTTGGCTTTTTAGGAAGAGTTAAACATTTAAAACAGACGCATCCTCATATAATTACCGGCGTATGTGGTTGTATGGCGCAAGAAGAAAATGTTGTAAATGAAATTAAAAGCAAATATAAATGGGTTGATATCGTCTTTGGAACCCATAATATTTATAATTTACCTAATATCTTATTTGATAGTATGACGAAAAATGAACAAGAGATTGAAGTCTTTAGTATTGAGGGCGATGTATTAGAAAACATTCCTGTTAAACGTGATTCCAAATACAAAGCTTGGGTTAATATTATGTATGGCTGTGATAAGTTTTGTACTTATTGTATTGTTCCATATACACGAGGTAAACAACGAAGTAGGACACCAGAATATATTATTAATGAAGTAAAAGAATTAGTTAAGAATGGTTATAAGGAAGTAACACTTCTTGGTCAAAATGTTAATGCTTATGGTAAAGATTTAAAGATAGACTATAAAATGGGTGATTTACTTCGTGATGTTGCTAAAACAGGTATAGAACGCATCCGTTTTATGACTAGTCATCCTTGGGACTTTGATGATGATATGATTAATGCGATTAAAGACTATGATAACATTATGCCTTATGTTCATTTACCACTTCAAAGTGGTTCTGATCGCATTTTAAAATTGATGGGCAGGCGTTATACTAAAGAAAAATATTTAACTTTATATAATAAGTTAAAAGAGATTCCTAATGTCGCTATTACAACCGATATCATTGTTGGATTCCCAGGTGAGACGGAAGATGATTTCAAAGAGACCTTGGATGTTGTTCAGAAATGTCAGTATGACTCAGCCTTCACTTTTATCTTCTCACCAAGAGAGGGGACACCGGCTGCTAAAATGGAAGATAATGTTCCTTTAGAAGAAAAAAATGAACGTTTATATCGTCTTAATGAGATTGTTAATAAATATGCTAATTTAAATAATCAAAAATATTTAGGTCAAACCGTTAAAGTATTAATCGAAGGTATTGGTGAAAAGGGTAATCTTTTTGGATATACTGAAACGATGAAATTAGTTAATGTCGATGGAAAACAAGAAAACATTGGAAAGATTGTCAATGTTAAAATAACGGACATTAAAACTTGGAGCTTAGATGGTGAAATTGTTGCATAAAAAAATGTAGGTTTAATCCTACATTTTTATTTTACTCATTAACTTCAGGTTTTGGTTCTTCTGAAACTTCAACAGGTGATGCCACTTCTTCAGGTACGGGAGCTGGAGGTTCAACTGGAGGAACCGGAGGCTCTACAGGGGCATCAACTGGAGGTACTGGTGGCACAGGTGCTTCTGGTGTCGTTTCAGGTTTAGGTGGTTCAACCGGTGGCACTGGAGGTGTTGGAGGCATAGGTGATGGTTCAACTGGTGGCACAGGTGGAACAGGTGCTCCTGGAACATTTTCAGGTCTAGGTGGTTCAACTGGAGGAACTGGAGGTACGGGAGGTACTGGAGCTCCAACAGGATTTACTCCTTGAGGTCCAACTGGAGGTACTGGTGCAAATCCAGTCATTTCTGGTTGACCTTTTTTCTTTTTACCGCTTAAAGCTACAACAAGAACGATAACAACAATTAAAACGGCAACGCCAATACCAATATATAGGAATAACGTATTAGATTTACCTGCTAATTCAAACTCAACTTCAATTGGTGTATCACCTTGTTTCATTAAATCCCAAGTTAAAGTTTTACCATCGTCAGATACGCTTGTTGCGTTATGCTTGATTGGCTTATCAGGTAAACTAATAACAAATTTTAAATCAAATATTGAAGACATATCCATATTTAATCCTTCAGTATTACTTTCTTCAGCTTGTTCCGTTACTTCTTTCATGTCGTCAATAGTGAACTTTAATGAATATTTGTTACCATTTTTAACAAATAATTCTTTCTCATCGATATTGCTTAAATCATTAATGGTATCAGAACCTTTAGATCCACTAATTTCATCAATATTCTTAACCTTAAAAACGACCTTATATCCTTTAAATCCATCTTCAGTGTACTTATCGATTGTGACGTCCTCATCTTTGTCACCTTTTAAATCGTCCATCTCCAAAGATTTATCTAGGTAAGCCCATTTTTGTTCATCGGTATAATTGGCATTAGAACCGGTGAAATCACCATTGTTTTCTTCTGATGCAAGCATCAAATTAAGTAATTCATCATCCATACCTATGATGACTGATAAATCCATGGATTTATCCTTTTTAATAGCCATATTATATTCAGCCTTCATTTTACAACCGCTTACTAATAAAACAGCCATTAAGACAACTACAAGTTGTTTTAATTTTCTCAATATACTCACTCCTATTCTTAATATCATTTTATCATATTTATTACTAAATAGTATGAAAAAGTGTAACAAAAGTAAATTTTTTGTCAAATATTGTCAATTTGTGTCTTTCAAATAACTTTAAAGCTATTATATATATAAGGATATGATATAATTAAATTGTAAAGGAGAATATTGTGATGAAGAAAAGTTTAAAGTATTTAGGAATGTTTTTACTAACTGTTTTAATAATAACAGGATGTGGTAAAAAAGAAGAACGTAAGGCTGAAGATGTTTTAAAAGAAGCCGAAGGAAAACTAGACGCAGCTAACTCATACAAAGTTGATGTTAAAGTTAATATGGGTATGAATGTAAGTGGCATATCAGCTAATTATGATATGGATATGAACTATGATGTTTATTATAATGATAAAGATAATAAAGATTTTGTTTCGCATTATATTGTAAAAGTACCTATAGCTAATACCGAGGAAGAGATTTATATTGAAAGGAATGGTAATAAAAGCACTAGCTATACGAAAAATGATGGCAAGTGGGTGTATGAAAACGAAGAAGTTTTGGAAGAATTAGCAGATTTAAATATTAATCAGTTCAATTTTGATTATTCAAGTGTCCGTTATGAAGAAAGCGATAAAGAAGGATATAAAAAAATAGTAGCTACCATTACATCAGATGACATTAATAAGATGATTGAAACGTTAAAGCCACTTTTAGGAGAAAGTATTTCTGATGAAGATCTTAATCAATTAAAGGATTTTAAGTTAGACACTGATTTTATTATTAACTATTATTTAAAAAATGATGAGATAGAGATAATGGAGATGGATATGAGTGATTTAATGAATGAACTATTATCCAAACCACTTCAAGATGCTATCGCTTCCAATGATAACGACAATAGTTTAGAGTTAGAATCTTTAAAAAATATGAAAATGACGTTTAAACTATCAGCTACGATAAAAGATGTTAATAAACTAGATAAAATAACCATTCCAGAAGAAGTTAAAAAGAATGCTACCAAGATGACGGAAGATGAAGTCGAAGCAAAGATTTAATTCTTTGCTTTTTTTAGTACATTTTTAATTCAATCGCATATATTAAATTAAGGAGTGATGATATGGCCCTATATAAAGAGATAGTTACCAAAGCCATTATCGGTAAAGGTAAGAAAGCTTTTAAGGATGTTTATACTATAGATACTAATGAGGCGCCAGATACTATTTTAGGATGTTGGGTGATAAATCATCAATTTGATGGTTATAAAGCCGGTGATAAAGTTGGTGTTAAGGGGTCTTTTGATATAAATATATGGTATGCATATGATAATAACCAAAAGACAACGGTCGCAACCCAAAATATTACTTATGATCATACCTTTAGTATTAAATTAAAAGCAGATACTGAGGTTGATGGAGATACAGATATTATTGTAAGAAGCTTATACCAACCTAGTTGTTCAGATGTTGCAGCGGATGGAAAGACAATTAAGTTTACTATTGATAAAGAATTAGGTATTGAAGTCGTAGGGGATGAAAAAGTAAAAATTGCGATTGAAGAAGATGAAGAACCATGGGATATTATTGAAGATGAAATGACGCCTGCGGAGGAAGTTGCTATCGATGAACAAGTTAATGAAGAATATTTATAGTGTGTTAACCAAAAATAGTTGACACATCTTTTTTTTTATGTTATCATTAAGCAAGTGATGGGAGGTATATATATGGCAGTTAAATTAAGATTAAGAAGAATGGGTGCGAAAAAAAGACCATTTTATCGAATCGTTGCCGCTGACGCTAGAGCGCCACGTGATGGACGTTTTATAGAGGAAATCGGATACTATAATCCATTAGAAACACCAGCCGTTGTTAAGGTTGATGAAGAAAAAGCTCTTAATTGGTTAAAAGAAGGAGCTATTCCTACCGATACGGTTCGTGATCTTTTAAGCCGTGAAGGTATTATGAAGAAATTCCACGAATCTAAGATGTCAAAGAAAGAAGATAAGTAAAATGGATTTAGTAGGATTAACAGAATATTTAGTTAAAAATATTGTTAAGAACCCTGATAAAGTTGAAGTAACTTTAACAGAAAACGAAAAAGAAAAAATTGTTAATATTAAAGTAGCTGACGATGATATGGGCGTTGTTATTGGTAGAGGTGGCAAAGTTGCTAACTCTATTCGTAATATTGTTCAAGCTTCAGCCTATATTAATAAGTTAGGCCATGTAAGGGTAAATATTGACACAAAGTAGAATCTTCGGATTCTCTTTTTCTTTTATATATACAATTTTTATGTTATAATGAGTTATGTAGAAAAAGGTGATGAGATGGATTATTCAAAAATAAAAATACCTAACCATGTCGCTATCATCCTTGATGGTAATGGCCGTTGGGCACAAGAGCGAGGTCTTACACGTAGTGAAGGTCATCAAGAAGGATTTAATAATTTAATGAAATTAACCGAACATGTTTTTAAAACAGGTGTTAAGGTTTTAAGCGTTTATGCTTTTTCAACGGAAAACTTTAAAAGAAGTAAAGAAGAAGTTGATTTTTTAATGAATTTGTTTGTTGACAAATTTGAAGAATACGCTCAAAAATTAAAAGAGATTAATATTAAACTAGTTTTCTCAGGTGGCCGTGGTAATCCGGTTCGCCAAGATATACTAGACGTTATTGATAAAAGTGAAGAAATGACCAAAGATTGTGATGGCGGTATTATGAATATTTGCTTTAATTATGGTTCACACTTAGAAATGGTTGAAGCTTTTAAAGAAATGCATAATGACGCTATTAATGGTAAATTAGATTTCAATACTATTAATGAAGATACGATTTATCACTATTTATTCCAAGATCTTCCACCAATTGATTTTCTAATTAGAACAAGTGGTGAATTACGTTTAAGTAATTTCATGTTATATCAAGCTAGTTATGCTGAATTATATTTTCCTAAGACTTATTTTCCAGCCTTTGATGCGGCTGAATTCGATAAAGCTCTAATCGAATATACGAAAAGAGATCGTCGTTTTGGGGGGATAAATTATGAAGCAACGAATAATTAGTGCCCTTGTCTTAATTTTATTAATTGTACCAATATTTGTCGTTGGGGGCGATTTATTTAAGGTATCAATTCTTTTAATTGCTATGTTAGGTATGAAGGAATACCTAGATATCAAAGAAACGAAAAAAGAAATGCCTATATTAGTTAAACTATTGTCATATCTTTTTATTCCGCTAATCTTATTTACAGTTAAAATTGATGATAGCTTATCTTTAATTATTGACTTTCGTGTTTTAGCTAGTTTGTTTTTAACCTTATTATTATTAGTTGTTTTATATCACAAGCGAGAAACATATAGTATTAATGATGCTAATTATGTTTTTATGGGCGATATGTTTTTAGGAATTGTTATGTCCTTATTCATTATTTATTATGGTATTAACAAATACTTATTAATATATTTAATTTTAATAACGACAATGACGGATACTTTTGCGCTATTTTGTGGTATGCTTATTGGTCGCCATAAATTATTAGAAGTGGTTTCTCCTAAAAAAACTTGGGAAGGCTCTTTCGGTGGCAGTATTTTTGGAACATTTATTGCCGTATGTTTTTATATAACGGTAATTAATCCCGATGTGGATTTACTCCTTATTACATCTGTGACTTTACTTTTAACAATTGTTGGTCAGTTAGGCGACTTATTTTTCTCAGCTATTAAAAGATACTATGATAAGAAAGACTTTTCTAATTTAATTCCTGGTCATGGCGGTGTTTTAGACCGCTTGGATAGCCTTATCTTTGTTTTATTAGCTTATAGTTTCTTTCTTACTGTTTTATAGGAGGCAATTATGTTAACACTTATTTATTTTGTCTTAATTTTAGGACTTGTTGTCTTTATCCATGAATTAGGTCATTTTATCTTTGCTAAAAAAGCCGGTGTTTATGTCTATGAATTTAGTTTAGGTATGGGACCTAGATTACTTAAGTTTAATCGGAAGAAAAAAGTTAAAGATAAAGATGGAAATATTACTTATGTTCCTGATGAGACAGATTATTGTATAAGATTATTTCCAATTGGTGGCTTTGTTCAAATGGCGGGTGAAGAAGTTGAAGTTGATGAAAATATTCCACCCGAAAAACGCTTACAATCTAAAAAGTGGCATCAACGTTTCTTAGTTATGGTTGCCGGCGTTATGAACAACTTTATTCTAGCTTTTATCATTCTTTTAATTATTGGTTGGACGAATACTGTTAGCCTAAACTCTGTTTATATCGATGAAACGCATAGTAAAGATTTACCAAGTGGTTCTAAAATATTAAAAGTAGGTGGCCACAAAATTGATAATTTTGATCGTCTTAATCTTGAGTTAATTGTTCAGGGCGATAAAGAGTTTGTGATGACGATTAAAGATCCTGATGGCAAGAAGAAAGATGTTAAAATTAAATCGATTGCGGTTGGTAAAGACAATATGCCACTTCATTATGATTATGGCTTTGCTGTCGATACAAAGATTATTGATGATAAATTAGCAGTTATCATTGATAATTCTAAATTAGATGATGTTAAAGATGGTATGATTATTACTGCCGTTGATGGTACTTCCTTTAGTGATTATCTAGAATATTTAAAACTTGTTAATAGTAAAAAGAATGAATATAAGATGACCATTAAAGATGATGATGGTAAAGAAAAAGATGTCCAAGTTAAAGTTGAAGAGGCTCCTGATGAAGATTTAAATGGATATTATCAAGACTTTAGTGTTAGTGGTACAGAAGAGAAGGGCTTTTTCGCCGGAATTAAATATGCCTTTGGTAAGTTTATCAGTACGATTGAGCAAATGTTCTGGACAATATGGTATTTGATTACAGGTAAATTAAGTCTTAATATGTTATCTGGACCTGTTGGCATATATGATGTAGTTGGAAGAGCATCTAAGTTAGGTTTCTCAACCGTTTTATCACTTATTGCTTTACTTAACATTAATGTAGCCTTCATTAATATTTTGCCACTTCCAGCTTTTGATGGTGGGCATGCCTTATTCTTAATTATTGAGAAAATTAAAGGTTCACCAGTAAATCCTAAAGTGGAAAATACTATCCATAATATTTTCTTTATCCTACTTATGATTTTAATGGTTTATATAACATATAATGATATCTTAAAACTATTTTAAAAAAGGATTCATATCAATTTGATATGAATCTTTTTTTTGTAAACATGTCTTTAAGTAACTAACTTAAGGGATGCTTTTAATAAGATTTTAAAAGATTTTTTTACATATTCAAAAGGATTTTTCCAATAAATTATTGCATATGTTTTTAGATGGTGATAAAATTATTATATATGGTAGAGGATATTTAAGATTCATAAATAAGTACCTTAAGTTAGTTACTTAATGTATCACTAGAGGAGGATGTATGTTTGATATTAAGATGAAGACAATTTTTAAAGCGATGAAAAAGTCAAGAAAAATAAATTATGTGATGATGGGCGTTACTATTTTAGCGATATCATTATTGGTAGGTAGTGGGACTATCATTAACAAGGTAAAATTATTTGCTAAAAAAGATTTACCTAATACTGAGGCATCAACTTATAAAAGTGCTGCCAACCCAGGTTTTACTTTACAACATTATTTTTATTTTGAACATATTGATACCAAACCATCACGCGATAGTATTGACTCAGGTATCAAGGTTGTTAATACCAATAATGGTGGTAAAGGTTTAGGTGGTAATTTACCAACAAATGGTAATGAAACAATTTCATATGTTGATGTAACTGAAGATTCATCTAAAGGTTCAGATTATTATAAACTTGTTACAAGAAGAGATTTAACCAAAATGTTTGCTGATGAAGAAACAACTTATAAAGAGAATCCAACCATTAATTATATGGATCGTCTTTACAATAGTAATGGTGATTATAATGCTAACTATACCTTGTATCAAGTATGGGTTTTAAAACCAGGAAGCGATAAAGATAGTATTAGTGCTAGTGATTGGTATGTATATAATGTACCTAGAACTCCCGATGGCCATCATGACCCCGAAGCCATTAATTTTACTAACAATCCTGATAACCCTAATATAACAGAGTTAGAAGATGGAGATGTTCCTAGTAAGGATAAATACACCATTTTAATTGAAGATGGTAGTGTTGTTAGATTAGTTTTTGATACTATAGAAACTAAAAAATATGTAAAAACCGGTGTTAACTTCTTCGATTATGATTTAACCGATGGTTATATCTATAGTGCCTCTAATCATAGTGAGGAATATCGTCAAAATACAAGTGAACAAAAGAAAAATATGGCAGGCCCTTGGTATACATATACTAAGGAATCTGGTATTAATAGTCCAAGCAATTATACTGATGCCGATGGCAAAACGAAATATGCTTTTGGTAATTCTGATAGTGTTAGTGGTAGTGGCCTTGGTGATGGTCAGTGGACCGACGCAAGTGATAATATCAATTATATTAACCGGGCTAACAAATCTGTTAATACGAGTCAAGCCGTTTATGGTCTTGTTACTGGTTTTGATGCATCTGGAAAAATAAAATGGGCAGATAGTATTGCTGGACCAGATTTATTTGGAAGTAGTACGGCTGTTGGTAAAACGTCATACATGGATAACCAATTTTCTTTAAACTTTTATCGTAAAGGTGGAACATTTACTTTAAGTGGATTAAATCACGATGGTGTGGAAGTCCATAGTGGCTATGATACTTTCATCTTACGAAAATATAGTGTAAGTAATCATATTTTCTCAAATGATTTCTGGCCAATGGATTATGCTCCTTCATATGGTACTGATAATCATGACTTAGTTTTTGGTAGCGCTGAACATGGCGGAAAAATTATTAATAATAGTAATCATAGTATGCCGGCCGCTGATGATGGAGTAGATCACAATCCATACTTTGGTATGTCATTTGAATCTGAGTTTACATTAGAGCCAGGTTATGTAGCTCCTCTTGATTTCTTCTTCTTTGGCGATGATGACTTGTGGATTTTCTTAACTAACCCAGAAGGTGAAACGAGACAAATTGCTGATATTGGTGGTGTTCATAGCGCTTTAGGTGAATATATTAACCTTTGGGATTATATTGAACCTATCCCTTATACAACGGATGGTGTTGAAAATAAATCATCAGGAACTTATAAATTAAACTTCTTTTATACGGAACGTGGTGCTTCCGGTTCAACGGCATATATGCGTTTTACAATTCCTCTAGATACCACCACTTCGGAATCAAACTACACGAAACAATTAAAGATTGAAAAAGAAGCTATTAATAATCCTGATAAAGATGCAACTTATACTTTTAAAGTTGACTTGTTTAATAAAGATAACACACCTTACCAAGATATTTATGACTATATTATCTATGAAGGTGCTGAGAAAGTAGCAACTGATACATTAAAAACAGGTGATGAGATAAGTCTTAAAAGTAACCAATATGCTGTTATTGAAGGTTTACCTGATACAACATATTACCGGGTTACGGAAGTTACAAAACCTGTAAGTAAAGTAACATATCAATTAGGAATCTTTACATCAAGAGCGCTTTCTGATGCGACGGAAGGGGAAGTAGCAACAAGTAACATTAAAGCGAATGATTACGTAAAGTTTACTAATACTTATGCTAATTTGAGTCTTACTAAAAAAGCGGTTGGTTCTTTAAAAGATCAAGATAATAGTTATACTTTTAATCTTACAATGGATAATAATATCTCTGGTAAATATGGTGATATTACATTTAATAATGGTAAAGCTTCTGTGACCCTAAAAGTTGGCGATACAAAGTATGCTGTAGGTTTACCAGAAGGAATAAATTATACTATTATTGAAGATGATAGTGACAAATATATTGTTTATAACACCAATAGTCAAGGTCAAACAAAATTAGGTGAAACTATCAAAGCCGAGTTTATTAATGCTTTAAAAGCTAATTTAACAATTAGTGAAAAGGTTCAAGGAGAAAAAGCTAGCCCTGATAAGAATTGGTTAATTGAAATTAAATTAACGGCTCCTAATGGTATTACTTTAAATAATCAGTATGCTTATACTGGTAGTAAAGATGGTTTCATCACTTTTGAAACGGAAGATAATAAAACTTATATAGCGACAATTACGCTAAAACATAATGAGATATTGACCATTAAAGATTTGCCAGAAGGTACAATTTATGAAATTATCGAATTAGATGCTAATAAAGATGGCTATAAAACAACGACGGAAAATAACAAGGGAACTTTAACTGGTGAAATGGTTGTTCCATTTGTTAATGAGCGAAATGTTATTATACCTAATACCCTAGATAATATTAAAAGATACTTTGTTATCTTTGGTATGACTTTAGCTATTGCAGTTTTATCAACAATCTATTATAAGCAAACCAAAAAATTAGCTAACAATTAAAAATGGACAAAATAGTCCATTTTTTTTGTGTTTGATGATGAAAACGAAGTGAAAAATATTTAAATATTTTATCTCTTACGACGCTAAATGCCCTTACCATTTATTACTTATCACATATAAGTAAATAGGGTGATTTAAATGGATACAATTGAAATGGATGAATTACCTAAATATATGAGCACGAACGCCCTCTTAATTGATGTACGTCTACCAAGTGATTATATGTTATCTCACCTCGATGGAGCAATTAATATGCCATATACCAATATTTTATCAATGATAAAAAATTATCCTAAAGATACATCGATAATTCTTTATTGTGATTATGGACATCAAAGTAAAAGAGTGGGTCGGATGTTAACATCTTTAGGCTTTACAAATGTCTACAACCTAAAACGTCATCGTGCTCAAAAAAGCTACAAACAGTAGCTTTTTTTATACTTTTATATGGTATAATCTATGTAGGTGGTAAAATGAACGAGAAATTAGCAATGGACGATACCATTATTATTACATTACCAACGATGAAAGATCGAGTTGTTACTTATCTTACGAGTTTGGATAATTTAGTTAATACTAAAGTTTTAACGCTTGATGAAGTAGTTTGTCATAGTTATTTTTCTTATGACGAAAAAGCTATTTTCTATTTGATGCATAAGTATCATTTAAAATATGATAATGCTTTAATGTATATTGAAAATATGTATTATGTTACTAAAGATATTGATAATGCTAAAATAAGTAAAGTATATCAGTATAAAAAAGAGTTAGAAGAAGAAGGACTATTAGAAAGAGATCCTTATTTTAAAGATTATTTAAATGGTAAAAAGATTATTGTTTATAATGTTGATTTTTTACCTTGTCTTGTTAAAAACATTTTACCTCGTTATGAAGTTATTAATGATTTAGCTAATCATAAATTAGATAAGATTTATGGCTTTGAAACTCTAGATGATGAAGCTAATTGGGTTGTTCAAAAAATTAGTGAGCTCATTAAAAAGGGGATTGATATTAATCATATCTATCTTACTAATTTAAATGATGAATATCGTCTTATTATTCATCGTTTAAGTAAAATATATAATCTTCCAATATCTTTAAAAGACAAATTAAGTATCTATGGAACATCGACTGCTCATCTTTTTTTAGAATTATATGAGAGTGATATTAGTAATACTTTAAGACATTTAAAAGAAGCAATTAAACCTTATGAGTTAGACATTTATAATGCTATTGTTCGTATCTGTAATAAGTATGTTTGGTGTGATGATTATCTCGATGTTAAAGAATTAATAGTTCAAGAATTAAAACATACTTATCAAAATCAAGACATTAGAATGAATAGCGTGCAAGAGGTAAGTTTCGGTTATCCTTTAGGGGAAGATGATTATCTTTTCGTTTTAGGCTTTAATCAAGGTTCTTTGCCAATTGTTTATAAAGATGAAGATTATTTTAGTGATAAAGAAAAAGAAATACTGGGTATGGAAACATCTATAGCTAAAAATGCTATTGCTAAAGAAGAGACTATTAACGCCTTAGGTCGTTACAATCATTTATTTGTCAGTTATAAGCTAGCAACGTTAACCGATACTTTTATAGTTAGTAGTTTAAATGATACTTTAAAATGTGAAATTATTATGAATGAAGAAATATCTTACACTCATTCTAATCTTTATAACGAACTATCTTTAGCAAGTTCTTTAGATGCCTTTCATAAGTTTGGTTTAATTAGACCTAATTTAGAACTTCTTTATAGTAATTATCCTGATATATCATATCGCTCATATGATAATAAGTTTAAAGGTATTCAAAAGGAACATTTATATAAATATCTAAATGATAAACTTCTTTTATCTTATTCTAGTCTAGATAATTATCATCGCTGTGCGTTCCGTTATTATTTAGCAAATATTTTAAAGATAAAAGACTATGAAGAAACGTTTATGCAATTTATTGGTAATCTTTTTCATTATGTTTTATCTAAAGCTTTTCTTCCTGATTTTGATTTTGATGAATGTTTCGATAATTATATAAAGAAAGGTTTGAGTAAAAAAGAAACTTTCTTTATTAAAAAATTAAAAGAAGAATTGCGGTTTATCATTGATACCATAATGGAACAAAATACTCATACAAGTTTAACTTTAGAAAAATATGAAGAAAAAGTTTATATTAATTTAGAAGGAAATATCAAAGTTACTTTTATGGGTATTATCGATAAATTAAAATATCAAAAAATAGGGGATAAGTATGTTGTTGCGATTATCGATTATAAAACGGGTAATCCGGATTTAAATCTTAATAATACGATTTATGGTATTGAGATGCAACTTCCCATTTATCTTTATCTAGCTAAAAATTATCCTGGCTTTGATCATATTGAAGTAGCTGGCTTTTATCTTCAAAAGATTCTTCATAATGAAATCGTTGCGGATAAGAAGCATAAGTATGAAGCTTTAAAGAAAAATAATTTACTTTTACAAGGATATAGTAATAGTGATGTAGATATTTTAAGTTTATTTGATGATTCTTATAATGATAGTGTTGTTGTTAAAAATCTCAAAACAACCAAGAATGGCTTTTATAGTTATGCCAAAGTCTTAGACAAGAAAATGATTGATAACCTTGTTCTTCTTGCTGAAGATAAAATTAAAGAAGCTACTAATAAAATCTTAGAAGCAGATTTTTCAATTAATCCTAAACGGATTGATGATAAGAATATTGGTTGCCTATATTGTCCATTTTCTGATATATGTTTTAAGACCGAAAAAGATTTTATCACCTTAAAATCTTATAATGATTTATCTTTTATTGGAGGTGATGAAAATGAGTAATTGGACTAAAGAACAAGAAGAAGCTATTTATAAGAGCGGTACGAATATCATTGTCAGTGCTGACGCTGGTAGTGGAAAAACGGCTGTTTTAACAGAACGGGTTATTCAAAAGATTGCCAGTGGAATCCATATTAATGAGTTATTGGTTTTAACTTTTACGAAAGCGGCGGCTTTTGAAATGAAGGACCGAATTCGTTCTTCTTTAGTAGAAAAAAATCTAACCGAAGAACTACGTCTTTTAGATACTGCCTATATAACAACTTTTGATAGTTATGCTTTATCAATTGTTAAGAAGTATCACTATCTAGCAAATATTTCTAGTGATATCAGTATTGCTTCTGAAACAGTTTTAAAAATTAAAAAGAAAGAAATATTTAATCAAGTTTTTGACTCTTACTATGAAAAAGATGATCAAAAATTTCTAGATTTTATTTCTGCTTTCTGTGTCCGTGATGATGAAAATATTCGTAAAAGCGTCTATGAGATGACTAATAAGCTTCAAATGATACCTAATGTTAGCGATTATCTTGATCAATATGTAGATAAGTATTATGCTGATGAATACTTGGATAATCTAATTTTATCTTATGAACATTTAGCTCAAGGTACGCTTAAGGAGATGAAAGAAAAAGTAGAGGCCTTATCCTCTTTAGTTGATAGCGATTATATGGATAAAATAGATGCTGCTTTAAATAACTTATTTTCATCGACAACCCTTGAAGAGATGGAAAACAATTGTGATGTGCGTTTACCTAATCTCCCTCGGGGTAGTGAAGATGATGTTAAAAAGGCCAAGGAAGAAATTAAAAGAGAGCTAGAAAAATTCAAGTCAATGTTTCAGTATGGAAAAAAAGATGAATTAAAAGCTAATCTTTTAAAGACGAAAGATGCGGTAGCTGTTATCATTAATATTTTAAAAGACTATTTTAATTTGTTAGACCAGTATAAGTTCGATAATGAAATGTATGAGTTTAATGATATTGCTCTTTTGGCTATTAAAATATTAAAGAATAATCCTCAAATATGTGATGAGGTAAAGTACTCTTTAAAAGAAATTCTTATTGATGAATATCAAGATACCAATGACATTCAAGAAGCTTTTATCAGTTTAATTGCTAATGATAATGTTTATATGGTTGGTGATGTTAAACAATCTATTTATCGGTTTCGTAACGCTAATCCATATATTTTTAAAGAGAAATATGATCGTTATGCTGCCCTAGATGGGGGAATTAAAATAGATTTAGTTAAAAACTTCCGTTCCCGTGATATGGTTTTAGATGCAATCAACGATATCTTTAATTTAGTTATGGATGATACAGTCGGTGGCGCTAATTATCATATCTCACATCAAATGGTATTTGGTAATCAAGATTATGAAGTTCAAAATGCTGATTATAAATTAGACATATTAGAATATGAACTACCAAAAGATAATCCTTATACCAAAGAAGAAGTGGAAATTTTTGCCATTGCTAATGATATTAAACAAAAGCTTCAAAATAATTATCAAGTTTTTGATAAATATGCCAAAAAATTGCGTCCAGCTAATTATGGCGATTTTGTCATTTTGATGGATCGTTCCAATGCTTTTTATCTTTATAAAAAAATATTTGAGTATTTAGGTATTCCTCTTACTGTCTATAAAAAGGAAAATTTAAATAATAGTGATGACTTATACATTATAAAAAATTTGTTAACACTAATTATTAAGATTAATACGCATACCTTTGATACAGCATTTAAGTATGCTCTTATGAGTGTTGCTCGTAGTTTCTTGTTTGCTTATCCTGATGATGAAATATTGACTTGGTTTACGGATAGTGATTATCCAAATCAACCAATTGTTAAAATGTTTGATCATCTTGATATTAAGATAATGACACCAATGGAAGCTCTAACCCTTATCATTGATAAAACTAACTTCTATCAAAAAATTATTAGTGTCGGCGATATTGATAATCGTTTTATTCATCTTCAAAAGATTCAGGAATTGGCCTTAGAGCTTACCTCATCAGGTTATGATATTATGGCTTTTAATACATATCTAGATACCTTAATTGAAGAAAAATATGAAATACCATACGAATTATCATTTAATGACGCTAATAGCGTTCGGATTATGAATATTCACCATTCAAAAGGGCTAGAATATCCAATTTGTTATTATAGTGGCTTATATAAAGAGTTTAATATTCAAGAACTTCGCGATAGCTTTATTTATAATCGAAAGTATGGCTTTATAATTCCTTATTTTGAAGAAGGAATTAATGCCACTATTTTAAAACCATTATTAAATTATGATTATATGCGGGAAGAAATTTCTGAAAAGATTCGGCTATTTTATGTAGCTTTAACAAGAGCCCGGGAAAAGATGATTATTCTTTTGCCAAAGAAAGATGATTTATCAATAGCTAAAGAGACTAGTGGTGTTTTAAAAACTACATCACGATTAAAATATAATTCTTTTGCTGATATTATGTATTCAATTAGAGAATATTTAATATCATACTATAAAGAACTGGATATTACGACATTACCTTTAACTAAAGATTACTTATTTCCAAAAGAAAATAAATTAGATCTAGAAATAAAACATCATCCTTTAGTGGTTGAACCACTTATAGATACTTCTTTAGCGCTTGATAAGAAAATATTCTCACATCGAGCGAGTGACCTTATTACCAAAGAAGTTTATCAAAATATGCAATATGGTCTTAAAGTTCATAGTATTTTAGAACATATCGATTTTAAAAATTATCATTCTTGTGGTGATGAAAAGATTGATGAAGCTATTTTAAGACTTTTAAATAGTCCTTTAATGCAAAATGTAGATGAGATGAAAATATATAAAGAATTAGAGTTCATCTATACCAAGGATGATACCCGCTATCATGGCGTCATTGATCTTATGCTAGAAGATAGTCAAAAAATAACTATCATTGATTATAAACTAAGTGATATTTCTAA
This sequence comes from uncultured Bacilli bacterium, assembly GCA_947588685.1. Taxonomy (GTDB): domain Bacteria; phylum Bacillota_I; class Bacilli_A; order RF39; family UBA660; genus UBA5578. Next base: position 5,499 of record CANPYM010000007.1, on the reverse strand, counting down.
TGATGATTATATTAAACAACTTACCGGTTACCGTGATTATATTAAAACGAAGACGACAAAACCAGTGGCCGTTTATTTATATTCCATTTTAACGGATGAGATAAAAGAAATTAATTAGTATTAATTTCTTTTTTTGATTAATACTAATAATGGTGATAAGATGAATGAAAACTTAGAGTTATTAGAGTATATTTACAATTCTAGTGAAATGGGGAAGACGGCTTTAGAAGATTTATTAAAAGAATTAAAAGATAAAGAAAATAAAATTAAAAGTATTATCAGTGATGAGTTAAAACTTTATGAGAAGTTTTATCAAACCAGTAAAAAATTAGCTAAAGGAACTGACTTCAAAGAAAACAAATTAATGACGAAGATGGCTTCTAAAATGGGTATTCAAAAAGAAGTTAAAGAAGATAACAGTGATGCGGCGATTGCTCATCTTCTTATTGAAGGACTTACGATGGGTAGTATTGATACGGATACTAAAATAAATAATTATAAAACGAAGGCTGATAAAAAGATTTTAAAATTAGCCCGTGATTATGCTAAGTTTCAACAAGATGAAATAACTAAATTAAAAGCTTATCTATAAAAAAACACTATGTATATCATAGTGCTTTTTATTTACAAGTAAAGCCAGATTCTTCTAATTCTTTTTTCATATCTTCTGGCTTACCATAATTTTCGCCGTCGCCTAATTCACTTGCTTTAGCATTCATCTTAATGCTTACTTCAGTGCTGGACTCACGTTTAACGGTAACGTTGTATCCTTCTTCTTTAGCTTCTTCTTCGATAGTCTTTTTTAATTCATCAATAGTTTCATCAGTGATATTAGATGCGTATTCTTCATCAAACGTCATCCGTACTTCATTTTCAATTTTTGTTAGTTTGTTGTTTCTAAAGTAACCAACTGATGTCATTTTTTGGGTTATACCCGTAGTGCTTGTCTCATTTGTGCAGGTTACCTTTTTAACACCACATCCTGTTAATAACAAAACGCTACTACCTAAAATAACCCCACTTAAAATTAATTTCTTCATAAATCATCCTCCATAATATGACTATAACATATATTTTATTTAAAGTAAATAAAGTATAATTAATAAAGCAAACGTGTTATAATATAAATGGTGATGATATGGGTTATAAAACACATAATTTACAGCGTTTACTAGATAGTAAAGTTAATGTTCATCATTATCAAAATATTGACAATCTTGATGCTTTAGAAAAATATCGGGCGATGCATCCACTTTTTACGATGCGCTTTGATAGTGAAAAGAAAATCAAAGATTTGCCTTTTTATGTTTATGATGATGCTAAACATTTAGATGATAAACATGAATACTTAAAGCAAATTATGAAGGAAGCTCAAAGCTCTGGCTATACTTTACTTTGTTCAGATGGTTACAAATATGATTCTATTTTGAAGTTTAATTTTGTTATTGAAAAACAAGCTAATTATGATTTTATGATGGAATTATGTTCAACAAAAGTTCCATTAAGGACAATGTATCAATATAAGACAACGATTATTAAAGGAAATATATTAGAACGCAAGTACGAATATATCAATCGTGATGATAATAAATATACCCTTGATGATATTGCTTTTGTCCTAGATTATGTTATGGATAAACCATATTCTTATTTTGAAGGTACATTATATCAAAAAGAAGTTGGTATCTTAAAAGAACCTATTGTTATATGGCAAACTGATTAAATTTAAAAAAATGTCAAAAAAACTTGCAATAAAACTATAAAAATGGTATTATATTACCTCCGAGAGGCAAGAAGTACTCAAAGGGGGTAATAAAATGAAAGCAAAATTAACGAAATCCAAAGATAGTGTTTTGGAGCAAGTTCAAAATATTATCAATCATCTAAACTACTTAAATATTGGCAATATTGATGAAAATGTTCAACATATTGTTAATGGTAATGTTAGTCATTTTATAACTGATACTAATATGCCGTCAACTTTAAAATTAATTGGCGAGCTAGGTTTTATAGCTACTAAAAATGGTGACCGTTTTTCAATTGAATTTGCACCAAGCCTTATTAATCCATCATCTATAAGTATTAAACATGCTGCTTTAGATGGTAATTGGAAAGATGCTTATGATATAACTTTCGTTCCTGATATGACCGATACGGTTAGTATTATTTCTCGTAAAGTTAGTAAAGGATCAGCTGTTTTATCAAAAAGGGAAGAAACTATTTATATAAATGGTCAAAAGCGTTTTGAACAACAATACATTCATAAGATTGGTACTAGTGATGATAGTTATTCGGAAACAAGAACAACTTGTTACTCTAGCCTAAATAATTCTTGTGTTATGGAAACGGTATCAGTTGGAGAACCTTTAGCTAGTATTAAAACGGGTCGCACTTTTATGGGCGGCGATAAAGCTGATATGAAAACGATAAGCAGTGGTGAGTTTGCTAGTGAACTAGATAGTTTTATGAAAGAAAAGGCTAAAGTATTTACAATTCGTAAAAATGATGACGTTTAAGTCATCTTTTTTTATGTTTCATTGAAAAAAGTTGCTAAATATGGTATCCTATATATAGAATTGGCAGGAGTGATTGATGTGGTAATATTAATGACTAATGATAGTGTTGCTGTCTATGATATTAGTGAGCCAGATTTTGATGAATTATTAAGTAAAGATTTTCTTACCAAAAATGACGCTCGTTTGGAACATCACAAAGTGTATGAAATCTTAAAAGCTGGCTATACATCACTTAAACTTCAACAACAATTAGGAGATATGTTGAATGGTATCGATGCCTATTATTATGATAATGGTTCTTTTATTTGTAAGAAAGATATAACATCTATTGATGAAGTGCAATATTATGAAGATGAAAACGGCGGTTTATGGGCTAGTCAAGAATATGAACAAGCTATGCATAGTGGCGTTAAAATAAGTTTAAAACAAGCGGAACTTACTAGTTTGGATAATCGTCTTAACCGGTATTCTCATATTCAAAACTTACTTCCACCATCGCTTATTGAGGAATTTAAGCGTTTATATGACGGGGAAGCATTTATTCAAGCAAGACGGGCTCAGTTTAGTCATTGTGATAGCCCATATGTAATAAACTCTTTCTATGAGGTACCATCGGTTTCAAAACTCATTGTTCGAAATAATAATAAAAAACTAACAGCGGCTTTATTAGATGGTAATGTTTTCTTAACTGTTGCTAAGGCTGGTATCAATGATGCTGGCGAAACAAAATATTTTGTTCAAGAATATCGCATTACTAAACAGGATATTCCTGAAATTAATAAAATGTTTAGAAAATATTTGAAAGAGGATAAATTAAAAGTAGATGATTTAACTGATGATGAACGTTTCTTATATTTAGATCGTTCAGTACGAGAGTATCGTAAGAAATTAATTAGTGAGTTGAATGGTGTTAGTGCCAAGGAAAGAACGATTGTTAGCGATACAACATGGACTTGGAATGCTTATAAGGCTGCTTTTCTAGCTAAATATGGCTATACTGTTCCTTCTTTAGATGATTCTTGGGCACCTTTTGATCAGACAACGATTGATGCTAGAACTATTCATAATGGTTATATTATGCCAATTACGATTGAGAATTATCAACGGGATGCTAGTTCACTTAAAACGAATGTAGTAAGAACTAATAATCCTGTGATAACAAGTCGACCACAAGAAGTTCGTCGCTTTATTGCTAATACAGGTGATACGTCAGATATTCCGAAGGTATATCCTAGGGATTATAGTTTATTAAATTATCCTTCTATTGAAGAATATTTAGTTATTGAAGATGAAGACAAATCTTTAGCGCCCCAACCGGTAGCTCGTCCTACTAGTTCAAGTGATACTTTAAAAGAAGAAGTAGCAGTGCCAACAAACGTTAATCCAACTCCGGCTAAGACATTGCCGAAATATTCTTATAGGAGTAGCGATATTGCTGATTTAATCTTGCAAGTCGATTCTAATTTTAGGGTTATAAAAGCTGATTTAGCCGAACTTCGTGAGGATTTCGCACCACACTTTTATGAAGAAGTGTTCAAAATTGATTCTGGTTATCCTGCTGAGTTTATAAGTACAGTTCAAGGAACGTTAACTGATGTTAGTACTATTGCTGAAAATGTAACTAATCATTATAATAGTTTTCTTATTACAATCGATCAAGTTTCTAAAACTAATTTTCCTTTTGCTTTTCAAAAACTTCAAAATATGCTTAATATAACTAGTCGTATTATCGAAGACCTAAAAAAACAAAAGGCAAGGGTTGCTTTTATTAAAGAAATTATTATGGAAAAGGCATCTTCTAAAGAAGATGATAGTAATGAAGCCCCTTCTTTAGAGGATGTTAAATATTCTGGTGCAATTTCTCATCTAGAAGGTGATGAGTTTGTTCGTTCTACAGGTACAGATAAATCTATAAAGAAGCAATTAGAAATGTAAGATAATTCTTACATTTTCATTTGGAGGAGGTATATATGAAAAATCGTCGAAAAGATGAAGGTAATTTCGTTATTCGATATATCAAAAGTTTTGGCCATGCTTGTTCGGGATTTTTATATAGTTTAAGATATGAACATAATATGCTGATTATGCTTATCGCAACAATTCTTGTCATTTCTGCCGGATTTTATTATAATATATGTGCTTATGAGTGGTTATTTATTTTATTTGCTATCGGTAGTGTTACAAGCGTTGAGATGATTAATACATCGATTGAGGCAACCATCGATTTAGTTACATTAGAGACACATCCTTTAGCTAAAATAGCTAAAGATACGGCATCTACGGCTAGTTTAATTTTATGTTTAGTATCTCTTATTGGTGGGTTAATTATTTTTATTCCCAAAATATTTTAATGGAGTGTGATAATAATGAAAAAATTATTTATTCTTCTTACTTTAACTTTATTAGTTGGTTGTGGTAAAGGAGAGATCACTAACGAAAACAATCGTGGTAGCAATTTCAATAGTGATTCTAATAGTAATCAACAAGAAGTTGAATCTAATAGTAACACGAGTAGCTTAACTTATAAATATGATAAAGCTGATGTTGGTAAATATCCTGTCACTTTATACTTATTTTATAATTCAACTTGTCCACATTGTCATGATGAGCTTGAGTGGTTAGATACCATAGAAACAACTTATCCTTTTCTTAAAATAGAAAAGTATGAAGCTGCATCTAATATATCCCTTTTTGAGTTAGTTAATGATAAGATGGACATTAATTCAGAATATGTTCCGCTAACGATTATTGGTAATGATTACTATATTGGATATGGAGATTCTGATAGTGATCGCTTCATTAATCTATTTGAATATTATTCAACATTTGATAGCTGTGATGTTGTTAATACTATTAAAGTAAGTGGCGATGTTGCAGCGTGTCGAGCTAAAAATCAAAAAAAGTAAAAATGTATAATTGTAAATGATGTGAGACAAAAATAAATAAAAAATAAAAAGCAATATGATATAGTTAAAATGTAATT
>CANPYM010000006.1 GCA_947588685.1 uncultured Bacilli bacterium | reverse complement strand
GGATGATTTTCATCATCCTCTATAACTAAATTCATTTATCAAATTTATTGTCCACCAACACTATTTGACAAAGAACCTTTTTCTATACTATCTTAGTTTTTCTTTCCAATGGACATCAACTTCATAGTCTAAAGTCCACACCTTAATAGGATATTTTCCATAATATCCAGCATCATAATATACCTTACCGCCATAAGGAGTGTAATTGGATAAGCCATCGCAGTCATGAGCTTTTTCATCAGGATGTAGCAATACAATATACATAATCTTATACGTAATTGCATTCCCCTTTGGATTATTTATTGCTTCTTCAGCTGCCCTTGGAAGCCATACCGCATATTGTGATGCAGCGGCACCACCAATTTTAGCGGCCATAGCATCAGCCGTTTGAGCATCATTAGTACCCATATAAAAATTAATACCAATAGAATCCGATAAATAAGCTAAATAATAATCTATCTTGCCGGCATTATTTCTTTCTGAGTCATATCCCTCATTAGCGGCCCATCCAAAAACCATCTTGAATACACTCTCCGGCATCTTATAAAGTTTATCAGCAAGTTCTACTAGTTCCTCATAAGTAGGGGCTTTATCTAATTTGTTCAATTCTTTCAAAAATTCTTCTTCGGTTAGAGCCTCTCCAACTTTAAGTCCTGTATAAGTAGATACATCAGTATAGTCGGAAGTATATGTTCCTTGTTCAGTATGATTTCCAGACTCTGATTCAGTGCAACCATTATAATACAAAAAGCAATTTAAGCAGTCACCAACCGTCGATTTATCTTGTTCAGTACTTGATACCTTTCCAATAATAAATTTAACTAATCCAGCCGTTAAATAAACTACTGCAGCTATAATAATTTTTTTTAAAAGCTTATTTTTAGCCTTTACTACATTATCGGCATTGCCACTTGTAATAGCTTTTACCAAAGTAATAATAGACGAGATGATTAAAGCAAGTGGCACACCAACAATAAGCAATGTATATACGATAGTTGTAAACATTGGAATAGGTTTTGGTATACCTGTCGCATCACCACAAGCGACATAATCTAAGGCATAGACAGTACTACTAGATGTTATAAACGTTACGCTAAATGTTAACGCTATACCGAATAACCAATATATTAATTTTTTATTGTATTTCATATCAATATCACCTATCCATTATAACTATACCAACTTATTAAAAAATATACAATTGCGATTATTTGCTAAGCTGAGTTTGTCATTATATAGTCGACCCCAGCATCAGAAAACAGTTTTTTATCACTATCGCTCCATTTAGCCCATGAAAAAACACATACCTCTAAGCCTTTGTTTTTATAACTTTTAAGTGTATCAACTCGACTTTTAGAAATTGTCCTTTCAACATTGACACCGGTTATATTGTATTTTTTATAATCAACATTACTAAATGTACTAAATTGACCACTACTCATAATTAAATACCAATATTTTGTTCCGGGTAATTTATCAGTTAAATATTGCATTGATGATGTACTAGACGTTTGAACAATAATTCTTTTTTGGGCATCATTAGCTTTGACATATTTTGCCAAGGCATCTAGAGTTGAAGTACCGCCTTTAAGATCTAAAAGCGCTATCATATTATACTTTTTACAAATTTCCATATATTTAGCAAAAGACGCCGTATTAGAAGTTACAGAATTGTGATAACAATATAAAGTATTATTGTGCATTTGTAAGTCACATTCAGCACCATAGAAATGAGCTTGGCCAGCATTTTCAAATAATGATACCGTATTATCTTCAGGTATTTGGCCAGAATGCAAAATAGTAAGCGCATTATAATATTTTAAATAGTTCCCATTTTTATGACTAACAGTTCCATCATATGTAGATGCATCAGTATATCCAGATGAACTAGTTCCTTGTTCAGAACTATATTCCAAATCAGACTCTTCACACCCATTATAATATAAAAAGCAACTCAAACAAGCAGAAACTGTATTTTTATCACTATCTGTACTAGTGACCCTTGTCAATGTAAATTGAACCACACCAGCAACAAGGAAAACAAATCCTGTTATAAAGAATTTTTTGAATAGTTTATCTTTAGCTTTTAAAACATTTTCTTGATTACCACTAGAAATTGCTTTTGTTAAAGAGGATATAGCGGCAATAATTAAGGCAAGCGGCGCTCCAACTAATAACAATGTATATGCAATAGTAGTCATTTGTGGGACTGGTTTTGGTATACCCGTTGCATCACCACAAGCAACATAATCTAGCGCATAAGCAACATCATTTTTACTAACAACTACTAAAAGCAACGCTGTAAAAAAGGTTAGAGCCATATAATATACAATCTTTTTTTTCAAAATATCACATCCGTATTCCAATAATCTTCGTAACAAGTTAATTTTTTAAACCGCAATTATCCATAATACCATTAAAATAATTAGTATTTCCATTTGGGTAAGAATAATGGACATTATCATTACTAGGGAATAACCACTCAACTTTATCAACTATGTCACAGTAAGTGACATTATGGAAATTTTTGTTCTTTATTTTTTCACCCATTAATCTATTAAACTCGTCAATTTTGGATTGAGTAACACATCCACCTATACCATAAGAAGTTCCTGGTTTTATTGGCCCAGCCGATACAAAAACGATACTATGTCTTTTCCAGTCTCCATTAGCCATACGTTCAATATCAGCGATATAATTATCCGAAGCCTGCTCAGCTGTTAATCCTAAGTCATTAACTCCCATTAAAATAACAATATTAAATATCGTACTTTGATGTTCTTTTACATAAGTTGTCACAGCTGGAATAGCTTCATTATCAAACCATACACCCCATCCAAATCTATCGTGAGCTCCTGTGTTTGAGGCTGCACCTTGACGGACAGCCAAAACGCCATCACGGCAATCAGTAACTGCCGTTCTCGAGGTACTACCGCAAATACCTACAGTACGAGAATCGCCAATTAAAATTGTCTTCTCACCATGCGGTTTAGTCCCACCAGTATATGTACTAACATCACCATAATTTTCATTGTAAGTACCATCTTCAGAATGAGCATCAATCTTTGAAGGTCGACAATCATTATTATTATAATAAATAAAGCAATTCAAACATTTCGCAACAGTGCTTTTGTCGTCAGCCGTACTGGCAACCTTAGAAGATATAAATCTAACTATTGATGCCGTAAAGAATACCAAAACAGCTAATATAGCTTTACGCACTAACACATTTCGGGCTTTTAATATTTTTTCTTGATCACTTTCGACTATCGCTTTAACTAAAGTTATAATCGATGATGTGATAAGAACAATGGGCGTTCCAACCATCAATAAAGTATAACCAATTGTTATAACCTGAGGAATGGGTTTAGGTATACCAGTCGCACTACCACAAGCTATATAATCTAGAGCTGTCGCAAACAATTTGACGTTATCACTTGTGAAAACGATAATAGCTACAACAATAAAATAAATTGTTGAAACTATTTTTACTTTCTTTTCCATAAACTCCTCCTCTTATTCATCAACAATAACAATCTCATAACTAAAAGTATGGGCGTAATTTTCTAGGGCAAGAAGATATGCATCTTTATCTGTTACCATTTCGCTAATGATTGGTTTAAAAAATACTTTTTCGCCACTTGTTATGGCATCCATTATAAATTGTTCAATTGCTAAAAAGGTCTTATCATCTAACTTATCATAATTATATAACGGGATACTAGAAATTTCCAGTATAATAAAGTCAATATCCCTAAATTGGACACAATTTTTCTCATAATTATGTCCGTTTGTCATAAGACACGTTGTAATTCCTGCCTTATGGGCAATATGACAAGTCTCACTTATATAATCTATTTCAGCAAAAAGATTTTTACCTTTAAATGTTAAGCCACCATCATCAGGCCCAAAATAGGGACGAAACTTACGAATTCGGTCAATTGTCTCTTTAGGAGTTAAAGATATATTTTCCTCATCATCAAGTGTTAAAACAAATCTAATACCCGGTCCACTATTAAAGGACATAGGATCAATATCAGTTATTTTACCTTTCATAGTTTATCATAATATGTTAGGTCAAAAAGAGCTGTTTTAATGTTTTCTGGTAAATCACTATGACGCGTAACAATGCCTCCAACATTTAAGATAAGATCATCAGCTTTATCATTTGTAGGTAACTGCTTTTTATCAATAATATTTATGGCAATAACACTACCATTTTGTTTAAAATAGCTATCTAAAAGGCCAATTAAGTTTTCCGCCCGTTCGGTTCTTTTACTACCAAGAGTTAAAGCATTAACATTGATAGTAGTCATAATTCCACCACTACATAGTTTACTTGGCATTCGCATAACACTTTTTAGAGCATTAAGTAATCCATTAGTATTTTTAATCTCACCTGAATCGGCATTAAAAGAATAAGCACTACCACGGAAACGACCATCAGGTGTAGTACCAGTATTCATACCATATAAAATACTCATACCAACGCTTTGAAGTCCTAATTTAATAACAGCATTACGATACATATGATGCGCTGCTAATTCACGGCTAATAAGTCTTATAATATCACTAGCTAATTTATCGACAGCATCTAGCCCACATCCATAATGGGGATAATCACCTGTAACTACAAAATCAGTGCTTAAACCATTCTCATCACGATTCACTTTCACTTTAGCGAAACGAATAGCTGACAAAGAATCAACAAGCGTAGCAAAACCTGATATATTAAAGGTCATATAACGTTCAACAACGGTATCATTAAAAGCCATTAATGAACTTTCATAACCATATTTATCGTGCATATAATGAATGGTATTTAGATTATCCGCATAGATAGTCACCAATTTTTTTAAAACCACAGCAAAATTACGAACAACTTTTGAATAAGTCAATGTCGCATCATCTAAAGGTGCTACACCATCAATAATAAGCTCACCCGTTAACTCATCACGGCCACCATTGATAGCATAAAGAAGGATTTTAGCTAAATTACAACTACCGCCGTTATAATCAATTTGTTTTCCAATTTTTGAACTGCTTGCTAGACCGTTAGTAGCATAATTACTACTTCCTAAAGCATCAGCATTAGCAAAACACAAACAGTTATGTTTCATCATTACTTTAGCTAAATATCTTTTAAAATTGTTAGGCATTTTCGTGGACCATAAAATTGTAAAAGAGGGACTTGGATATAATCCTAATGTCTCAATCGTATTTAAAAAGCGATAAGCCGTTTTGGTAATAAGAGAATGTTCTTTATGAACACCACCGATTGTTTCGGTTACTAACGTATTTCGGCCCATAAGCATCATTTTAAAATCAGCATTACGAACACATCTTATTAAACGAAGTTTTAAGATGAACTGATCAACTAATTCTTGAGCCTCGTCTTCCGTTATAATGCCTAACTCCAAATCACGAGCAAGATATATATCTAAAAAGGCACTATTGTTACCAACGGGAATAGATGCACCACAAGTCTCTTTACTAACAGCAAGATAGGCAAAATATAGCCACTGAAAAGCTTCTTTAGCATTACTAGCAGGCCTTGATATATCGACGCCATAGCTTAAAGCTAAAATTTTTATTTGTTTTAGAGCTTTTATTTGCTTTACAACTTCGTCTCTTGTTCTAATAACTGAATAATTAATATCTTTTCTTAAACGATTTAAATCATGTTCTTTACGCGCAATTAAATAATCAATACCATATAGAGGTAAGCGCCGATAATCGCCTAGCATAAAACCTCGGCCATAATTATCAGGCATACCATCTAGTATATGAACTTCTTTAAATTTTTTAATTTCCTTTGTAGTTACTTCATCAAGATTTTCTTCATAAGTATCATTAAAAGCATGATAATTATCGATGACACTACGTTCAAAACGATAGCCATTATTTTTAAGCACATCAATAGAAGTATCTAGTGTAAGAGGATTGACTGCCTGCTTTAAAGGATCATCAGTTTGTAATCCTAAAATAATTTCATTTTTCTTATCAATATAGCCTGGTTCGAAAGCATCAATACTTGTTAAAGATGATGTTTCAACGTCTAAAAGACCGGTAATATCTTCTTTCGTAAGTAATTTAGAAATACGACTTGTTAATCTCGTCGTCTTTTTACTAATCCCCTTTAAAAAATCCGAACTACCTTTGTATTCTTGATAATTATTTAAAATAAAATCTTCTACATCAATTACTTGTTGCCATTTGGTTCCTTTAAAACCATTCCATTCCTGCATTAAATCACATCCAAATACTACATATAATATATCATAAATTTAAGTTATTGACGAATTGCTCTTCATCCCATATTTCAATACCAAGTTCTTGAGCTTTCTTGTATTTACTACCAGGAGATGCGCCAACAACGACAACATCAGTTTGCTTAGTGACACTACTTGTTACCTTACCCCCACGATATTCAATTCGCTCTTTAGCAGTTTCTCTTGGCATATTTAAAGTGCCAGTCAAGACAAATGTCTTTTCATTAAATAATTCACTTAATTCTTTTGGCTTACCCTTATAAGTCATATTTAATCCTAATTCTTTTAATCGATTAATTAAAGCGATATTCACATCATCTTTAAAGTAGTCAACAACACTTTTAGCAATAATATCACCAATATCAGGAATTATACATAACTCATCATAAGTAGCTGCTATTAAATGGTCCATATCATTATAAGCTTCAGCTAAAATACGAGCTGTCTTTTTACCAACATGACGAATACCCAAGCCAAAAAGGAGACGCTCTAACGAGTTTTCTTTACTTGCTTCAGCCGCATCTAACAATTTTTGAATACTTCGTTCACCAAAGCCTTCTAACTCTTTTAATTCTTCTTTATGTTCATCTAAAGTATAATAATCCGCAAACGTATGAAGAAAACCTTTATTATAGAAATCTTCAACAATGCTCTCGCCAAAGCCTTCTAAATACATAGCATCACGACTAGCATAATGGATTAATCCCTCAATCTTGCGAGCATCACATTTAGGGTTTAAACAAAAGTATGCCGCTTCAGTTTCCTTTCTAACAAGCTTACTACCACAAATAGGACACGTAGTTGCCATCACAAAAGGTATTTCATCACCGGTCCGGCGTTCTTTTTTAACACAGACAACTTCCGGAATAACATCGCCAGCTTTGTGGATAGCTACGACATCACCAATTTTAATATCTTTTTCTTTGATATAGTCTTCATTATGCAATGTAACACTACTTATAATAGAACCTGCTAAATGGACAGGTGCAAGATCAGCTCGGGGCGTTATCTTACCCGTTCGTCCGACACAAAACTCAATTCCAATTAACTTAGTTAAAACTTCAACCGCTGGAAACTTATAGGCGATACCCCACTTGGGAACTCTAGCTGTAAACCCTAATTTATGTTGCTCATCTAAATCATTAACTTTAATGACCACGCCATCGATTTCATATGGTAATTCATCACGATGTTCTTGCCAATATTTAATGTAGGCAATAACTTCTTCAATTTTCTCACAATACTTAATGTTAGGATTAACAATAAAGTTTAAACTCTTCATAAACTCTAAAGCTTCTTTTTGGGTCTTAACACCATAATCACTAGCATTAGGAATATGATATAAGAAAGTATCCAAGTTTCTTTCAGCAGCTACTTTTGAATCAAGTTGTCGAACAGATCCGGCAGCAGCATTACGAGGGTTAGCGAACTCTTTTTCACCTTTTAATCGTCTTTGTTCATTTAACATCGTAAAGGACTTTTTAGGCATATATATTTCGCCACGTACCTCAATATCTAAAGGTTTTGGTAAAGATAACGGAACCGATTTTATCGTCTTAACATTATGGGTAATGTCTTCACCCGTTGTTCCATCGCCTCTAGTAGCGCCCCTTACAAACTTACCATTTTTGTATAGTAAAGAAACAGATAAGCCATCTATTTTTAACTCACATACATAAGTTGGATGTTCAACAACTTTACGAACTTTCTCATCAAAATCTAATATTTCTTCATCGTTAAAAATATCATCTAATGACATCATCGGTACTTCATGGACAATTTTATTAAAACTTTCAATAATTGTCCCACCAACCCGAACTGTTGGAGAATCATCACGAACGAACTCGGGATGAGCAGCTTCCAACTTAACTAACTCTGCATAATAATCATCATATTCTTGATCAGTTATCGTTGGCGCATCTAAAGTATGATACTCATAACTGGCCTTATTCAATATCTCAACTAATTCATTAATACGTTTCTCTACCATATTAACACCTCAATTATTATTATACCATTTATTGCTAGTCAAAAAAAAGAATAAAAAAGGATTTTTAACTTTTTTATTCTACTTCTTTTTGCCATAATTCGTGTTTATTACAATAACTATAGATAGTAGCGCCTTTTTCATATGGGGCGACTAAAGTAGGTTCATCGCCGGGCTGATAATATTTTTCAATGCTGCCACCTTCATACTTAACTAAAATCCATTCGATATAGTGATCGTCTTCCATAACATGATTAACACTAATATGCATTTCTCCGTCAATAACTTCATATTGGGGAATATGCTTTTCAAAAGCAGCATCGACACTATTAGCTATAACGTCAACCATTTCTTCTTTGCAACACATAATAGGGCAACTACCATTTATTATCTTGACAATTCTATGACATTTTAAACATTTTTTCAATTTTAATTCTTGCATAATGCTTTCTCCCACTCCTTTTCATTAAAACCTATTAAGGTAATATTATCGCTAATTATAAGAGGTCTTTTGACAAGCATACCATCACTTGACAAAAGTTTAATCTTCTCTTCCAAAGATAGTTCACTTAACTTATCTTTTAAGCCTAATTCTTTATATTTTAGACCACTAGTATTAAAGAAACGTTTTACATCTATGCCACTATCTTTTATCCATTTTTCTAATTCTGCATATTTAGGATTATCTAAAACGATATCACGAGAATTATAAGAAAGATGATGATTATCTAGCCATGCTTTAGCGCGCTTACAAGTTGAACATTTCGGGTAATAAAGAAATAACATCTTAACCCTTAAGAAGCGCTAAACGCTCTTTTTCTTCAGCTAGTTTTTTTCTATCAGCATCGACAATTTGCGCTGGTGCTTTAGAAACGTAATTTTCATTACTTAAAAGTTTCTCCCTGCGAGCGATAGATTCTTCTAACTTCTTGATTTCATCATCTTTCTTACTATCATCTTCTTTAGTTCCTTCATAGTAATATGTAATATCAATATTTTTAGATTTATAATTGATCGTTAAATAGTTATCACCGTTATCCGTTAAAATATTTTCATCTTTGATTTTTAACTGCGAACGATAAATAGTTTCAATACTATCATCAGTCACATATTTTACCTTAGCTTGTTTGGTAATATTGTTTGTCGCTTTTAAATTACGAATGGCGATAATATCTTCTAAAATCTTATTTAACTTATCTTCTTCTTTTTGATAATCAAAATCCCGAACACTAGGATATGAAGATATCATAATAGATGGTTGTTCCTTAATTGGTAACATTTGATAGATTTCTTCCGTTATATAAGGGGTGAATGGGTGTAACATCTTCATAATATCTGTTAAAACTAAAAGCAAAACGCTCTTATTTGTTTTGGACATATCACTTTTTGATAGTTCAATGTACCAGTCACAAAAATCATTCCAAATAAAGGCATATAAAGTATTACCAACGTTATGGAAATCATATGTATCCATATTTTTTCTTACTTCTTTAATAACATTATTTAAACGATTTAAAATCCATTTATCAGCAAGTGATAAGTCATCCAAAGTATAATCTTCTTCCTTAAAGTCTTCAAGGTTCATTAAAACAAAACGTGAAGCATTCCATAATTTATTAAGGAAGTTCCAAGATGATTTAACTTTCTCTTCATCATATCTTAAATCAGCCCCGGGAGCGGAATTAGTTGTTAAGAAAAATCTTAAGGCATCACAACCATATTCATCAATGACATCCATAGGATCGACACCATTACCTAAAGACTTACTCATCTTGCGTCCCTCTTTATCACGAATAAGGCCGTGAATTAAGCAATCTTTAAAAGGACGAGAATCCGTAAACTTCAAGCCTTGGAAAGTCATTCTATTAACCCAGAAAGGAATGATATCATAACCCGTAACTAAAACACTGTTAGGATAATATCTTTTATAATCATCTGTTTCATTTGGCCAACCTAAAGTAGCAAATGGCCATAATGCACTACTAAACCAAGTATCTAAAACATCATTATCTTGAACCCAACCATCACCAGATGGCGCATCAACACCAACGTATACTTCATCACCTTTATACCAAGCAGGAATCCGGTGTCCCCACCATAATTGGCGGGAAATACACCAATCATAAGTTATCTCCATCCAGTGATTCATCGTCTTTTCATAGTGTGGTGGGACAAAGTTTACTTTCGTCTTCTTATTTTTTTGATTTTCTAAAACACGATCAGCGAGTGGCCGCATCTTAACAAACCATTGCTTTGATAAATATGGTTCAACCACAGCATCGGTTCTTTCACTATGACCAACACTGTGAACCATTTTTTCAACACTGATTAAAAGACCTGCTTCTTCTAAGTCTTTAAGAAGAGCTTCCCTACATTCTTCTCTTGTCATGCCCTCATACTTTAAGGCATTCGCATTCATTGTCGCATCTTCATTCATAACGACAATGCGCTCTAAATTGTGTCTATTACCAACTTCAAAATCGTTAGGATCATGGGCTGGCGTTATTTTAACAACACCAGTTCCAAAGGTAGGATCAGCATGTTCATCACCAACAATAGGTATAGCTTTATTGATAACTGGTAAAATAGCTTTTTTACCGATAAGATGTTTATAACGTTCATCATCAGGATTAACAGCAACAGCGGTATCACCAAATAAAGTTTCAGGGCGAGTTGTCGCAACATCCAAGTATTCATCAGTTCCTTCAATAAAATATTTTAAATGATAGAATGCTCCCTCATCATCTTTATAAATAACTTCCTCATTTGATAATGCTGTTTTAGCAACGGGATCCCAGTTAATAATCCGCTCGCCACGATAAATTAGTCCCTCGTTATAAAGATCAACAAAGACCTTTTTAACAGCTCGCGTCAAGTTTTCATCAAGGGTAAAAGCTTCCTTGCGGTAATCGAGACTAAGACCTAGTTTAGCCCATTGTTCTCTTATATTTTTAGCGTATTCATGGGTCCAATCCCAGCAAGCATCTAAAAAGCCTTCACGACCTAATTCATATTTATCAATACCATTTTGGCGAAGCTTTTGAACAACTTTAGCTTCTGTCGCAATAGCGGCGTGATCCATACCAGGAACCCATAAAGCATCATAGCCATCCATTCTTTTATAACGAATAAGAATATCTTGAAGGGTCGTATCCCAAGCATGGCCTAGGTGAAGTTTACCGGTTACATTAGGTGGTGGGATAACAATACAATATGGTTTTTTACTTAAATCACCACTTTCAAAGTAGCCCTTTTCTTTCCAATCTTCGTATTTGCCTTTTTCAACTTCTAAATGATTATATTTCGTATCTAACATTTTATCACTCCTTCAATATATTGTTTTAAAATGGTAGCAACATCATCTAAATTCTGATGTGTAGCATGTTCTAATAATTGTATTTTTTGATCAATAATTTCTTCCTTTAAGATGAATTTATACGTGTATTTAAAATTAATATCATAGATGAAACCTAAAAGCCTTAATATATGGTCTCCAGCATTATGAACATTTTTATTATCACAAACTTCTTTACTTTTCAAAGATGTAAGTAATTCTTTAGAAAGGATGACATCATTACTAAGACTATTACCCTGCTCTTTCATAATATCCATCTTATCCGCATCCCGGACGACTTTAGCGCATAGTATTTGATCTTCACTACCTTGAGGTATTTCTTTACGACTATGATTTAAAACAGCAAAGAGAATAACTTCGGCATCCTCTTTTTTAGCGAAGGAATCAATCATTCCATCTTTTAGTAAATCATAACCTAGCTTAGCGTGATCAAGTGATTTACTATCATCAAAAGTATGATATATACTAGCTTGTTTAAAACGACCAATATCATGATACAAAGATGCAACATAAATAAGTTCTTTCATTTGATCATCAAGATTCAAAGAAGAAGAAATCGCCATCGCATATTCGATAACTCGGTAAGTATGTGCATATTTCCTTTGAACACTTGCATCATTAAAATCAAATTGTTTAACATAATCATTAAATATCGTCTTTGCTTTTTTTATGTCCATTTTATCACCTACAAAAAACACGGCTTCATCCCAAAAGGACGAAAAGCCGTGGTACCACCTTTATTCATAAACAACTGTTTATCTTTATCGTTAACGCCGTAAACGTCATATCTATTATCTAGATATGAAACTCCCAAGCTACCTTCAAATAATCTTCTTTAAGAAAAGCTTTCAGCCTATGACTTTTCATCTCTAATAAGTACTAGTTATTTTACTCCTCTTGTTCAATGTCTTTAATAATCACATTACGTACATTATAACATAATAACGTTGTTTTTTAAAGAGAAATATGCAAAAGTTAAACATTTATTAATCAGCATTTTTTTGTTATAATGATACTAGGTGGTAACATGGAAGAGAAAAGACATTTTACTTGGCTTAAAATATTAATCCTTATATTAATTATCATATCAGCAATCGTTTTTTATGCCTTTTACTATGGCCCTAAAGGAATTAATGTGAAAGAAATTAATGTTATCAATGAAAAGATTCCTACCTCTTTTTATGGCTATAAAATTGTCCAACTAAGTGATATCCACTATAAAACAACTGTAGATAAAAGTGATTTAAAGAAAATTATTAAAAAAGTTAATAAAGTTAAGCCTAATATTGTTATTATTAGTGGTGATATACTAGATAAAAAAGTTAAATATACTAGTGATGATGTTAATGATTTGGTTGATGCCTTGAATACTATTGAAGCTAAATATCAATATGTCATCACTGGTGACCATGACTTTAATCAAAAAACATTTAAAGACGTCATTAACAAAACATCTTTTAAACTACTTGATAATACCTATGACATCATCTATGATAAAACAAATGATGCTATGCTGATTGGTGGTATATCTACGCAAAGAGAACACATTGATGTCTTAAATAAAGTAAGTACGATTGAAGATGCTATTAAGACTAATGATACTAAATATAATATTCTCATTATGCATGAGCCTAACAATGTTGAAGATATCAATAAGGATAATTTCCAACTAATCTTAGCTGGCCATACCCATAATGGAGAATTGAATATACCTTATTTTAAAAAGTTTATTATTCCAAGAAAAGATAGTTCCTATACGGAATTAAAATATCAGTATGGTGATTCGGTTATGTATATCTCATCAGGTATTGGTACAACTAATATTAAAGCGAGAATCTTTAACAAGCCATCATTCAATTTATATCGATTATTAAATAAATAGGTGATTTATGAGTTTTGATGAATTATTTAATGAGCAATTAAAAGATTACTTAGGATTAATTAGAGAAAAAGAAGGTTTATCTTGTTATGAATATTTAAATCTAGTTGCCCTTATCTTAAATGATTATCTTCTAACGAAAGAAGAGGTCAGTAATGATGATATTAGCTATTTTATAATGCTAATTAAATCGGTTCGTGGACAAAAGATTGTTAATGATAATAATGCTGTTTTTAAAGCTAGTGTCGCGCATATTGTTAAAAATTATTTTCAAAAATATGGTATTAATGAAGATACTTATTTAAAGTTAATGAACAATTGGTTTAACGGCTATTTATTTCATACCTTAAATGCTAGTTATGCCGAACATATTAATGAAAACGGCTTAAAGATTGATGACAAGCCTTGGGATCTTGCAGAAGTAAAAGGAATTATGAAATTATTTGACCATAGTGTTTTTGGTTTATTCAATGGGGAGAATGAAGGTATCTTTTTTGCTCCTAATTTAAGTGTTTCCCCTTATTATGGTCTAACCTCGCCAACTTTCTTTAGAAAATTCGTCGAAAATGATCACGCCTATTTAAATGTCTTTTTAAATAGGGATTATCCTAGAGCTTATGAAAGTATCCAAAAGCTATGTCTTAAAAATAATCTAAGTAAAGAAGATAGTGAAGTTGTTATGGCCTTTTTTAAAAAATATTGGCTAATATTTACAAGTGATAAACTTCCTAGTATTCTAATGAAAAAAAGAGATAAAACGGACGTACCTCCTTATCCTGAAGGTGATGTCGTTAGTTTTGTTATTAATTCTATAGGTAATGATATTAGGAATACATATTATAAAAAAGATATTCCTAGGGATGAACTAATTATTTTTAGTTATGATACATTAGGTATTACACATACCCATCAAAAAACCAATTAAAATAGTTTAATTGGTTTTTTCATATGCGATGATAGTCTAATCTTAATTTATCGGCAATAGTAACAATAAACTCACTATTCGTAGGTTTAGCTTTATCGACATCTACACTATGTCCAAATATTTCTTCCATTAAATCCCAACTGCCCCGGTTCCAACTAACTTCAATTGCATGACGAATAGCGCGTTCAACCCGAGAAACAGTTGTATCAAACTTACTAGCTAGTTCGGGATATAACTCTTTCGTTATCCCACCAACTGTTTCAGGACGGTCATACAAAATATTGATACCTTCTCTTATATATTGATATCCTTTAATATGTGAAGGAATACCTAATTCGTGTAAAATCTTTGAGATAGATGACTGAATATTATTATGTTCCATATCAATAATCTTATTATCATATTCTTTGTTAGTAAGATCTAAAATCCGTTTTTCTAAGTCAATAAGATCAAATGGTTTTAAGACATAGTAATTAACACCATATTCTGATACTTCTCTTATTACCTCCATTGAATTATAACTTGTTGCCACAATAACTTCTTTATTAATGTTTTCATTTTTCATACACTCTAAAACATACATACCATCTTTACCTGGCATTATTAAATCAAGAATAATAACGTCAAAGTCTTTACTACGATTCCTGATTAATTCCATTCCTTCTTTACCATCATTTGCTGTTAAAACAACTTTAATGCCATCCCTATTAGCAAAATATTCCTTAACAGCAAGGATGAGATTTTCATTGTCATCAATCATTAATATTCTTATATCTTTCATTTATTTCCTCCAATTTTCTATAAGCATACTTTATATATTACTATCACGTAATTGCGATTGTTATCGAAAAATGTCGAATAAATCATCTAACAAAAAAAGAGACCTATCTAACGGCCTCAATTATTTTTATAAACTTATCAGGTACAAGACACGCACCGCCAACTAAGAAACCATCGACACTTTTTATTTGGGCTAATTCTTTAATATTGGCATCATTGGTACTGCCACCATATAACACTTTTGGATTTATATGATATTCTTTATTAGTTAACTCTTTAATATAAGAAATAATTTCATCGATATCATCATTACTTGGTACCTTACCTGTTCCAATAGCCCAAATTGGTTCATAGGCAATGATTAAATTATCATCATTAATATTATCGATATCTTTTAAATCCGTAAGGAGTTGATCCGCTATTTTCTTTTTAGCTTGATTATTTTCACGTTCCATTAGTGTCTCACCAACACATAAGATAACTTTTAAATTGTTTGTTAGAGCTTTAATAATTTTTTCTTTGATTAAAGCATCCGTATCATTAAAAAGTTCTCTTCTTTCACTATGACCAATGATAGTGTATTTAACTCCTAAAGACGCTAATTGCTTAGCTGATACTTCACCTGTATAGGCCCCATTATCAAAACTAGCCACATCTTGGACACCCGTCGTAAAACCACTATCGATAAAATAAGGAACATAGATATAACTTGGGCATATAATGCAGTCTTGATAGCCTTGCATCCGGTCAATATATTCTTCCATCTCATCATATGACAAGTTCATTTTCATATTTCCAACAACTAATTTATTCGCCATGTAATCCCTTCTTTATAACATCTTTCATTCTTGTGCCAAAGGTGCGATCACCACTAGTAGACCCGCTATTTAAAATAGCTTTATTATAGACATCTAATACCTTTTCAGCATAGTATTTAGATGAATGTGCTTCCGCATTAATACGAGCTTGATCACACATTCTTTTATATAATTTCTTATCAGTAATCATTTTTTCAATGGCCTTTTGATACTCTTCATCATTAGAGAACAAAATACCATTCAAACCATCAATAACGACATCTCTAAAGGCATCATCATCTAAAGCGATAACGGGAATCGATGCGGCCATCGCTTCTAATGGGGTTAAACCTTGTGTCTCCGTATTAGATGCTGTCGTAAAAATGGTTCCTAATTGATAATATTTAGGTATTTCATCATATGGTATCTTGCCCGTAAAGATGACGGATGATGCGATACCATTTTTTAAAGCCAATTCTTTATAAGTATCCGCATCTGGTCCATCACCGACAATTAATAATTTACAATTAGGATATTTTTGAACAAGCCTCTTATGATTATTAATAAGAAAACTAACATTTTTTTCTAAAGCCAAACGACCGACTGTTAAAATGACAAAGTCATCTTTTTTAAGACCATATTTACGTCTTAAACTAGCCGTTACTTTCGCATCGTTATTTTCGATATAAAAGCGTTCGACATCAATACCCGTTGGAACAATATGAATATTGCGATCATATTCATACTTTTGTTTAAATAAATCATAAGCTTTTTTCGTTGGTACGATTAATTCCGTAACTGTTTTATCACAGAAAAACTTTGTTAAATATTCCACTATCTTTTTACTAGCTGCATCAAAATGCCCTTTGGTAATATAGTAAACATAGTCTTCATACATTGTATGATAAGTATGAACAATAGGTATATCTAATTGTTTAGCCATAATGCGCGCAAACATACCAACGCCAAACTCAGTATGGGAATGAATAATATCAAGATTCCACTCTTTTACTTTATTAATTGCCTTAATAGGATAAATACCCGTTAGTCGGTAATCATATATACCTACCGGTATCCCTGGTAAGCGAATAATATGTTCATCTTCATCAAAAACATAATGCATAGAATCGGGATTAACCGTTACGACAAATACTTCGTGACCCATTTTCATCAACGCTGAACGAAGCATTGTTATACTAGTTGATACACCATTAATAAATGGTGGATAAGTATCTGCAAAAATACCAATACGCATTATTTCACCCTCTTTAAGTTTAAAGCTAAAGCGCCAACGAGCATACCGAAATAATATGTTACAAAACGCCATAATAACATAATGGCTGTTAAGGTTGAACCGGTAATGAAACTGCCATAAAAGGACACGAATCCATACTCTAATCCCCCACTAGCGCCAGGAATAGGAACGAATGATCCAATCAACATAACATAAGCACTAGTAATGATAGCGATACCTACATTATAACTTGTAAAGTCCCCCATCGCATATAAAAGAGCAACCGGAATAGAATACAAGCATACCAAAGCCAAAATATTATAAATAATATTTTTAATAAACTCCCATTTATTCTCTAATAAAACTTTTGCCCCGCCGTGAAAGCGATTAATATACGCATCCCACTCAGCTAATTTTTTCTCACGATTCTTAACAATATGTAATTTCGTCAAAATCGTTATGCCTAAAGAAATTAACTTCTTATTTAACTTCTTACTGAAAGAAACGATAAACATAATGATAATAACGGCTGTATTCGTAAGAAAACCAATTAAAACTAAATGTTGAAGTAAACTAACTTTAGCAAAAATATGGAAGAAATAATTACATCCAACGGCAATAATTCCAAGGATAACTAGAGCAATTTGATAAACAATAAAGTTTTGAATAATAACACTTGTTGCGATTGTTGGGCTTAATCCTTCTTGGACTAAATAATATATTTGGTAAGGTTGTCCCCCGGTTGAAAAAGGCGTAATCGCATTAAAAAACTGGGTTCTAAGCATTAACTGAAAAGAACTTAAATAGCGATTATCTTTTTTCATTTTCTTAGTAAATTTATGAAGCGCTAAACTCCGTAACAACCAGTACAAGATAACAAGGATAAACGCTAATAACAAATACCAAGCATTAACATTAACAATCCGATCAACAATACTATCAAAATCATCTTTTAAGGAAAAATACAAAACTAAGCCGGTAATAATGATAAGTAGAACAATGTTTAATTTTCCTTTATGTTTTTTGATAAATGCTTTCATAATTACATTTCTTCTATGATAGCTATACCAGGTAGCTCTTTACCTTCTAATAATTCTAATGATGCTCCACCACCGGTAGAAATATGCGTGTATTTATCTTTATATCCAAACTTAATAGCCGCTGATGCACTATCACCGCCACCAACAATAACAGTGGCATCAAGTCCTGCTAAAGCGTCACATAAAGCTTTTGTTCCTGATGCGAAATTAGCATATTCAAAAGCACCAACTGGTCCATTCCATACAATTGTCTTACTCTCATTTAGATATTTTGTAAATAAAGCTACAGTTTCTTCGCCAATATCTAAGCCCATTTCATCAGGATTAATGGAAGCAACATCTGTATGTCTTACACTAGCTTCTTCACTCATCTCAAAAGCACATAAAACATCGACTGGTAAAACTAATTTATCGGCATAGTTAGCAAGCATTTCTTTACAAAAATCGATACTTTCTTCATCAAGTAATGATGTGCCTATTTCATACCCTTTAGCCTTTAAGAAAGTAAACATCATACCCCCACCAATTAAAATATGGTCAGCACGATTAACTAAGTTTTTAATAACACCTATCTTATCACTTACTTTGGCTCCACCTAAAACAACCGTAAAAGGACGTTCAGGATTATTAACAGCCTTATCTAAGTTATCTAATTCTTTTTCAATCAAAAAGCCAATACCATTAGGTAAGTGACTAGCAATACCAACATTAGACGCATGCGCCCGGTGAGCTGTACCAAAAGCATCATTGATATAAATATCACCTAAAGATGCCCAATATGCACCTAATTCTTCAACATTGCCACTTTCCTTTTTGCCATCTAAATCTTCAAAACGTGTATTTTCCATTAAAAGAACATCACCTTTTTGTAAGTTATTAACGGCTTCTTCTAGTTCAGTACCACGGGTTTCAGGAATAAATTTAACTTCTTTACCTAATAATTCACTTAAACGATTAGCGACAGGCCTTAAAGTGTTTTTTAATTTATCTTCTTCCGTTTTAACACGGCCTAAGTGTGATAATAAAATAACTTTAGCACCATTATCAATCGCATAATTAATGGTCTTTAAACTTTCTCTTATCCGGTTATCATCAGTAATAACACCATCTTTAATTGGGACATTAAAATCGACCCTTATTAATACTTTTTTATCTTCTAAATCAAAATCTCTAATTGTCTTTTTCATATACCCTCCATTATATAATTACATAACTATATTTTACTATATTTTTTACACTTATACAATAAAAAAAGAGGTTACCCTCTTTTAAGCACGTGATGCATAAGAACCATCTTTTGTATTAACAAGGATTGTTTCGCCTTCTTCTATGAAAAGTGGTACTCTTACTAATAATCCCGTTTCAACATAAGCATCTTTTTGAGCGTTATTCGTTGTATTACCCTTAACAGCAGGTTCCGTTGAAGTAATTTTTAATTCAACTTTTTCAGGTAGAATAACACCTAATACCTCACCTTGATAAATAGAAACCATAACTTCTAGACCGTCTTTTAAATAATTTTTATCATTACCTAAATGTTCTTCAGATAATTCTAATTGTTCATAAGTTTGGTTATCCATAAAAGTATATACGCCACCAGATTCATATAGGTATTGCATATTCTTCTTTTCAATCATAGCCTTTTCAACTTTAACACCACTATTGAAACGTTTTTCAATAATAGATCCCGTTCTCAAGTTTTTTAATTTAGCTTGAACAAAGGCTGCACCTTTACCTGGTTTTACATGTTGGAAATCCAAAACAACATAGATATTATCTTCAAATAAAATGGTCATACCATTCTTAATATCATTAATATTTATCACAATCTCACTCCTTTCCATAAAAAATAAGGATAAACCTTATTATTTACTCTTATTTTAAAGTACTACGGGCTTTAACTTTAAGTTTTCCGTGAAACCCCTTTTGACTCTTCATACTCTTTAATGTATATCCCCTATTAATAGCTTCGCCAAACCTTGTTTGATGAGCTTGCCAAGCAATTAGTTTAGGATAATTAATCGTCGTATGTAGATGTCGAAACATAATTATTACTTCTCCTCTTTGTGTAATGTTACCTTTTTACATTTTGGACAATATTTATTTAATTCTAAACGTTCAGTTGTGTTACGCTTATTTTTTTCTGTACGCTTATTTTCAGATTTGCATACGGTACATTGAAGTGTGATTCTTTGTCTTGCTTCACCTTTTTTGGCCATAGTCTTGCCCTCCTTTTTTTACGCATTACTATTATAGCAAATTATTTATAAATTTCAAAGTATTTTTTAGAAATTTTTTGGGACAAGCGGTTATTTACCTTAGACATTTGTCCAAATGATATATTACCTGTTCCAACATTAGGTGTGATAATGGTAAAAGTTACCGTTGGCTTATTGTATGGGGCATAAGCGACAAGGGATGTTGATAATGTCTCCTTATCGATTACACCATCATTATTGGTATCAACGAAACTTTGACTAGTTCCTGTCTTACCAGCTGGCTTATATTTATTACTAATAAATCCATATCCGGTACCACTAGCAAAAACCATTCGTAAGCCTTTTTTAATACGTTTAAAATATTTTGGATCAGCTTGAACATGGTTTAAAATCGTCGGGGTGTTAGTATAGATTAAATCGGTTAAGCCATCTTTGGTTGGAGCATAAACTTTCTTTAGGAGCATTGGTTTTACCCGGTTACCATCAGTAGCTACCGTATTGATATACTGTGACATTTGAATTGGAGTATAGTTATCATACTGACCGATAGCAAAATCTAAAAGTAATCCTGATTGTGTGGATGTTCCCCGGTATCCTAACATTTCGTTAGGTAAATCAATGCCGGTTTTAACACCTAAACCAAACTGAGCAAACATATTGCGATATGTTGTAAAAGCTGACGCCTTCAATTTTAATGGCTTATTGTATTGGTATTTACCGCCACCAACTTTAATAGCTGTTCGAAACTGATAAGTATTAGATGAATATGATAAAGCTTGTAAGTCATTAATGTTTCCATATCTTGTATAAGAACACTTAATAGGCGTTGCCGCTATTTTAATGCAAGCATCATTTCTAACTTCACCTATCTTTAAAGCTCCCGTTGTATAACCAACCATATGAGATGCAGCTTTAACAGCTGAACCCGGTGTGATAGAAGCGTTAATGACACCAACGGAATAATCATACACTTTATATTCACCATGTTCTTTTTTAACTTGCTTTCCCACCATTGCTAAAATCTCACCTGTATTAGGGTCACTAATAACAACGAATGCTCTATCAAAATATTTGGTGTATTTATCCTTCTTTTTCGTATTGATGAGCTCTTTAGCAACAATCTTTTCAATCGCTTTTTGAAGTTCAATATCAATACTTATAACAATATCATTACCCCGTTTACCTTCTTCTAAGACAACATAGTTACCATCTTCATCTAACGTGTATTTAGTTTTTGTTCCTCTTAAAATACTTTCATATTGATACTCTAAATAACTTGTACCAACTCGATCGGATAAACTATAACCAACAGCTAAATAGGCATCTTTTAATTCCGCTGGAAGCCCACTACTACTAGATGACACACTACCTAGTAAGGTCCTAAAAACATCACCATAAGGATAATATCTTTCCCAATCAAGTTTCGTTCCAAAACCTTCAATACCGGCATCATTAGAAGCAATTAAGGCATATTCTTCATCCGTTACATCAACATTCTTGATTGTCTTTTCGGAATAATAGTATCCTTTGTTCATCAAATAATAGATGTAAGCAGCTTCTCTATCGATATCTTGATATTCTTTTAAATCATCATCAGTTACCCGTTCAATTTTATAGTTTTCAATGTCACTTGCACTAATCCGACGCTCTTCTAGTTGTTGCCATTCATCATCGGTAATTTTTTTATTAGCTAAATGTGGATTATTAATAACCCAGAAATATTTTAAGTTGTAATCACTTAGTCTAGAAAAATCAACAGCTAATACTTCAGCAGCTTGATAAGCAATTTTGACTTCTTTCGAAGTTGATATATTAGTAGGCTTTTTATAATAGATTGTTTTAACAGCTTTATTATCAACAATAATCCGACCATTACGGTCATAGATACGACCCCGTGGGGCACTATCACCCTCAATGACAAGTTGCGTCATCGTTTCTAATTGATTAGTGTAATAATCGCTTTTTACAATTTGAACATAGAATAAAGAACTAGCTAAAGTAATGAAAAGGCCTACTATAACAACCGTTAATATTTTATAACGACGATTGACAATGGACCCATCTTCTTTAGGCGTTAATCTCTTATAATATTTTAAATAACTTTCTTTTTTACGCAT
The DNA here is from genome assembly GCA_947588685.1 of uncultured Bacilli bacterium. Taxonomy (GTDB): domain Bacteria; phylum Bacillota_I; class Bacilli_A; order RF39; family UBA660; genus UBA5578. The sequence continues at coordinate 30,340 of CANPYM010000006.1, read as the reverse complement.
AAGGCCTCCTGTCAATTTTTATATCTTCAAACATATACTATTTTATATGAAGGAAAAAATTATTCAAATGTATATTAATCGTTTAACTAAAAACGATCTTATTAGTCTTGCCAAAGATAATGGCATCATCTTAAACGATATTGAAATTAATACTTTATATAATACGATAAAAAGGGACTATTCGTCAATAATTAAAGACCCACTTTTTTATTTAAATAATATAAAAAGTAAGCTTACGCCTACTACTTATAATAAAATATATGAATTATATACTATTTATTATCCTGAACTATATCATTGGTTAAATGATCATTAAACTTTTTATCTCTAATCATTTTAATTTCAAACTTATATGGCGCAAGTTTACCAAGTTCCGTGTCAACATAAGGTGTTTCTAATATTTTAGGAACATCTTTTAATTTAGGATGATAAATAACTTTCATAAGTTTATCAAAGCCGATTTTACCATAGCCAAAATTCTCATGACGATCTTTATGAGAGCCTTGTTCATTTTTACTATCATTGATATGTAAAACTAATAATTTATCTAAGCCGATAATCTTATCGAAATCATCTAAGATAGCATCAAAATCATTAAGATCATAACCAGCATCATTAATGTGACACGTATCAAGGCAAACAGCGACTTTATCTTGGCATTTAACGCCATCAATAATTCTTTTTAATTCTTCAAAAGAACTACCTAATTCACTACCTTTACCGGCCATTGTTTCTAAGCATATTGTAACTTTAGTTGATGGTGTTAAAACATCATTTAAAGCTTTAATAATATTTTCAATGCCCTTATCTACGCCAAGGCCAACGTGACTACCAGGGTGTAGTACTAATAAGTGGACACCAACTTGTTCAACACGGTTAATTTCTTCTTTTAAAAAGTCAACATTAAACTTAGCATTTTTATCATTGGCTAAATTAATAATATATGGTGCGTGAACAACAACATTATCAATATTAATATTTTCATTTAACATCAAATTATGAGCTAATTCAGTTAATTCATCATTAATTGGCAAGCGATTTGTGTTTTGAGGAGCTCCTGTATAAAACATAAATGTATTAGCATCATAACTTAAAGCTTCCATTACACTACCTAACATTTGTTTTTCTTTCGTAAAAGAAACATGTGATCCAATTGTTATCATATTATCACCCATTTCATTATAACAAAAAGACTAGATATAAATCTAGCCTTAGTCTTTATTTAATGCACCAAAAACTATTTTAAAGAAAAGAACACCAACAACTACAATTCCAATCCATAAAACAGGGTTTGTATAATTATCAATAATCCATGCATGTAAACGATCTGACCATTCGCTTAGCTTTGACATAATTGTTAATGTATTCATTAATTTTAACATAGAACCACCTATACCTTTCTTATACTTTTATGTCCTTTCATTATCGTTTTTATACCAATAGGATGCGGGAAAGCCACATTAATGACCGTGTTGGTGACGCTTACAATAATGCCTTCACCAAATGTCGTGTGCATAACTTTTTCGCCAACTTTATACTCTATCGTATCATCAATACTATTATTATAACTTTTTTTGCTACGATTTTCAAATAGACTTGTTTCTTCATCTTTTTCAAGATATTCATCGCTTATTTCTTTGACAAAACGACTCACAGGATTAGCGTTATCTTGACCAAATAGGACTCTCCTTTTAGCGCCCACTAGCCAAAGTTTTTCCTTAGCTCTTGTAATCGCAACGTAACATAGTCTTCGTTCTTCTTCTAATTCATCATTTGAGTCAAACGCCCGGCTATGTGGGAAAACGCCTTCTTCCATTCCAATCACAAAGACATATTTAAACTCTAAACCTTTCGCTGAATGCATCGTCATCAAAGTTACAACATTTGTTTCATCCTTATGCTCTTCAACATCTGAAACTAAACTTATCTCCTCTAAGAACTCACTAAGCGAAACAATACCATTACGTTCTTCAAAATTTTTGGTAATGGATTTAAACTCTTCTAAGTTTTCAAGTCTGGCATCCGCTTCCAGAGATTGTTCTTCTTGAAGTTCTTTTTTTAGACCTGTTTCATTTAAAACTGCCTCAACTAATTCTGTTAAAGAACAATTATCAACTAACGTTTTTAGTTTTAAAATTAAATCTTTAAATTGTTTTTCTTTACCATCTTCAATAGCCTCAAAAAGACTTATATGGTTAGTATTAGATTTACTTGTTAAAGATTCTATTGTTTTAGAACCAATACCCCTTTTAGGTGAATTAATAACTCTTAAAAGACTTATATCATCATCACTATTATAAATTAACTTTAAGTAAGCTAATAAATCTTTAATCTCTTTACGATTATAGAAATAAAAGCTACCGATAACTTTATAAGGAATACTTTCTTTTAAAAGAGCTTCCTCAACATTTCGTGACTGTGCATTAGCACGGTATAAAACAACAATATCATCTAAATTAGCGCCATCACCTAATAATTTATTAATTTCTCTTGTAACATATAAAGCTTCATCTTTTTCATTAAGAGCTTTATGATAGATGATTTTGTCACCAATACCATTCTTTGTCCAAAGTTTTTTATCTTTACGCTGTTTATTATTCTTTATCACATCATTAGCCGCATTTAGGATGTTCCCGGTACTGCGATAATTTTGCTCTAGTAAAATAATTTTGGCTTTCTTATAGTCTTTTTCAAAGTTCAAAATATTGCGGTAATTAGCACCTCTAAAAGCATAGATCGATTGTGATTCATCACCGACAACACATATATTTTTATGTTTTTGACTAAGCATTTTCGTAAGACGATATTGAACCTCATTAGTATCCTGATATTCATCGATTAAAATATACTTAAAACGTTCTTGATATTCCGCTAAAACGTCAGGATTTTGTTTAAATAATTCAATCGGTTTTAAAAGTAAATCATCAAAATCAAGGGAATTATTGCTTATTAGTTTATCTTGATATATGCGGTAGACTTCAACGACTCTTTCATCGAAATCACAAGCATTAAAGCGACTTAAAGCATCCGGTGCTTGCATCGCATTTTTGGCACTACTAATGCGATTACGAATAGCTTTCGGATTATATTGTTTTGGGTCATAGCCTAAATCTTTTAGGATTCTTTTAATTGTAAGAAGGGAATCATCACTATCTAAAATTGTAAAATTCTTTTTATAGCCTAAAAGATTATAATTATCTCTAATAATACTAACGCCAAAAGAATGAAATGTTGATATTTGGATTTTATACGCCGAAGATCCTAACAAAGAAATGACCCGTTCTTGCATTTCCTTAGCCGCTTTATTAGTAAAGGTAATAGCTAAAATATTACTAGGATCAATACCTAATTCACTAACTAAATAAGCTATCCTAGTTGTTAAGACTCTCGTTTTTCCACTGCCAGCTCCCGCAATGACAAGCAAAGGTCCTTCGGTCGTTGTTACAGCTTCAAGTTGTTCTTTATTAAGTACTTCAATCATAGTTTCCTCCTATGCTCATCACTAATATCATTATATCATACTTAAAAACAACATAGCCATATAAAAAGCTATGTCAGTCATAGCTTTCTACATATCAAAATTATGTGATTCATGTTCTCTATTTATTTTTACATATTTCTTTTTTTGTTCCATTATGGTCTCGGTTATAGCCGTTTCAATTTCTGAAACAGCCCCTTTAGAAAGATTTGATAAAGTAATAATTTCTTTAACTGTATCAATAACAACTTTACCCCAAATGATACCGGTTGCGACAGTTAAGTCATTAAACATATCTGGTGTGATTGAAATAAATAAATAACCAAACAAAACTCGTTTTTGCGCTAAAATAAGGCGCTTATTAGTTACTGCCACGACATAAGTATTAAACATTTCAAGAGATGATAATCCTTTTTGACCAACAAAAGCATATAAAACCTCTTCACCATCATTTAAGTGTTTTTCAATAACTTTACTATGCGCTTTAACACGCCAACTAACCGTTCCGGGATTCCTTTTTTTAAAGGCTACTACCTTTTCATAAACACTTTCCATTTTTTCCTCCTATCTTATAACACCTAACTCTTTAAGTTTTTCCTCTAACAAATTTTTATCGATAAGACCAATCATATAATCAGTCATTTGACTATTTTCAAATATAGCAAATAAAGGCGTAGTTAATTTTTCTTCCTTAAGGCCAGCAACTTTTAAAAATTGCTCAATAGTTACTAAATCATTTGCTGATATTTTATAATTATAAACTATCAAATTATTTTGCAACCCTATTTTTCCAATAATCGGTTTTACACGTTCACAATATTCGCAGTCATCTGTTTCAAATAAAACCATTGTTTTTGTTTCCTCTAACACTTGCCTTTTTAACTGGCTAAAATTGATATTAACAAAATTTTTAGCACTATCTTCATCGATAAAGCCATTAGTTGAAGCTATTTTATAATAATCATCTTTAGCATCAATACCTTCAATAATTTGTTTTATCTGCCCTTCATCGACAAAAATGATTAAATTTTCTTTCTTTTCATTATAATTTAATTTATGAAAAATATTCATTTGCTGCGCTGAAGATAAGAAATAACCTTCAATATAAGCATACTTAATTGAATAATCACTACATAAGCTATTTAACATTTTATTATGTTTATCAGCATCATCCGTTTTTGTCGTTGTAAGATAGATGATAGCTGGATCTACCGATACTATCATTTCATTAAAAGTCTTAACGTTTTTTTTAGCGTCACCCTCTTCAACAGGTATAATTAAATTATTTTTTAAAAACGTTAGCATTTCTTCTCTTTTTTTATATTGATAACCATTATACGCGTTAACAGTTTTTTGATTATCAATAATAACAACTGTATCTTTAATGCGTCGCAAGTCAAGTTGTTTTCTTATCTTATTTTTTCGCAAAACGCTAATCTTTTTCGTGTTAACATATAAATATCTAATATCATACTTTTCTAAACATTCTTGGAGGTAAGTATTAGCTTTATCATCAGTTCCAAAATAAATGATACCAATTTGATTATCACTAACAAAATTATTATATTGTTTGTAGATGTCCTTTGATGAATAATTTTGTGTTAACCCATAGATTAAAGAAAAAATAATCAGGCAAGTAAAGAAAACGAGAACAATCAAAATATTACGGATTTGCTTTTGGGTGTGTAAAAAAACGGCAACACTATTATCGGGTTTAATTTCAACGATATCAATGGCCCGAGCTTTATGGTTATATTTTTTTTGTAATTCGATATTTTTTTCAATACTAAGTGGTGAGCCACATTTTTCGCAAATAATATCATAATCACTATTATTATAGCCACATTTTTCACACCGCATATCTTCACCCTCAATACTTGATAAATTCTTGCTCTCTAAAGTAACTGATATATTCTTCTAGGCTTTTTACACCTTCAACATAATCAGCTATTTTACCATCTTTAATCGTAAATAAAGTTGGCATTTCAAATGTTCCATCAGTAATTAATTTTTCATTATCATAACCTAATTTTGGTAAATTGGTAACAAATTCGACCGCTTGTTCTCTAGTAAAATCATTAACATCAAGATAATTGATGGTAATTTTATAACCTTTCGCAATATTACTTAAAATCTGTTTGCTAGCAGAACAATATGGGCAAGAGATTTGACCAATAACGACAATACTAGCTTCGTCTTGACCTAAAATTTTAACATAATCGTCATAATTGATAAAGGTTAGATTTTCTGTTGGTTTATAAGTTGAACCTTCACTAAGCATACCCGCATCAATCAAAAAGTCAACTAATTTATTGCTACCAACAAACTTTTGATTAATTGCTACAACATTACTATTTTTAGTAACAGCTGTAACAGGTATATTATTTTCAATACCTAATTTTGTTTCAATTTCCTTTTTATTCTTGTTACTCATACCATGGGCATCAAGAAGGACATAATTAAGTTTATAATCTCTAACAATTTGTTTTATATATTCTAGTTCCAAAGCATCTGTTTCTTCACTACTAGTACTATCATAATAGTAAATGAGACTCATTTTTTCACTACCATAATATTTATTAAATTCACTATCTTCTGATTTACTTAATTTTTTTATTCCAAAGTATAAAGCTAAAACAAGCAAAACGCTAGCTAAAGCAAAGCCTAAAATTTTCCATATATGCTTTTTTTTAGTTGTAACATTCTGCTTGTTATTTTTTTTAGACATAATTATTTAATAAATCCGTATTTCTTTAATAATTTAGTATAATCAGACTCTTCGATAGTATCATTTTCATCTTCTAAATCTTCCAATAGATAATCAACAATTTCATTATCTTGAAGAACGAATAAAACTGGATATTTGATAGCTTCTTGTTTTACAAATGACTCTTCATCGTAACCTAATTCTTTTAAATCTGTATTAATAAATGGTTCAATATCGTCATCTTCTAAGTAAGAAGCTGATAAATAATTAACAACGAAATTATGTTCTTTGGATAAATCATTCAATAAAGATCTAACTTCAGCACATGAGCTACAAGCGACATTATCAAATAGGACAAGGTTAGCTTCTTTACGTTCAGCTAAACTTTTAAACTCATCATAATTAATATCAATTAATCTTTCTTCTTGTTTATAAACGGCATCCTCTGGGATAGCACCATTTTTACTTAAGAAAGCAACATATGCTTTACCATCTAAATAACCATTTTGACGATCAACAATGGTATTATTTTTAACAACAACCGTTGCTGGTGTTGATCCTTCAATACCTAAAGCTGTTATAATTTCATTTAATTCAGCTTGAGTTAACTTGCTAGCATCAATTTCAAAAGTCTTCATACCATAGTCTTTAACAATATTTTGGAAAATTGGCTTTTCCATTGCGCAATATCCACAAGTTGAGCTTGCAAAATAAACAACGCTAGTGTCTTTAGCATCAATTGTTTCATAGAAGCCTTTTAAAGTTTCGGTACTTAAATTACGATCAGCCTTTTTAATTCCAACTTCATGGTTAACATTGCTGCTATATGTACTACTAGAACTATCAGCTTTTCGCTTGTCAAGGTCGCCCCAAAGCGCTACGGCAACGATTACTGCCAATAAAGCACAAGCAACCACACCTACGATAATATAACGTGTTTTATCACTCATAGTTTTTTTAATAGGATTTGCTTCAACACCTATTGAGTTTCCATTTTTACCTTCGAATTGTCGAAAATTATCTTTTTGCCCTTGTAAGGAATCAAATTCTTGTTTTTTTGTTGCCATAAAAATCCCTACCTTTCGTCATAATGTTTTGCCTTTTATGGTTAACTAAATATATTATATCATATTTATAGGCTTAATTTCTATTTTTTCCTAAAAATCCTTATTATTTTATCAGTCCTTTTTGAAGACAATATGGGACAACTTCATTTTTTAAAGTATTAGATAAAACATCTACACCATAATCGGAATTATACCATAAGAACTTTTCAATTTCTTCAGATGTTTGAAGACTACCTAAAAGTTTCCCCTCATACTTAAAAACGTAGAAATGAATCGGTGTAACACCATCACTTGTAGCGATTTCATCAAACTCCATCACAAGCGTAAGCTTATCTTCATCAAATATAGCTTCACTCCCCAATTCTTCATGACACTCCCGAATAGCTGCTTCTTTAGGGGTTTCCCCCTCTTCAACACTCCCACCAATCATCTGATAAGTTGATCGTTTACGGGGTTTATCAATTAGTAAACTATTATTATCAAAAAACATTGTTCCAACAACTTTTTTCATCATTTACTCCTAATCATTAATAACCTTAAGAATATCTTCTTCACTAATGGTTCCCTCACGTAATATTTTAGGAACACCATCAACAACTTTTACAACAGTTGATGCAACGCCAGAAAAAGGTTCATCGTCATCTAAGTAAAAACTGACTGATGAGCCAAAATCATTCATAATTTCATCCATATTTATTCCGACTTTATGATCAGCGATATTAGCGCTTGAAGTAGCTAAAGGTACTCCCGCTTTTTCAACTAGTTTTAAAGCTAGCTTACCACTTGGCATTCTAACTCCAATCGTTTTTGTACCAGCCGTAACAATATCAGGTACTAAATCATTTTGCTTTAAGATAATCGTAAGTGAGCCCGGAAAAAAAGCATCCATAATCTTCTTTTCAACATCCGTAATATCTTTAGCAACCATTTTAACCATATCATAATTAGATACTAAGACACTAGTTGGTTTGGTTGCTTCTCTTTGCTTAGCCTTATATAGCCGTTTTACCGCTTCTTCATCAAGAGCATTAACGCCAATACCATAGACGGTTTCTGTTTTAAAAACGACAACCTCACCCTCTTGTAACTTTTTAGCCGGTTCATCTAAAAGATGATCACCATTTATTTTTAAATAATTCATATAACGCTCCTTTACCTCTATATTATACCAAATATTTCTATCATTGACATTACCAATAAATGACGTTATAATTATTTTAACATCTTATAAAGAGTGATGGAGGGACTAGCCCAACGAAATCACACCAACCTATTAAATTAGGTGGTAAAGCTAGAACGATAAGATAACTTTAAGCTCAAGTTATCTTGGGTGTTTTTTTATGAGATGCGAAAGGAGAATTATATGAAAGTTTATACTAACGAAATTGTCTTTCGCGGTCATCCTGATAAGGTATGTGATCAAATTAGTGATGCCATTTTAGATGAATGCTTAAGGCAAGATAAAATGAGCCGATGTGGTATTGAAGTTATGGGAGGAAAAGATAAAATATTCATTACCGGTGAGGTCACAACCAAAGCTAAAATTGACACTAAAGCCATTACTAAAAGAGTTTTAGAAGATGTCGGTTACCGGACTGATTATGAAATCATTGATAATTTGGGTGTTCAAAGTTCTGATATCGCTTTAGGAACTAATGATGATGTCGGTGGGGCTGGCGATAACGGAATGATGTTTGGCTATGCGACTAAAGAAACACCAAATATGCTTCCTAAAGCAATGGTTATCTTGCAAAAGTTTAGTCAAGCCTATGATGAATTAAGAAAAAAAGATAAACGTTTTTTACCGGATGGTAAAGCCGAAATAACGGGGTTATATGAACAAGATAAATTAATCAAAATTAAGTATTTTACTATTTGCTACCAAAATACCGAAGAAAATCGTGAACTAACTGATGCTATCTTAAAAGATATAGCTAACAAAATATGCCAAGAATATAATATGACAGTTGATGAATATCTTATTAACCCAACTGGTCGCTTCAAAATTGGTGGCTTTGATGGCGATGCTGGACTTACTGGCCGCAAGATTGTCGTTGATACATATCAATCATTCGCACCCGTTGGTGGAGGAGCTTTTTCCGGTAAAGATCCTACCAAAGTTGATCGATCTGGTGCCTATAAAGCTCGGGAGTTAGCTAAAAGAATTGTCAAAGAAAATAATGACATCAATTGGTGCGAAGTTCAACTAGCCTATGTAATAGGAAAAGCTAAACCTGTTTCTATTTTCATTAAAACCGATAAAGGAGAAAGAGAAGCTAGCGTTGAAATGTATGAAGAATGTAAGCTAGCAAATATTATTAACGACTTAAATCTTAGAAATATCTCTTATGAAGAAAAGGCTCGCTTCGGTCATTTTACAAATTAAAAAACTGCATAAGCAGTCTTTTTTTATAAATAATGATGCCAAGGATTTTTCTTTTTTGGTACTTCTAACTGTTCGGATAATTCTTTAGGAACTTTTTTAAGTGGCATATCAGCTTTAAAAACACGTCCCTTATCCATATCATAACTGAAGATACCAAAATGGCCATCCTCACGTGAAAAGGCTGGTCCAAAATGATCTAACTCACCAATAAGCCCACCGCTCCATTCACACACTAAATTACCTTTGTCATCTAAAGCATATACTTCAACAAATTCCGTTGCTACATCACTAGGATATTTACCTTCAAGTGTACTATAGCGATTAACTTTCCAAACATAATGTCCATCTTGATCAAACTGATAAACTATATTTTTAGGCATATTATAAACATCTAATTGAGGTTGGTTAGCTACTGGCATTTTATCACTCTCCAATTGTAGTAATTATACCATATATCTTTATAATTGTTAATCTAAGTTGATGACTTTAAGACTTGAAGTGTAAAGTAATTACTATTTTTATGTTATAATCAGTATAGTTAGTTTTATATGTGAGGGATATTTATGCTAGAAATAAAAAGTGATAAGATGTTTAGTGCTACTAGTTCATTTATAATTAGTATTGTTTTAACAATTATTGGGGTTTCTTTAATCAATTTTAAAGGAGAACTATATTATCAACTAATTAATATTTTTACCCTTGCTATTCTCTTTTTATCAATTAAGCAATTCGTCAACTTTCTTTTAGGGAAGAAGAAGGGGCAAAACATCAATTTTGCCAAATGCTTTTTAAATCTTATCTTCTGTTTAGGTTTAACCTTTTTTAAAAATATACCCTTATCAATTTTACCGCTTATTTTTGGTATATATTTATTTGTCAATGGTCTTGTTAAACTGATTAACTATCTCATTCTTTTAAAGCATAAGACTAAAGGACGCCTATTGGAACTTATATCTAGTTTATTTTATTTTATTATTGCTATTCCAGTTGTTCTAGCGCCAATTAAAAATATTAATCGCTTTGTCATTTTAATAGGATGGTACTTTATCTTCCTTGGAATGACCTATATGGGAGATTTCATCACCTTCTTAATCCCTAAAAAATTAAAAAATAAAATTAAAAGAGGCTTTAGAATAAGCTTACCAGCGGTTATAGAGGCCATTATTCCTTTTACCGTCTTAAGCGAGATTAATTATTTAATTGATAAAGATGAAGAAGATGGTTCTTTACTTTTCGATGAAAACAAAAATGTTGATGAACCCGATATGGAAGTATTTGTTCATACTTCTAATCGTGGCTTTAACCGGATGGGGCATGTTGATTTGTATTATCAAGGCAAAGTCATTTCCTATGGTAATTATGATGATACTTCCTTTCGCCTTTTCGATATGATTGGCGATGGGGTCGTCTTCACCACCAACCGAGAAAAATATATTCCCTTTTGTATCCAACATAGCGCTAAAACGTTATTTGCTTTTGGTTTAAAATTAACCGAAACGCAAAAGAAAAATATCGATAAAGAAATAGATAAACTATTTAGCCAATTAGTTGAATGGCAACCACCTTATGTTGCCGCTGCAAAGGCAAATAAAAAAGTAGATAAAAGTAAATATACCGATTATGCTAGTGTATTGCATCAACAAACAGGAGCTAAATTTTATAAGTTTACATCCGGTAAGTTTCAAAAATACTTTGTTTTGGGTGCGAACTGCTGCCGATTAGCTGATTTAATTATCGGTAAAAGTGGCATTGACTTACTAAAGATGAATGGTATTATTACTCCCGGAACTTATTACGAATATTTAAACCGAGAATACCAAAAGAAAAATAGTATGGTTGTAAGTCGCCATATTTATAATCAAAAAGTTCAAGATAAAAAGCTAAATAATTAAAAAAGAATACTAACTTTCATGTTAGTATTTTATTTATCTAAATGATTTCCAATATGATATAATATACTAAAGTATTTCTTAACCATATTTATCCAAAAATAGAGATAACTAAAATATCAAAAAAAGAAATGCAAAATTATTATATATTAAAGGTGGAGGTTTAAGATATGTCAAAGTTTGCTAGCAAAGGAAATTTTAAAAATATTCCGGCAGTAAAAATGTTTACGGATCGTGAGGAACCACGTAAAGCCTTTTGGGCGAAATTTAATGAAACAGAAGACTTAATTTTAAAGGAAAAAATTTCCAATAAAATCCAAGTTATTTCCTATTATGGCTATGGAGGAATAGGTAAGAGTTCTCTACTTTTAAAATTGCAAGAAGAATTACAAGAAAAAAAGCCTGGAATTAAATATTTATTTTTTGACTTTGAAAAATTCAGCGAACTAAATAATAATATTTTAGAAATATTAAAGGTCCTAAGACAAAATTTAAAAACTAAATATAATTATAGCTTCCCCATTTTCGATTTAGTTGTTTATGTTTATGAAACTAAACTAGGAAAAAATGTTACGAAACCAGAACTAAAAAATATTTTTGATGAAAATAAGGAATTATCTTTTTTAAAAGATTTTTTATCAGAAATCCCAATTATTGGTATGTTTACAAAGAAATCTTTGTTTATGAAGAATTAATCTAGTTAAACAATTACCTTGTTTAGGGATTTTAACAATACAGTTTTTTCTAAAGCCCCATTTAATAATATCATCAGAAGATTTATTGACAACGCCACAATGAGGACAATATTCAGGCATATATGTCAGAAAAGCTTCAATGATTTTATAGTTTTTTCCTTTAATAGATTTAGTTTGAATATTATTTGTATTAATAAAGATATTTTTATCTTCAATATTTAGTAAATTTAAGATATAATTATTTATAGACATAAGTTTTGATCCTTTCTATGTTTTTTGGATAATTACATTGTATCAAACTTATGTCTTTTTATAAAATAAAATAGTGTCAGTGATTTTTCTCACCAACACTATTTATAATACAACCAAAAAAAATACTAACCTAATGTTAGTATTTTTTATGGCTTAGTGCCACTTAATATTTTTAATATCTATTAATTCAGTATCCTCAAACTCTAACTTAAATAACTCTGGTGCATCCCAATTTCCATCAAAAACTAGTCTATCTTTAAAGTATATCTCAACTAATTTAGTTGCCTCATTTAATTTAACTGTGCACCACTTACTAAACATCGCACTTAATGCTGTTCCATGTGATACAAGCATTACTTTTTTACCGGCATTAGCTTTAAGTAAATCATCAAATCCAGATTTCATTCTATCGGCAACCTCATTTAATGACTCACCAAGTGGCAACTTATAATCCCAATTACGAAATTGATCTTCGAAATAATTATCAGGAAGAGTAGTTGCACCATCAAGTCCAAATTTTCTTTCGCCAAAGCGTTCATCAACATTTAACTTAATATGATTATTTAAAGCGATGTATTTAGCTGTTGACATTGTCCTAACATAATGTGAAGAATAGATAACATCAATATCTTGCAAATCTTCGTACATACTCATTTTTAAAGCAAGATTCTCACCTTCAACACTTAAAGGATTTTTTTCGTTTCTAATTTGCTCACTTTCTTTAGCATCATAAGTTTCAACTAAATTTTTAAGTGGTTTAGAATGTCTTGAAATATAAACGATTGTTTTCATCATTATCACCTCTTATATATTCATACTATCTTTTAACTTATTTATTAACTTTTGACAATTTTTATATACATCAGAATCTTTTCCGTATCTTTCCTCGATATCTTTTAATCTTCCGACATATCCAACATCATTACCATCTTTATCAATTTGCATATCAGCTTGATTTAAAATATCTAGGTATAAAGATGTATAAGTAGGATTAATTTCGCCATGGTAATAAACTTCTTGCCAAAACTTAAAACCACTATTTTTTAATATTTCTCCACCAATAATGTTATGCTTCATACCGTCTTTTATAAACTCATACCCGATATCATGAACATAACCTATTAAAAAGCAATTATTAATTTCATCAGTGCTTAAGTGTTTACTTTGAGCAATTTTCACCATTTTCCTTGCAACTGATATAGAATGTTTTACACGATCATTATTCATTTTTATACCTCATTTATTTTTATTACTATACAATGACCTACTATTTAAATAATAGCATATAATATTAATCCATATATAATAAAGTTCTTCCTAATTTTTGGCTAATTTCCTTTTTAGATCCTTAAGTGCTAGGGCTCTTGCACTAACTTCATTTTTTTCATTAGAAGTCAATTCAGCTAAAGTTTTCCCATTATGAAGTTCAAATATTTCATCAAACCCAAAACCATTTAGCCCTCTTCTTTTTTTTGAAATATATCCATTTAAAATACCTTCACCAACTATAGTTTCTTTACCATTATAATAAACAATATAACAGATTACTTTTGCACTTCTATTGGTACATTTATTTGTTTTTTCAATTAGATAGTTATTTCGCATTTCATCAGTTGCTTCTTCACCCAAAAAGCGATGAGTTAAAACACCAGGAAATCCATCTAAAGCGTTAATACAAAGACCAGAGTCATCAGCAATTACGTCTTCATGAGTAATATTATAAATTTCTTGGGCTTTCTTTATTGCATTACCTAAAAATGTATCTTGATCTTCTACAACATCAATAGAAATGTTTCTATCTTTTAATGAATCTATTTTATAATCATTTAAAATTGCCCTTATTTCTCTTAATTTTCCTTCATTATTAGTAGCTGCAATCACAACCATGCATCTCCTTTTAATGGTTTAAATTTATATTTTTGGGTAGGTCTATAACCTTTTTTAGTTAAATCTTTAGCATCTATTTTTTCACAATACTTCATAATTTTTTTTCTAAAATTAGACTTGTCAACGCTTTTATCCTTTATTAGTTCATAAACTATCCTAGCATCTTCCAAAGTGAATGTCTTTCCTAAAAATTTAAATAAAATATCCGTATTATCAATATTACTCCTTATTTTTTTATAACTAATTAATAAACTTAAAAGAACCCTTTTTAATTTAATATCTCTTACAGCAATTTCATGGACATATTCAATATTATTGTTTTCTTCTATCTCAATCGTTTTATATTTATAATTATTTTTACCAAAAGTTATCAATTCATTTTTTTCAATTTTAAAATCACGCATTTCATATTCTTCATCTAATTTAACTACGTTTTCCATATTTGTTATAGCTAGATAAATAATATCAATGCTACTGCTATGATTCATAGTATAAACTTGTTCTAAATGAAATTTATTAGAGCCAATTATCGTTTCTAAATGTTTCCTTAGTGTTTTTTTCATATCACCTTTTTTTAAAGGAAAATTAGGGATCAGCCCCAAATGATTCGTCAAGACATTTATTTTTTTTATATCATTTTTTCTTATATTTTCATTTTTTTCACTATTTAAAATAAATAAACAGCAAACTATATTAACCTGCATATTTTTTTAACTCCTCGCTTATTTTTTCAGATACATTATAAAGGAAAGAAGAGAATTTTTCAAGATTTAAATATTTTGTTTCACTAGTTTCGCTATTCGATAGATATTTTATATTTCTTTCTAATTTGTTTTTATCAATATCACCATCTATTTCACTTAATATTTTTTTTAAAGCTAAAACATCTAAATCAAATTTTTTAACTAATTGATAATTGATAAAATCATAGTCTTGGTAAATAAGTTTATTGTCAAATATATTTAGATCTTTAATATTATTTAGTATATATTCTTCTAAAAAATATTTATCTAAAAGCAAATGTGTAAAATATCCTAATTCCAACTTTTTATTTAAATTAAGTCTTCGCTTAAAATAGTCAATATTTGGAATTAAGCAATATTCTCCTTGAATCTTATGATGACTTTGATCATTATTGACTATATCAGGTAATATATTTCCTTTTATGAAATCGGGATCATTTATATTCAGTTTTTCACTTACTAGTTTTGCAACTATCATATGCGAACTGATATTAGGCATATTTATTAATTACCTCTTTTACTTTTTCTACTTGTTTTTCTATATCTAATCCTGTACAGTCTATCAAAAACAATTTGTTTTGTAACATATGATGTTCTTTCATATATTCATAAGTTTCTTTATATAATTGATTATATTCATAAGTTTTCAAATCAAAAGTTGTCACTTTTTTTCTTGAATGTACTCTTCTTAATAATTCTTTCTTATCATTGTTAATTAAAAAAATTATTATATCCGGTGTTTGTTTTAAATAATCATTATATTTTTGCACTCTCATTTCCATAGGAATATCAAATACCATATTAGCAGATATAACTGATGATTCTCTATCTTTACAAATTATGCCATCCAATAGTAATTTTTTTATTGTTTCAGTCTTTCCTACAGCATCTGTCCCTTCAATAATAATCCCCGTTTTTTTAATAAATCCTTTAAATATTTCTTTATTTTGATATTCATCAAAATTAGTAACTTCAATAAATCCTTGGGGTATTTTATATTTATTTAAGTTCCCATTTGATACCTCTACCATTGTGAAAATATTAGGTTCTTCAAAATCATCAACATCTATTTGATATACACCATCTAAATATGTTCTTCTTCTTTTTCTTATTATTGTTGTTGATAATCCTAATACTCTATTAAACTGTTTTTCAGATATTTTCTTTACAATGTTAATATCATTATTCTTAAATTTTTTAGTATATTCACATCCACAACCACTTATATATTTTCGATATTTATAGTTATCATGAAATACTTGAATTATAGTTACATCATCTATTTTATGAATACTTTCTAAATATTTATTTAGATATGTTATATTGCTAGAAACAAATTTCTTTTCGATATTAACAATTTTACCAGATTTTATAACCATTTTAAACTTCACCTAGATTATTTATATAATCGATGATTTGTTTTTCATCCTTTATAAATTTTATTTCAATATTCTTATCTAGTTGTTTAGCAGTTAGAATGGGGAACCAATACTCGCCTTCAACTTCATAACTAGTTACATCAGGATCGCAAAATATTACTATCTTTTTATTATGAAATGCCGCATATAATATTTCTGTAACAGAAGCGATAGCTGAATACTTAGTTAAATTAGCAATAACCAAATCACATTTATCAATTTGTTTCAATTCTTCATATACAACATTTTCACATACTGTTTTTCCAGGATGCTCCTTTTCATAATAAAACCCTCCAATATACATAACATTTTTATTTCCTTTTAATACAACACCATCAGAGGCATATATAGTATCATGAACATTACCCACTATTTTACTTCTTAAATCTTCTTTTAGCATTATTTCTACGTTATCTTTGTTAATAAGTTCGTGTCTAACATTATAAGTACCAGAATAAAATATTTTAATCATTATTTACCTTCTTTCATTAATTTTCTCCAGTTGACATAAGAACCCACAGCCATAATAGTCCAAATTAAGTTAAGAGCAAACAAATACAAAGCTTGATCCGGCAAAATAAAATATTCTACAGCATAAAAAATATCATTTACAAACCAAATAATCCATGTGTCAAGCTTTTTCTTCATCATATAGTATGTAGCTACCAAACTAGATACTGTTGTAAATGAATCTAACACAGGAAGTGGATCATCTGTCTTACTTAATATTACTGATAAACCAATTGTTCCTAAAGCAATTAAAACTACATATGTGATTTTTCCTTTAATACTTACACTTGTAATCTTATTTGTACCTTCTCTATTCCAAAGAATAAAACCAATGATACCCATAATAAAGTAAATACTATTATTAACGACATCGCCATATAAGTGGTTAATGAGAGAAAAAACAATTAGGAAGGCCATTTGTAAAACATAAAAGACCCAGTTACTCCTTTTATTAAGCATTACCAATAATCCTTGAATCAAACCCAAAATCGTTGCTCCGATTTCTAAAAACAAAACAATCATCTCCTTACATATAGTATATTACACCATATGTTTATGATTGTCAATATATTTATAGTATTTTTTACCATATGTTGCTTGATATAAATTAAAAATCAGCACGAATGCTGATTTACAATTTTATTATAAAATGTTCCTATTTGGAAGCCCTTATAAAACCTACTACTTCCCACAACAGTTCTTATACTTCTTTCCACTTCCACAAGCTCATTTAAATTAATTTTTTATGTTATTTATGATATTTGTGTTATTACTGTTATTTCAATGGTTTGTGGATTTGGTAACATTTAGTATTTATGTTATTTATAGAACTATTGTTACTATGAAACACTTACATTTTACAAACAAATTACAAACATTGTTTGCATCCGTTCAAATAATAACAAAATGTATCGGTATATTATTCATTTAATTTATTCTCCTTTAAATATTCAACTCTTTCTACAAGCTTTAATAGTGTTCCAGAGGCTGCCATTGAATTTACTGTACCTTCACAAATTCTTTCAATATTAAATATTCTTAGAAGCATGTATGAAGCTCTACCAAAGTCCAAATTTTCATAGTCATATGAATACCAATTTTCATCAAAAAATTGAGGATAATTCTTTCTATCATAATATTTTCTATCAACATATCCATTTTTCTCTAGAAAATCAATTATGTTAAACACCCTCATATCATATTCAATCCAACCAGCATAATGAATAATTTTTCCATTGTCAATGAAATAACTAGGATCAGGAGTTTTCCAGTATGCAGAAACATATTCATTTTTCAAATATTGTTTGATATCTTCAATCGAATTGAAATTCTTTGGCTCGGCGGAAACAGATTCTATGTCATCTTTATAAAACATTTCTTTTTCTTTCCTAAATTCAAGAAAATCTGTATCATCGTGATAAGGTATCATATTTTCTTGACAGAAGGTAACTGCTCTAATATAAGAATCACTTTTTGTACTACGTTTAAAACTCTTTTGCTTAACTTTAATAGACTCTTTTTCAATAATACTAAACATTTCATCAGTTATGAGGTTCTCTTTATATTCGGCTAATTTATATGTATTTTTATCTAATTTATAAAAAAACGTATTAAATCTTGGATAATAAAACAACTCCCATCCATCTTCTCCATTTTTTGGACTATTTAATTTCATTAATCTTTTTATAGAAATTCTTCCAAACATATTATTAATAATTAAATCTTGATATTCTTCTATTTTTTTATGTTCATCATAATCATAGTCTATAATTTTAATTATTTCTTTTGTTTTTTCCATAGGATATGGAATCGATTCAGCATCATACACGTTAACTTCTACAATAGTACCATAAGCTTCATTACCATTTCTATCGACTAATACCTTATCTCCTACTTTTATATTTTCATTATCAGTTTTATAAAAGTACTTCTTTTCGCTATAGTCATCATCATATGTAACGGACACATAAATATAATGTGAATTGTCAGACATATTCTTCACCTCTTCATTATAAAAGCTATTTAATTTATAACAGTATTATATCACGAAATTTTTAAGTTTTTTTATTTATCCACAGAAGAAATCTGAAATTGATATTGAAATACATTACCTCTTTTTTGAACATAAACATTACCCATTACTTTTCCTCCTTTTTCTATATGAACGGAGAAAAAAAGATAGCAATCGAATGCTATCTTTTTAGTTTATAAATTTGTTTGTAAATGGAAATTCCTTTATTTATAAGGGTTTCAGCCAATTTTTACAAACATTTTATAAAGATTACAAACATTTTACAAACATTTTGGTTTTTTTGCGATTTTTTTCATTTTTCAAAATCTCGCAAACCCTTATTTTACGGGCTATTTACCACAACAGTTCTTATATTTCTTACCACTACCACATGCTCTTGCGCTTTTGATATTTATAGTATTTATATTACTATGTGTAACTATTGTTATTCGTTGAAAGCATTGGACAAGAAACATTTAGTATATATAGTATTTATGTTACTATTATTACTATAAATATTTAGTATTTTGGAAACAAAATGGAAACATTGTTTTCATTCGTTTAACTAATATAATTTAACATTTCACTTATTAACTTCTATGGATAAAATCTCATAATTAATTGCATTAATAACAATTTTCAAATTTTCTACTTCACAATAAAATTTCCTACCATCTCTATAAATGTTACATTCATTATCCAATATTTTATTCTTGCAATATTTAATGATTTGTCTTTTATTTAAATTTAATTGATTTTTGATTCTATTATAAGTATCTTCTGATAATGAAATTTTTTCTATATTTATAGTCAAATCTTTTATTGTATTATAATGATATTTTTCATTTTGATTTTCATCTTCATTTCTTGCTTTTGCTAAATATTTAATTAAATTTTTGCTAGCATTATCATTTTTCCACCAATCCCATTTAGAATTTTTTATCTTATTTAAAACAGTAGGAGAATAAACTTTTTGTAATCGCCAGTTACATATAAAATCTCTTCTAATTACGCACTCAATATATTGTTTTCTATCTTTCGGTTTTCCAATAACAATAAGTTGATCTCCACCATCTCCCCACTGCGATCTATTAACATATACTTTTGTTCCTGGTGAAAAATTTTTAGTGCCTTCTTTTAATTCATGTTCTTCGCCATATAGACGGGTATCAATAATATTACCCACAAGACACCAACGCCATTCAAAATCTTTTTGATCCACAAAATTCACCACCTATATTTTTAATTGCAAAACTTTTGAATTAACTAAATTTTATTATACCATTTATTTTTTAATATTTATTACATATTATAAATTAGAAAAAAAGACTTCATATTTGAATGAAATCTTTTTGTTTCCATGTTGTCTCCAAATTTGTTTCCATTGATAAATGCCTTATTTTATAAGTGTTTCCAGCCATTTTTGGAAACATTTCCATTTTTTTGGAAACAAAATGGAAACATTTTGGCTTTTTTTGCGATTTTTTAAAATCTTTAAATCCTCGCAAACCCTTATTTTATGGGCTATTTACCACAACAGTTCTTATACTTCTTACCACTACCACATGGGCATGGATCATTACGACCAATTTTTTGAACTCTCTTTGGAGTCGCTTTCTTTACTTTGTTCATATCTTGGTTAGCTACACCCTTAGCAACTTGCTTACGTTCGGTGTTTTGTCTTACTTCAGCCTTTAATAAATAAACAGTTGTCTGTCTATCAATTTTAGATAATAAAGCATCAAATAATTCATAACCTTCACTTTGATAAGCACGTAATGGGTTTTCCTGTGCATATCCTCTTAAATGGATACCTTCACGTAAATGAGCCATAGTATTAATATGTTCCATCCAGTGCATATCGATAACTCTTAGGGCAATAGCCTTTTCAAAGTCATTGATAATTTCATCTGGTAACTCAGCAACTTTAGTATTAAACTTATCAACAATCTTATTATAGATATTTTCCGTTGTATTATCGATACTTGTTACATCAAAGTCATCTTCATCTAATTTAACTTCAACTTCATTAGCAAAAAATTCAATCATTTCACTGATGTCATCTTCATTAAACTTACCATCTAAGGTATGTTCAAAAACAACATCACCAACATAATTTTTAAATGTTTCTAAGACTGACTCATGAATTGATTCCATATCTAAGATTTCATTACGCTTTTCATAGATAATCTCTCTTTGTTCATTGATAACATTATCATATTCTAGTAAAGTCTTACGCATATCAAAGTTATTACCCTCAACACGTTTTTGGGCAGATTCAATAGATTTAGCTAATGTACCATTACGGATAGCAGCATCACCAGAAAATCCAGCACGCGCTAAAATTGTCTTAGCTCGATCAGCTCCAAAGCGAACCATTAAATCATCTTCAAATGATACGCAGAACTGACTAAAGCCAGGATCTCCTTGACGACCAGAACGGCCACGTAACTGATTATCAATACGGCGCGATTCATGACGTTCCGTACCAATAACGCATAAGCCTCCTAGAGCCTTTACTTCATCATCGATTTTAATATCGGTACCACGACCAGCCATATTAGTAGCAATCGTTACGGCACCTTTTTTACCAGCCTGCGCAATAATTTCAGCCTCGCGAGCATGGTTTTTAGCATTTAATACTTCATGTGGAATATGAGCTTTCTTAAGTCGCTCGCTAATTAATTCACTCGTTTCAACGGCAATCGTACCAACAAGTACGGGTTGACCTACTTCATGGCGGGCCTTAATTTCATTGATAATAGCTTTATATTTACCTTCTTTAGTAGCAAATAATAAATCAGCGCAATCTTCACGAATAACCGGTTTATTAGTTGGAATACAAATAACATACATATTGTAGATATCTCTTAATTCCTCTTCTTCGGTCTTAGCCGTACCTGTCATACCAGCAAGTTTTTTATACATTCTAAATAAGTTTTGAAATGTGATGGTTGCTAAAGTCTTAGTCTCTTCGTTAATAGTTACACCCTCTTTAGCTTCAATAGCTTGATGCAAACCATCAGAATACGTACGACCTTCCATTAAACGGCCGGTAAAAGGGTCAACAATAACAATTTTATCATCTTTAACAACATAATCAACATCATTATGCATAGCATAGTTAGCACGAAGGGATTGGTTGATAAAGTGAACTAAATTAGTGTTTTCAATATCATATAGATTGGATACATTAAAAGTTTTTTCAGCTTTCTCAATACCCGTTTGATCTAAGACAGTGGCTTTAGTCTGCTCATCGTAGACATAGCCATTATTTTCTTTTAATGTTTTAACGAAACGATCTGTTTGAATATACAAGTTAGCTGATTGCATATGACCACCAGAAATGATAAGGGGTGTTCTTGCTTCATCAATTAAAACGGAGTCAACCTCATCAATAATGGCAAAATTAAGCGGTCTTGCAACCCGATCAGATGATCTTACAACCATATTATCTCTTAAATAATCAAAACCAATTTCATTATTAGTTGAATATAAGATATCACAATTATAAGCATCTCTTTTTTCAGCTGTACTACTAGCTCGGTAATTAACACCAACCGTTAAACCTAAGAAACGATATATTTCACCCATCCAATTAGCATCACGTTCAGCTAGGTATTCATTAACAGTAATGATATGAACACCCTCACCAGATAAGGCATTTAAATAAGCTGGCATCGTTGCCACTAAAGTTTTACCTTCACCAGTTTTCATCTCAGCAATATTGCCATAATGAATAGCAAAACCACCGACAATTTGAACAAAGAAAGGTTTTAAACCAATTGTTCTTTTAGCGGCTTCTCTAGCTGTCGCAAAAGCTTCAATCTTAATATCTTCTAAAGTCTCCCCATTTTGAAGTCTTTCTTTAAACTCCGCTGTCTTAGCTTTAAGATCTTCATCTGATAAATTAGTATATTCTTCATCTAAAGCATCAACTTCACGTGCCAAGGCCTCAAATCTTTTTAATTCTTTATATTCATGATCAAATAATTTTTTAAATAATTTCATCAGACATTCTCCTTTATCAGCGTACAATTCGCGATATATATATTATATCAATTATCACTTTAAAATAATAGTAAAACAATCAAATTTAGACTAAAAAGAGGAACTAAATCGTTCCTCTTTCCTTTTTGTAGTAAATTAATCCCAAAATAGTTATCAAAGATGTCATTACTAGAATGATAAAATACTTAGCAATATTATCAATTGTATTTGGTATTTTGATATTTCTTTCATTAACAAATGGAACAATCGTTTCCTCTTCAGTTAAAGTACCACTCTGTTGCTCGATAGTTGTTTTATATCCGTCAGTATTTTCTTCTTCTACTTTAACTTCATAGGTAGTTCCATATGGTAAATCATCAATTGTACCACTGCTATTACCTTTTAAAGTTAATTTACCACTATAGCTTCCATCCTCATTAGGAGTTAATTCCAACAAGTGTTCTTCTCCATCATCATCAGTCCAAACATAACTATCTTTAAGATGAGCGTCTGGATCAGGTGTTATTGTCACATCGACAGTCCATTCTTTATTAGGATCAACATTGTTACCTTTTAGGCTACTTTCAATTTTTAGGCGATGACGAGAGAATTTAGTATTAGTATAAGCTACAAGTAAATCCTTATCACTTATGGTTCCCGCTTCACCTTCAAAAGTCGTTTCATAATCATCAGCATTAGCCTCTATTTCTTCAACTTTATATTTTGTTCTTTCTGGTAACCCTTTAATGATAATTTGTTCACTATCCTTTAAACTTACTTCAGCTTCATAATGATTATCAACTTTAGTTAAGGAAACATTTCCTGTTTCAGTTAAAGATTCTTCTTCAGTAAGTACAATTTTTTCATATGGATAAGTCGCATTTAATGGTTTAATAGCTGGTGCGACAAGGATAATTTTAAAAGTCCATGCCTTATCCTTTTCGCCTAAGTTTCCTTTAACGCTTTTTCTAATTACTAAATTATGTAATGATAATTTAGTATTAGTAAAGATTATTTCCTTAGCAGCTCCTTCTAACACTCCCTCAATGTTACCTTCAATTGTTGTGATATAATCATCAGTATTAGCTTCAACTTCTTCAATCTTATATTGGGTTTTTTCAGGCATACTTTTAATCGTTGCCTTATCCCCACTCTTTAGTTTGATAGTACCTTTATAACTACCATCTGATTGTCGTGTTAAAGCTATAAGGTTAGGATCCAATCCATCAACTAGGTAATGATCTAATAGAGAAACATGTTCATCAGGAATAAAGGTTATATTGAAAGTCCACTCTTTATTTTTATCACCAGCGCCACCATCAACTGTTTTACTGATAACTAGGTCATGCTTTGATGGTTTTTTGTTTATAAACTTAACCGTTTCTTCGGCATTATCTTCCAATACCCCCTCAGGAGCGTCAACTATTGTGATATATTCATCAGTATTAGCTTCGACCTCTTCAACTTTATAGTGGGTTCCTTCTGGTAAATTGTTAATTGTCAAAGATTGACCATGTTTTAATTTGATTCTTATCTCTGATGTTCCATTACTATTATGTTTTAATGTTACGTAATCTAAATCAACATAAGATATCTCTTCTGTGCTATTACCGCCTAAAGCTTCATAACTATCCTTTAGTATAACGCCTTCAGCTGGAGTAAGCGTGATAACAAATTCCCATTCTTTATCGGGATCACTAGCACCACCAGTTACTTCTTTAGAAACTGTTAGACTATGTTCAGATAATTTAATATTATTGAATGCTACCTCAACAGTTTTCGTATCTGCTACAAAAGTTCCTTCACTCTGTCCTGTAACTCTTGTTGTATATCCCTCACTATTGGCTTCGACTTCTTCAACTTTATAGTGGGTTCCTTCTGGTAAATCTTTTATCGTAATCGTTTCATTGTGTTTCAAAGTAACAGTACCACTATAACTTCCATCATTATTATCAACTAAAGAAATTGCACCATCTTTACTACCTTCATAATTGTAAGAAGTATCTAGATAAACTTCAGCGGCAGGAGTTAAAGTTATTTTAAATGTCCAATCACGTTCTTTTGAAGCCCAACCACCTGACACTGTTTTACTAATAGTTAAATCGTGTTTCGTTAACTTGCGATTAGTAAACATCACTTGTTCTTCATCACTAGTTAAGACACCACTTTTATTAACTGTTACCTTAGTTGTATATTCATCCTTATTAGCATCTTTTTCAACAACATCATAATTAGTTCGTTCTGGAATATTTTGAATAGTAATCTTTTGACCATGCTTCAAGGTTATTTCACCTTTATATTCACCATTCTTTTCAGTCAAATTGATTTTGCCATCGGCTGGTGCGGCAACACCGCTAATAGTTGATCCGCCTTTATAGGCATAACTACTATCAAAAATTACATCTTTATCTGGTGTAAATGTTACTTCAAAAGTCCATTCTTTATTTTTATCACCGGCACCACCAGTAACAGTTTTACCAATGGTTAATTTATGACGAGAATATCTAATATTAGTGAATTTTACCTTTTCCGTAGCGTCATTATTTAAAGTACCAATGTTATTATCAATCAAGGTTATATAATCGTTTTGATTAGCTTCTTTTTCAGTAATAACATATGATGTTTCTTCTGGTATGCCTTTAATTGTAATTGACTTACCACTTCTAATCTTTACTTCACCAACATACTTACCTTCACTATTTTTAACTAAATTAATTTGACCATTCGTATCACCAGTATAAACATAACTATTAGAAAGAGGAATTCCGTCTTTTGGTGTTAAGGCTACTTCAAAGGTCCATTCCTTATCTTCAGCCTCTTCACCTTTTATTTCTTTTGTAATATTAATATCATACCTAGCGTATTTAGCATTATCAAATATAGCTTCTTGATACTCGCTAGTCAAAGTTCCGGTAGTATTAGTTCCGTTTGTAATATAGTCATCTTGATTAGCCTCATCTTCACTAACTTCATAAGTTGTTCCTTCTGGAAGGCCATCAATAATAATGGTTTGGCCATGTTTTAAAGTTGCCTCACCTTGATATTTACCATCACTTTCTAAAGTGAAGTTGATTTCTCCAAATGGTTTAGCCGTGACCCCTTCAAGATTTTCTGTACGATAATTATAACTATCAAGGATAGTAGCTCCCTCAGGTGGCGTTAATGTTATCTTGAAAGTCCAGTCTTTATCTTTTTCGCCTAATGAACCACTAACGGTCTTTTTAATAGCTAAACTAGTCGGTGCATAATAGCGGTTAATGTATTCTACTTCATCAATATAATTTGCGTTTACTCTTCCTTTAACCGTCTTATCAGTTATCGTGGCCGTATCTTCTTCACCTAGTTTAATCTCTTCGAAGTAATATCCTTCTTTATTATCTTTAGTTGTTATCTCTTCTATGGTCTCATAATTTACGCCTGATTTTAGTCCTGATAACATAATTCCTTCATTATCTTTTAAAACTAATTTAGCAATATGTTCTTTTTGACTATCCCATTCATCATCGGTCCAACTTGTTGGTTTTGTTTCTGGTTTGTTTTGAGCAGTATAACCAAATTTAAGGGTCGTTGTTAAATATGAGGTTTCTGTTTTATATGATGTTGTTAATTCATCAACACCCTTTTTCATTGAATCCAAATGAGCCACTACAAACTCTGTTAATGTTTTATAACCTTCTAATGAATGATTCCAAGTTTTTTCATCAACAATATTGGTTGGAATTAGATATACTTTATCGATCCAAAAATCAATTGATCCTAAAGTATGATTGTCATCAACCTTTTCATATTTGTTTAGTTTGGTAGCACCCTCAATCGTACTTGGATCGGTTACATAAGTTGTCATTCCCGATTTCGTTAGTTCAATGTGATTATCATTATCAGGGGCTGAATATACTCTAAAGACATCATCGCCACCGGTATCGCCCTCTATTTCATTATCACCGATATAAACGTAATACTGTTGGCCACCATCTTCATAAACATATAACTTCGTATCCTTATCTTGTAAGAAACCATCATTATCAGTTAGGATATCAATGGTACTAAGGCGAAGTTGCCATTCATTACTATAAGGATTTTTATACATTTTAATCGCACTATAATCCCCTTCATGGCCATCAATTTTAACTTCAAATTGATAATCACGGGATCTATCGATAGTCTTTTCACCAAATGGGGTTGTCTTTACTTCTTTAGCAATCATCATAAGAGAATCACTAACGTCTAACCGTCCATTGTTTCCTAAGAAATCATCTATAACAATATTATCATTAGAAGTACTTACCGTTGGTAAATAATAACTTCTTGATGTTTGGGTATTATTTTGTGATTTTTGTCTTAAACTTTGCGCTAAATCGCCGACTCTTAAACCACCAGGACGCGTAGCAATAACGTAATCATCGGCATCATCTGGTTTTGCATCACCAACAACAAAGTTAACATATTTATCAAGTGATTGACTATACCAAGATAAGTATGCCCCGGCATCGACACTACCACCAGCAATACCTGATCCAAACTCTTTGCCTTCTCTTGGAACAGCTAAACGCATAATAGTATCTTTACCTGGCATATAATAATCAACAACGATATAATACCAACTATTAGGATCAAGTTTTTGACTATCCGTTATATTGTTATGAGTAGTTTTAAATACATTGTAGGCATTTTCATCTTCAAGTGGGATTTCATTATAACCACCTTTATCGTTTTTAGAATCCGATGTCGCTACTTCATATAATGGCAATGGTTTTTGATATGTATAAAAACGATTAGTTAAACTTGGTGAAAAAGTAGCACTAGCATCTCCTCTAGTTCTTTCATCTAGCGTATCAGTTACATAGCCATCATAAGTTGTCGCACTATAGTAGTTAGAATAAAAATAAATTGTATCATTTTTCTTATTAGCTTGAATATACTCTTGATTTACTTTTGATATATCAATATCTAAACCATCTTCAGTAACGATAGCATCATCAACACCAATACTATAAAATAATCGGAATGGTGTTGATTGTTCTTTACTATTTAGATTTGTATTATAAGATGTTACACGATCGTTAACATCTAGATTAATCGTTGCAACTTGTAGAGGTAATGCTGTAACCGGTACATTAACGTTTAGCGTACGATTATAACCTAAATTAGGTGCTATACCCGTACCTTCATCAATAAAATTACCTGTATCTTCAATCCAAATACGAATATCATTTAGTTTGTAATTTATTTTGGCATTATCATAACAAGGATTTTGCAAAATAGCATTAACGTCTTCATCAACAAAATCATATAAGGTATAAATTGTATGTTTTTGTTGATTAGTGATACTTCCACTTTCGTCTAAAGTAGGAATCCACTCTCTAATTTTTGTTCCATCAATATAGTATGTATCTCCATTTTCCCAAGAACCACCATCTTTTAAATAATGGCCTTCACTATCATACCAACCACTAGTAAAAGGTTGTCTCATATCATCACTATCATGATTTTCGCCCCGGTGAGTACTATTAAATGTATAGTCATAAACAGCATATTTTTTAATGTTATGTATTTTTCCAAATAATAGTAAGCCCATATCATAAGACTTATTATCAATGCTAATAGCATTGTCTTTAATGCTCATATATTTTCCAATAGGATCTTTATATGTTATGGAATTACTTACACCAGAATCATTTTCACCATCAATTGGCTTACCGACTGATGATGAAACTAGCATATCCTCTAAAATTCCATCAAAAATAGTACCAACACTATTAGAGTCAGATTCAATAAACTCATCGATATAATACATATCTTCCAAGGATGTAACATCATATTTTGCTAAATCTCCAGGCGGGTGTTTAAAGGTCCAACTAGCGGAGATATCTTCGTTAATCCAACTATATCCACCAAATGTTAAAGTTGGATCTTCATGATTTAAATAACTCATAAAAGTATCATATGCCCTTTGTATTTCAGCATCCCCACTGTTATCAACAAAATACTCACGTGGGTTCATAGTTAAGTTTATTTGCTTTTTCTCTGCTACTGATAAGTCGGCAACATCAAATCCAAGTCCATAAACTTTAAAATTAATATAATCAGCATCACTAGTATGTTGATTATAGTTAGCTTCAACCTTTTTCTTCATAAAACCAGCTGTCAATAGATTACTCAAAGTCCTAGCATCAACGCCATTAGATGGTCGTGCTGATAATGATATATAAATAGGATTACCATTAGGAACTGGGATAAAGGTTTTCCAGTTTGAGAGATCCGTTGTTGGCGTTGGTAATAATGCTTTTGTATTGCCATCACCGCTACTTACCCAACTAACAGGATCCCACCAATCAATAGATATTTCACTTCCAGGCGTTTGGGTAGCGCCAACAGCATTAGTACCACCATCAGTTAAAGCTATTAACACAGGTATACGATTACTCGTCCTAGCCGTTTTACTATCCGTGTAAGTAGTTTCCGTTTCACTAGATAGCATATTCATACCTTGATATATAGCACCTTGTAGGTAGGTTGAATCGGCATACAAAATATCACTTGTTACATTAGAAAAAGATTTATCAGTTAATTTAACATGAGTTGAAACTTGTGGCCAATATTTGTCATTAATATGTTGATATGAAATAGATAAGAAGGCATTATTGTTATCTATCAAACTATAATGATTTAAAGGTAGAACAACTTCTGAACCACCCGCATAAACAACAACGCCAACCCGATTATTTTTGTGAATATTAGGATCATCATCAACGTTCATCAATTTTGAAATAAATTTATTGGCCTGTTCAATCACTTGGTCAGCCTTATCTAGCTTTGCACCACCCTTAGTCGTCATAGAAGTGGACATATCAAGTAAAAGAACAACATCAAGAGGAAGAGCCTCTTGTTTAATGGTATTTTGACTACTTCCTAAAGCACTATATATGTTAAGAAAATCAGAATTGTAAGATAACTCTTTATTAATACCATCAGTATTCATATCAAGGGCTAATGTTCCATTACCATTATTTTTAGCAAAGACACTTTTATCAGCCCATATACGGCCAGCATATCTTGAACCATTGGTTGAATTTAATAGAAAGTCTTGGTATGAATCCATTGTGTTAGGGTCAGCTATTCTCACATATGAATCATTAGAAGCTTTAGTACTTGATTTAAATAAAGTACCGACATTTATTATGCCACCATAATTCAAGCCAAATAAAACCGAAACAATTGTCAAAAATACTATGACAATTTTTACCCTCGTATTTTTTGATTGCATACTCATACCGCCTTCCATAACTATTAAGTAATAAACTTAAAGA
>CANPYM010000005.1 GCA_947588685.1 uncultured Bacilli bacterium | reverse complement strand
ATTATTTGATTTAAAATAACTGATTTTCCACATCTTCTTATACCTACTAATATTTTAATTAAATCTGAATCATAAAACCCTCTTATTTTAGATAAGTAATCTTCTCTTAAAAGCATATAAATCACCTCTGATTACATTATATATTATTTTCATATTCTTGTAAAGTTATTACGGTTAAACGTAATATCTTTTAATTTTTAGAAATTATTACACAATGGTTATAATATGATATAATACATAGAAAAAGGTGTGATCAAAATGACTGACTTAAAATTATATAAAGGTATTATAGATGCTAATTCCTTAATTAATTTTATTATTTATTTCTCTATTGGTTGTATTATAATCAATTTTATAATTTCTTTAATATATGATATTAAAAGCAAAAATAATAGGAATAATTTTGAAAGTGATAATAAAAAAGGGAATGAGAAAGGACTTAGTATAATTGAATTTATTGGTGGAATTAGTATAGTTTTAATTTTATTCAGGCTGATACCTATTTTTACAAAAGCAAGTAAATATATTTCATTGATGTATATTCCATCAATTATTTTGTTTTTTTATATGGTGTATATAAAACCAATGACTACTGATAAACCATCTATATTTAAATTTGATTATTACGAATATGGTGCTATTGTCACCTTGGCATTATTTTTCTTTTCAAAAATTGATTATAACAATTTATTTATTAGCATAACTAGTGAAGGAGCATTACAAGTCATTTGTATCTTTATTTTATTATTTGAAATATATAGTAGTTTTTATTGCTTAATATTAAATATGTACTTTGTAATAAAAAACTTAAAAAAAATTAACATAGGCAGTTTTGTCAGCAAATATGAAAGCTTAATAAACTTTATTTATAGTAACCTTGATTTTAGTATCCTTATTTTAAGATTCAATAATACCAGTAAACTTGTTTATAACAAGTATAATTCCATTGTTAAAAAGATTTTATTGTTTCTTCCAAATTTTGTTCTAGATACGATTATATGCACTTTTAAATATACGATTTCTTTATTTTTATCTATGATACTAAAACCATTTTTTACTATTATAAGCTTTATACTTTCTAAAATTATTCAATTGTCAAGCACTAATGAAAATCAAATAAATTATGGGTTAACAAAAATTGTATGGACATTTTCTATAATTTTTGTATACATAATTTTGCAAATAAATGATATATTTCAAGTTAGAATAATAAATACATATGAATTTATATCATCAGTAATTATAATACCAATAATATTGGAATCTTTAATTTCTTTAAAAGGAAAAGTTAATAATTTAAAGCAAAATAAAAACACTATTTAACAAATGAATGTTAGATAGTGTTTTACTTTTAATATCTTTTTTATAGGTAGTACTAATTTATCTATATCACATCTTATATTAAACACATCTATTGTTAAATTAATATGGTTATAAAGTGTGCTTTAAACAATACCTTTTTATAGAAACTATTAGCTATATAAAACGTTACTAAATAAGGAATAATAAATTATTTTAAATAATTATTAAAATTAATACTAACTGGTAAATATGCTTTTTTATATTCCTTTTTATCACTTTAATTCTTTTACTTTAACTTTTGAGCAAGAGAAATTGATTAATATACCGGCATCAATATATCCAGCATTAATATAAGCTCTATTTGATGGAATATAATTATAATCAGTATATAGTAGTGGCACTAACCCACGTTCAAGGATGTCGTTAGTAATAGCGTAAACTAGATTAGCAGCATAGCCTTTTTTTCTTTCTTCAACGGGAGTATAGGCATGGCTTAATTTAGCCTCACCTCCGGCTTCATTATAACTAGCCATACAAACGATTTTTCCAGCATCATTACGCCAAACATAGAAATGACCTGATGCCATCATCTGTTGAATATCCATTTTCGCCTGTTCCATACTAATAGGATCAACGCCATTCATTTCCTGACTATCATCAAACCAATATTTAACTAAAATATCTTTATCAACTAGGGTTGGCGTGTCCATTTTTCCATCGCAATCTTTAGGTTTTTTAGTTTTAGTACAATAAAGACTTCCCATTTCAAAATAATCATCTAGATTTAATTTGGTAAAACCCTCTTGAACAAATAAGTCATATAATTCTTTTTTGCAAGTAAATTTATCTTTACGATTATCCGTTAGATATAGTTCAATAAGTTCTTCTATTTCCCTCGCCTTTTCCATGGATATACCATCTTTAGTCCAAATCCAGGTTGGCCAACCCTCGGCACCCCGACAGACAACATAATCTTCTTCATCACTATATAAAAGAAGAGATGGGCTAGTTAGGTTTTGCGTTATAAGATAAAACTTATATCTATCTTTTTGAAAAGCCTCACTTTTAAATACATTGTTATCACAATCAATTAATTTCTTAAAACACCTCCTATATCTTTAAATTATTATTTCTAATTATTTTATAGACTTTTTTCTATAACTATTATCCATTGTTGCATCAAAGCCATCTGGCAAATAGTCATTCGGTATATGCTCTTTATATTTAATATCCATAAAGTAATTGCAAAATATCATTTCAATATATACTATTCTACTATTACCATCAGTAATGGCATATACAAAGCCTTGATATGAATCAGATTCCATTGCTAATAATTTATAATTGGTAAATCCTGTTACACCATAATAGCCAATATAATCTTCTATTCCATATTTATTTAATCTTTCAACTTCTTCTTCATATTCAGTTTTAGAATAATCTACTACTAAATAAGATAAATATTGATTATCCCACGCATCTAAATAAACCATTTTGAAATCTTTAACATTTAATTCATTAATGACTTTTGGAAATATTTCTTCTGACATTCCCCATTTATCTTTATATTTAATATTAGCATTAACGCCAATAACATCCTGATATTTACTTGTATCAGTTATTACTTCTTCTTTATTTAATCCTCCCATTAATATAAACATACAACCTAAAAAAACTATTAAGCCAATGGCAATTATTTCAATTATCCCAATTACAATTGAAATAAATTTAAATATATTTTTTTGTTTTTTCATCTTACAGTATTCTTTTAAAATTAGATCTAGATTTTTAATACTATATGTTTGAATTTCATGTTTTTCAATTCTTTCGCCACTTAAAAATTCATTAACATCAATACCTAATATATTGCACAGTTCTTTTAAAATAGAATAATCTGGCATATTTTTACCATTTTCCCAACGACTTACTGACTTACTAGTTACTCCCAATTTTTCAGCAAGTTGTTCCTGCGTTAATTTTTGTTCTTTTCTTAAACTCGCAATAAACTTTCCTATTTTCTCTTGATCCATATTTCTTGCTCCTTCCAAGAACAATTATATAATTTCTATAAAATGACAAAAAGGACATAAAACGAGAGTTAAACAAATTATAATTTATACTATCTATTTTGCATTTTTAGTATTACATATTTTTGCTCTAGAAATGGCCGTTGACGGACTTTCATATTCATGTTTGTCATTTTGTTCATCTGAAAAAGAAAGTGTTTCTTGAAATTCTTTTTGATATTTTTCGTCAATTAATTTATTATCCTGTTTAGTTATATTTATAACTATTTCATCTCCTAGTTCACCTTCATAAGTGCCCTCCAAAACATGACATTGATGTGGTGTTTTAGAACGTTTAAAGCCCCCTGTCATTTCAATAATTACTTTTTTCTCCGATTCATTAAAAGCATAATATGTTTCTGATTTAGATGTCCTATCTTCTTTAATTAAGAAATATCCTTTATCATATACCACGCCATCGTATGTTCTTTCTTCTATTGGTACATCATCATAATTAATTTCATTTTGAATAGAACTATCGCATCCAATAACTGCCATGCATATTATTATCAGCAATAAAAAGTTCATAATTTTTTTCATATAATTATACCTCCGATATAAAGTGCCCTTTGTGTTATTGTTACAACGTTATTTTTCATATTATTCTATCCTTTTGGACTCCCCATCTTCACATATATTTTCAATATGGCCTTGATTAATTAAATAAGATTTTCCATATACTATCTTAGACTCCCCATCATCAAAAATATATGCGCCATCACTAATAGCATATAAAATATTATCAAAAGATAGTTTGAGTAATTCATTTCTTAACTTTTTATCAAGGTCTTCATTTACTTCTAATTTAAAATGGGGAATGACATTAACTAGTGTTTGACCTAAGCCTTGCCAAATATAATTAGTACCGATTTCCTCTTCTTCTTCAGGAGGACAAATAACTTTATGCGCAAGATTGATAGATCCGGCACTTTGACCAATGATAATACCATTATAAGATTCTAATAATTCTTTTAAATTAATTTTCTCAAAAAAGCGCATTTGCGTAAGAGTCTTCCCACCGGTTAAAAAGATTAAATCGGCATTAAGAATATCTTCTTTTAAATTGCCATCATATTTACCATCAACAACAATAAAAGAAGTAAAATTAAAGCCACTCATTTTAAAACTTTCAAACGTGAGTTTCGCATAACTATAACTTTTTTCATAATCAAAAGAATCACTAACAAAAAACACGAAGTTTTTCTCACGTTTTAAAACCTTTTTTAAATGATCAACAATCCCATTTCGATTATCTAGAGGGGTTGCATATCTTTGGTTATTAATTTTCTTACTACATCCCATATCACTTGTTAAAAATATTTTCTTCATTTTATACCTCGATTACATCATCTCATTCTAAACTCTGGCAACCATTAAGTTGGTTGAAGAATATCTTTTTAGTCCTCGATAAAAGATGGTGAAGGCAAGAAGAATAAATAGTAAACATACACCAACATTAATTAAAAGAAGATAAGGATTAAATGAAACCATTACCTTAACAGGAATATAGTTAGCAATACCAACAGGAATAATTGTAAATAATAGCCACTTAACTATCCCTTTAAAAATACTATCAGGGTATGTTGATACATTAATCATCATACCATTAAAAGTATCCGCACCAGCATCAGCATTACTAAACCAGAAGCTTAAACTATGTAGGATAACGGAAATGCATACTAGTATTATGCCACCAGTTATGGTGAAAAGAGAGTAAAGAATAAAGCCTCGAATAGTAAAACCATATATAAAATAAGCAATTAAGCCAAATGATAAATCACCTAAAGCAGAAACTTGAATATCTGATGTTATCGTTGATAACAATATATTTTTAGGTTGAACAATATAAGCATCTAACTTACCCGAATTAATTGTCTCAGACAATTTAAAACTTTTTTCAAAGAAGAAATGTGCAAATCCATAAAGGCTTGAAGATATCCCAATTAATAAAATAACGTGTTTTAAAGTATAGCCACCAAAATTATCTTTAATTGAAAATAACACAATCCATTGAACAATCATACTAGAATTATTTAATATCATAAATATAATATTCGAAATAAAAGTTGTCTTATTAAGTAATTCTCGCATTAAGGCATACTTTATTGATAAAAATATGACTTTACATTGATTTCTAACCGCCGTTAACACTTATTCTCTTCACCCCTTTCTGATAGATTAATTTACAAATTCCATAAGTAATAACTAGATAAATTAATTGAGCACCAATAATGGTGATAGCCTTATCCCATGAGAAATCGACAAATAGTTTAGCTGGGCCATAACTTACAACATAAATCGGACTAAAGTTTAAAACTTTTTGTAAAACAGTTGGAAAATATTCGATTGGGAAAATGGTTCCCAATATTAAAATTAATTTACTATATACCCAATAAAAAGGTGTTGCATCCTCAATAAAAAATGATATTAAGCCTAAAGCCATAATGATAAAGATACTAATAATTGTAGCTAATATTGATGCGATAATAACAACTATTATTTCTATAATACTTAAACTTGGGAAGTGACCTAAAAAGATAAAGCCGATAAGCATACCAATTAAAACATAAAGGACACCCTTAACTAATATATCGCCTAAATGCATCGATAATGAATAACCAATATAACTATAAGGTTTATTAATGTTGTATGTTATATTACCCGTTTTAACATCATTACATATTTTCGTATTAAACTTTCGACCACCTAAAGTCATCCAAAGTATTTCTGTCATAACGACATACCACATCATTTGGGCCATACTATAGCCATTGATAAGTCCACTTGTATCACTATATAGATATCGCCATAAGTTAAATAAAATAAATAACAAAATAAAGTAACTAACAAAACCAAATATAACATCAAATCTGTATTGTAAATTACTCATTATTTCTGTTTTAATTATAAACCAATACTTTTTCATAACTGATCCTTATTTTGATAAATACTACTGATGATATCCTCAAGAGGGATATTAGAAATATTAATATCAATAATATTATCAGGGTTTAATAATTTAATCGCATCGGCAACACTTCTTTTAGTCGTATCCACTTCAATTTTTAAATTATATCCTTTGTCTTTTAAAATAGTAATGCCATCTTCATCATCAAGATTAACTCGCTCTTTCATCTTAGCTTCAACAATCTTTTTATTTAAATAATGATATTTTAAATTGTCCATTGAATCATCCAAAACAATTTGGCCATTATTAATAATGATAACTCTTTTACATAACTTTTCGATATCGCCAACATCATGGCTTGTTAAGAAAATAGTTGTTTTATACTCCTTATTCATTCTTTTGATAAGAGAACGAATATTTTCTTTAACAACCGGATCTAAACCGATTGTAGGTTCATCTAAAAATAATATCTTCGGATTATGGATTAAAGAAGCAACAATTTCACATCTTATTCTTTGACCTAAAGATAAATTTCGAACCGGTGTGTTTATAAACTCATCAAGTTCAAAAAGCATCTTTAATTCGTCAATTTTCTTTTCAACCGCTTTTTCAGGAATATCATAAATTGCGCCAAAAAACTTAAAATTATCATAAGGGGTTAAATGTGTCCATAGTTGTTCTTTTTGACCAAAGACAGTTCCAATTTCATAAGATAATTTCTTACGATCTTTTTTAGGATCAAAGTCTAATATTTTAATTGAGCCTTGATCAGGAAAAAGAATGCTTGTCATCATTTTAATAGTTGTACTTTTACCAGCACCATTTGGCCCAATAAAGGCAATAATCTCTCCCTTATCAACCGTAAAGCTGATATCCCTAACGGCATTAACAGTTTTATACTTTGGTTTAACCATCGCTTTTAAACTACCCTTAAAGCCTTTATCTTTAAGTTTTACTTTAAACGTTTTTGATAACCCTTTTACTTCTATTACGGCCATAAAATCACCCTCCTCTATTTAGGTCTACTTAACAAAATTATAACATACTTTCTTTAGCATTACCGCATTTACGTAAACTAAAAATCACGTTGACAAAATCAATATGTAAACTTGATAGTGACTCCGTGATTCACGTGTAAGAATTAATCTCTATGTAGCTCG
The DNA here is from genome assembly GCA_947588685.1 of uncultured Bacilli bacterium. GTDB lineage: Bacteria > Bacillota_I > Bacilli_A > RF39 > UBA660 > UBA5578. The sequence continues at coordinate 61,962 of CANPYM010000005.1, read as the reverse complement.
TCGAAACTTATACATACTCACTATTTTTTCGTAGCTACAAAAAAGCCACGAACCATTTTATTCGTGACTCCAATTACTTTATAATTGTGTAGGTAAACCCGAGATAGCTCACAAATATGCTTATATCTCCTCACTTGGCTCTGTATTATACATCTTTTTTTATTATTGTCAAGTCTTAAATTATTTTATAATAAATCCGTATGATAACCGGCTTTATTCGTTCCTTTTAAAACGAGTTTCTTAGGCTCTTCAATGAACGCTAAAGATTTTAAATCATTAGGGGTATCATCAGCAAAGACTAATTCTTTAGGTTTTGATGATGTAATAATTTGTTTATGATACAAACTTAAACTGTCAATATCTAAAGGTAGGTCAAGAACTTTTTTAAAATAACTTAAAGCTTCATCATCATAACCTTTTAGCATAACCATGTCCATTGAACCAACATAATCTATAGTTCTTACAAAGCCATCTTTTAATAGATGAATACCATTGACACTAATTAGTAACAACAACTCTTCACTATCATTATTAACGATAATAGTTCCCGTCGTTATATTTCTAGCAAAAGCACTTTCTTTAAGGCTTCTTAATTTTTCTTTAAAGGCATCATAATCAACAATTGTGTAAGCAACTTGCTTCGTTTTAGGAAAACAGATAACAGCATCATGACCATAATCATCAAGATTAAACTCTGTTATATCACCAGGATAATTACCTAAATGGAAGTGTCCACCTAATGATATACCTGTACAATGGCGGATACCTAGAAAAAGGCGACATCCCTCTTCCCACTGCATTTTATCTAAATCAAAATGATGATAAGTAGCTTTAGGTCCTAATTTTAAAGTTTCTAATAAAGACATAACATCTTGATTCGTTTTTTTATATTCTTCACGAAGCGCTAAAAAGACGTCTTTAAAAGTATAGTTCATCTTATCACATCCAAACTGCCTTTTCATTTTAACATTTATTAGCTAAATAAGCAACAAAAAATAAGTAAATTAATACTTATTTTTACTTTAATGTTAAACCATCTTGAAAAGCATTGCCAACCCTTTCTGTTACTTTATAGTAACCATGCGTATAAGGATCAAAAGCAATGGCATTTACTTTAGATATATCAACCTTACCATCCGTCATCACTTCTTCATCAACTAATGTGTTAACGACTTTACCCACAACACCAATGCCATATTCACTATCTTGGTATTCAATAAACATACATTCCATCGTGATTGGAAACTCATTAACAATAGGAGCATCAACAAGATTCGATTTCGTTGTCGTAAGACCACTACGTTCAAACTTATCAGGTGTATTATTAGCTGATACAACGCCAAAATAATCGGCTTCTTTAACATGAGCGGCATCAGCAATACTAACCGTAAAAGCTCCTCTTGCTTTAATATTTTGAACAGTCTTATGAGTTTCAGTTAAATTAAGGCCAATGATGTCACGATCTAACATCACACCCCAAGCGGCATTCATAACATCCACACTACCATCTTCATTATAGGTAGCAATCATCAAAACGGGCATAGGGAAAATTGCTTCTGTTGTTTTAATTTCTTTCTTCATAAATCCTCCTAATTTCTATTATGTAAATATTTATCATTTAATTCGTGCATCTTTAATTTACCTTTTTCAAGGTAAGTATCCTTCATTTGATGCCATTTTAGTGTTTCTTTTTCTTTCATTACTTTAGCATTAACACTGACAAGTTTTTTGATTAACCTTGTCATTACCTTTTTATCTTCAGGAGATATTTCCGTATATTTCTTTAAAATTTTAGGAATATTACTAGTTAAATTATGGGATATATCTCGAAACTTATCTTCGCCAGTTGCCTTAAACAACTCAAAAATCGTATCAGCTAAGACTTGGCGTTGATATGGCGTTGTCTCTTCTAACCAAGTCGATAGTGTCATATCGATATTATCACTTACATCCCGAAGATGATCTAATTTGATAAAATGATCAGTTTGAACTTGCCACAAATAGACATTGTGTTGGGAAGCTAGGGTATCATCGCTATAAATAATAGTCATTTTTTCTTGATGATTTAACATCCGACCAATAATCGAATCTTGGGGAATAAACGTTTCGATTTTATTAATAATTTTATCTTTAGCATATTTTCTTAAAATATTATTAGTAAATCCTGGTCCATCATAATTATATACTTTAATAATCCGTCTTTGAATATCTTTAGAAGCTCTTAATAAGGCATAAATAGCGACATTCCCACCTTTAGAATGTCCTCCTAATCTAATCTTTTTATAAGAATAATGATAAGCACACTCTTTTAAATATTCTAAACCTTTTTCTTGACAAGGCACATTATCCAAGAAGGACATATTAAGGTCTTCTTTAACCCCGGTAATTGTCGCATCGGTTCCCATAAAAGAGATAAACATCTCTTTAGACGAAAGATGAATCGTAATTGCTCGGAATTGTTTTTCTAAGTCCTTGTCGTTATCTTGTTCATAATCGGTTACAAGCATATCTTTAAAGCGCCTAGATTGTCCCAAGTTTCTAATTAAATCATAATCTTCTTCTCTAATAAAAGAACTAGGACTAAGTTTTATCATCTTTTGATAGATACTTAAAATTGTTTCTTCCTTATCAAGTTTAATCTTATCAAAAAGAAGGTATGATAAGCGCGCTAAAACGACCCCATCTAATTCATTAAAAGGAAAATCACGACTTATAGGGATATCGCCCCGCCATTTTAAATAATCATTAACATTTGCCATTATCGTCATCCCTAGTTTTGCATTAATATATGTTCATCTTTAACAAGGTCATAACTAACAAGTAAAGATCCATCAAGGTCTTCTTTATGCATATCAACACCTGTTATTTGGCTATTGTCATAAGTCTTGTAATAATAAATGCCTTTATCCATATTGACACAAGATGAGTAAATAGTTATCTCATACTTATCGTCTCCCATATGGACACAACCTCTTTGTTGATATACAGATTCTAGGATATGGAAAAACTGACTAATACTTCCCGCTTCACTATCATCAGATAAAGAGTTCATCTTGGTAAAAGTTGCTTTAACAAAACGTGAAGCACTAGATAAATCACCTGGTAAGCCTAAGCCACCCATACCCCTACTATATGTATCTAATTCTAAGTTAGGTGCGAAAGTGTTTTGCGGTGGTTCGATAGATAAAGACATATAATTATTTAAGTTAAACATATGCATATCAAAAGTTGGATTATTTGTTAAAACACCAACTGGATTATCATATACTTTAACACCGTCTTTAACGGCTTCAACCGTAATGGCTTCATGTTGGTCCGCAATAATCCAGTGTAATGGTGAAGCCTTTAATTCTTCACAAAAATCAATACTTGCAATATTAATATTTTTAAGTAATTCTCTTGCCTCACTAACTGTAGCAGCATGCGTTAAGATATAAGGGATGAACTCAAATGGTGCGACATTATCTTTTTCTTCATCAACATCTTTATAACAAGCATTTTTAGGGAAATTTAATCCTGCCATGCCCAAGCCTTTCTCATTTACGGCATCATAATATAAAGGATAATTACCGGCTACATAAGCCATACCAATCATCGCATAATGCGTTTTAACTTCCCCCATCTTACGGAAATTAAAAACATAATTGCGAGGCGTTATCGTAACCGTTTCATTATAAGAATATTCCAAATCTAAATTACGACCAAAATAATGATCCTTAGTGTAATAAGTAACTGCTGTACACATAATATACCTTCTTTCTATTTTTAATTATACACTAAAAAAAGCAAATCCTAAAGACTTACTTTTTAAAGCTCCCTTTTTAAATAAACTTTCTTAGAAATAATATAAGATATATAAGTGATTAAGATAATAGTAAGAATCATAAATAATATAATATGTTTCCCGATAAATGTTACAACGCTAGCTAAAGCTTTAAGCGAAGCTAACTTAATAATTCCATAAAATAATCCAACCATAGCTACGATTACGACAAGGATAACTAAACGGGATTTTTCAGCGCCATATTTAAAGAAAACAGGATACATACAAGAAATAAAAATAATAGTCACCCCAAAAGTGGCAAGTAAAGTCACAATCGTCTCTAACATATCAAACTTATCATCACCTAAATATGACAAACCCAAAGCTATGATGAAGACTAGAAGTGAAACAATAAATGTAACTAAAATGGTAGCTAAATATTTAGCTCTGACAACATTAATACGGCCTTTAGGGAAAGTAGCGGCATAGGCATCCCAGTGATTCTTTTCATCATAGCCAAACGTCGACATCAGAAGCATCGCACTTAAATAAGGTGGTAAAAACGTGATAAAGGCATTATTTTGAAAAGTGAAGACAAGCACAAAAATTAAATAGACAATTAAAATCTTATAATTACTTTTAATCGTTAATAAATCTTTTTTAATAAAACCTAACATTGTCTTTCCCCCTTAATCATTAAAACCATCAATTCTTCTAAAGTTATCTTATCAACAATATAGTTAGGATACTTTTTACTTATCTTATCTTTCTCACTGACAAGAATTTCATAGTCATAGCGATGTTTAAGACAAGCGATGATGTCTTCTTTGGCAATCTTATCAATCTCATCGACATTAACTTTTAAGATACCATAATTATCTAATAACTCATCCCGGTCTTTTTCCATTAAGATTTTGCCATCAGCAATAAAAATGATGCAATCAGCAATATGTTCTAAATCACTCGTAATGTGGGTTGATAATAAAACACTATGTTCTTCATCTTGAATAAAGTTTAAAAAGATATCTAAAACTTCACTTCGAACAACCGGATCTAAGCCTTCGGTTGGTTCATCTAGAATAAGAAGTTTCGGATGGTGCGCTAAAGCGGTTGCTATTTCTAGTTTTTTATGCATACCTTTAGATAACGTCTTAATAATTTTATTAGGGTCTAAATTAAAATCTTTTAAATACTTAAAGAATAATTCTTCATCCCATTTTTGATAAATGCCTTTCATAACGGCACTTATATCTTTAACTTGTAATATTTCTGGAAAAAACATATCATCTAAGACAACGCCAATATCTTCTTTGGCATCTTTAATATCTTGTCCTAAGAGTTTAATTGTCCCTTTCGTTGGTTTAATAATTTCTAACAAGCATTTAATAAAGGTTGTTTTACCAGCGCCATTTTCTCCGATTAAACCGACAATATAACCAGATGGAATCGTGACATTTAAATTACCTAAAGTAAAATTACGATATTCTTTAACTAAATCTTTAACATTAATAGCATCCATTATGCCTCGCCTCCTAAAATATCAATTAATTCTTTTAAATCTTCTTTGGATATATCATACCTACTAGCAATATTTAAAGCTTCCTCTAGATGCTTTTCAATTTCCTTTTGGGCATTTTCTAAAGCCAAATCAGGATTTTTAGGACTAACAAAAGTTCCCTTACCTTGGACAACTTTAATATAGCCTTCACTTTCTAATTCATCATAAGCTTTTTTAATGGTCATAACACTAATTTTAATATCCCTAGCTAAGGCCCTAATTGATGGTAAAGGCTCATTTTCTTTTAACTCATCATTCATAATTTGATCCATAATGGCCTTTTTAATCTGTTCATAGATAGGAACGGGGCTACTATTACTCACAATTATTCGCATAATGCACCTCACATATAACACTATATAACATTATATAACTTTTGTCAATATAAAAAGCAGATTATTTTCATAATCTACTCTATTTAGTTAAATTGACGTAACTATTTAACCAACTTTCAAAGTTAGCTTCTTTCTGATAACGGTCATAGTCTTCATCTTTATCAGCTCTTAAATAGCTTTTAATTTCACCATTTTCAATAAGAATAAAGGATGGCGCTAATTTAACAGTATCATAAAGAGGTGTTTCTTTAAACTCGGCAAAAGATAGTTTTATAACATCGATATCATATTTATCCATCGTCTTTTGAAAAATCGTATCACTAGGTATCGGCATCGTACAATAATCGTTATGCGTAAAAAGTAAGAAACTAGCTTTATCTTCTAAGAGTTTTAAAACTTCATCTTTATCTTTTTCAAGATACTCACCTTTATTATAATAGGCAGCATCTAAAGTAAACTTTTCACCGGTATAATCTTCTTTAATAGGTTTTTCGGGACGTGTTAAGATAAATATTACAAGACCCACTACTAAGATAACTATGATAGTAATGATTGCGATTAATACTTTTTTATTCTTCATCGCTAATCTCCGTTAGATTATCAAAGTCAATATCATGATATATGACTTTATAAAAATCATAAACATCTTTGCCATCTTTTTCACGTTTAACTTGAACTTTATTATCGCCTTCATAATACCAATAACCACCAATATTATAAAGTTTATCTTCATCCCAACCTAAACTTATAAGCATATTTTTTGTCATACCAGCGTAACCGCCACCGCCACAAATTAAGAAAATATTTTTATCCTTTGGAAAATAATACTCTAAAATACTTAACGATTCTTCATAGTTAGGGGTATATTTACCATCTTTTTCCGTATATAAAGTTTTACCAGTATAGCTATCCCCTACTTCTTCAGGTAAACCACTTACATTAACTAAAAGTGGATAAGGTACAACTTCAAAGCCTTTAATAAAGCCAGATAGGTATGAGTCTCCACCAATAGCTTCATAATTACCAGGATCTTTTAACATTCGCATATCCCGGTAAACACTATCAGGACGATTTAGATATTTATCAATTGTCGTTTCATCAATATTTTTATCAATACCAAATTGTTTACCTCTTAAGCCTTCAGCTAATTCTGGTTTAGGTAAAGTAGGCAATTCTTCTTTTTTAGTTTCTGTAGGCATTAAATTAAAGAAAACACTAATTCCTAAACCAATCACAAGTAATGTAATAATAACTACACTTATAACATTACGTTTCATATCATCACCTTCTATAACTAATTATAACAAAAAAAATAATATCCGAGGATATTATTTCGTCTTTTTCTTAAAAAAAGTCTTTTTTATCATATAACTTAAAATCATAACATCAATTAAAACAATGATAATAAAAGAATAATTTCTATTTTTAATAATATCGTATATGGCATAGATTAAAAAGCCAAGCGCATAACTAAAGATGCTTATCGCAAATATTTTATGAGCTATTTTCGCAAGTTTATCTTTCTTTAGTAAGAAAAAAATATTTTCGAAAAGATAAGCAATTGTACAAATAAGAAAAGGTAAAATGAATATTTGAACCATTAAACCATTTTTAAGGCTCGCCCAAAGGAGAATTATCATCGTGATTATTGCCGTCATTATTCTTTGAACAGTCGCTATTATATTAATTTTATTATTCATCTTTACCTCTTTTTCGTTAGATTATAGCTTTCATAAATTAAAGCCATAATATCTTGGTCTTTAATCGTTCCATCCAAAATAAGGGAAATCCAGTTTTTCTTATTCATATGATAAGCCTTATAAAATCCTTCTTTTCGTAATAAGTCCGTAATTTTTAAGGGATCTAGTTTGACATTAATTATCTCAATCATACCATTCTTCTTTGGTTCTAGTTTACTTCTATCAATATTCATAATAATAGCATACCACTTATGATTATCATTGTGATGAAAAGTGGCATACCCGGGAGCATCTTCCCATTCAAAGTTAGGCTGATCCCCGTATTCTTCAAAAATTAAACGAGTAATCGCATTAGCTTGATCACTTATAAAAGCTCTTGGCATCGTACATTTATTTTTAATATCAACTAAAATACTATCAACAGCTTCTTTAACTTGAAAGGCAAAAGAATTAGGATGATCAAGGCGATAATTAGTATATTCAGCGCCATAATCTAAATCATAAACACTTACTTTAACCCTATCTTTTTCTACTTTAACCTCAACTTTAAAAGTATCATTTAAAATTAGTTTAGTCATTATGTAAGTATCATTTTCTTTTTTAAAGCCATAAGGAATTAATTTATCATAAAGAATCTTACTTCGTTTAAATATTTCTTCCTCCATTTATAACACCTCAATTTTTAATAAGTAAATATTGATGATGTTCATATTCAATAAACTTAATTAAATCATCATAAGAAAGCGCTAAAGTCTTCGTGTTGGTATCAGGGTGCATCAACAAACGTTTACCTTTTAAGTCTTCATCAATAATAATTGTTACGACATTATCTTTATCATTAATAATTCCAAGTGGTGTGACACTACCAAGATCTAATTTTAAGATTTCTTTTAATTCGTCAGGACTAGTAAAAGATAAATGACCGGCACTAGCCTCTTTACTAACATTTTTGATATTAGCGCGTTTCATATCATCAAATAAATAAAGATAATAGTGTCCTTTGTGATTGGTTAAGAAAATATTTTTAACCCCTACACCTTTAATCAATTCTTTAATGTGTTGCGATTCTTCTGATGAAAAAACGGCTTTATGACTAACTTCTTCATACACAATATGAAGTTCATTTAAAATATCATATATATTCATATAATCACCTTTACTATATTTTAGGGAATAACAAGATAATTGTCAACGCATCTTTTGACACTATAAAAGCGATTTTCATCGCTTTATTTTATTTTTTCTTCTATGAACTTTACTAAATCAGCAGCAGCCGTCTTTGATATAACTTTGTTTTGATTAGCAAGCATTTCTTCTTTTAACTTATCATCAGTTAATAATCTTTTAGTATTATCGATGATTTCTTTAGTAGTATTGGATACTAAACTTAGATGATATTTTTTAAAGAAATTAGCATTATAGTTTTCTACCCCAGGAATAGGCATAATATGAATCATCGGTTTATTTAAAACCGCAACTTCACTACTCGTAAGACCACCTGGTTTGGTTAAGATGACATCACAAGATTTAATATAAGCGTCCATATTATCTACGAAACCTTTAACAATTAAATTAGCATTTTTTATCTTACTAAGCTTACGATATAATTTTTCATTATTACCACAAATAACAATAATATAAGCATCAATGTTTTTAAGAAGTGCTTTAACGACATCTTTTAAATTACCAAAGCCCATACTTCCTGATGTAACTAAGATATTTGGTTTATCATAGTTTAAAGAAAGATTAGATTCACTCTTAATAAAACGGGTTGATATCGGCATACCAAGAGGCAACAACACTTCTTCTAAAATACCCTTATTTGTAAACTCTTCCTTCAAAGAAGGATGTGGAATAACAAAATAATCAGGAGTTGTCTCATTCCAAAAAGGAATATTGGTATAGTCGGTAGCGACATTGATAAGTTTAATATCATAGCCATCTTTTTTTAAAGATGTAACAGCCATTGATGGAAATAAATGTGGGCAAATTACCACATCATAATGATTGTTTTCAATATAATCACGAATTTTATTTTTAGCTAATTTATTTAATTCATAAACAGGGCTTGTAATCCCCACTTTACTATAAGTTTCCCCTAGTTTATAAACACTTTTAAATAGCTTACCTTTGCCATGCGTTGATTTTAAATATAGCTTTTCAACCCTCTTAGATAATTTAGCACCTAAAATACTAAAGTAATCAATGAAATCACAAGCAATGCCATTTTGATTAAACTCTTCTTTAATATATTTAGCACACGAATTATGTCCCCCACCAGTATTACAAGATAGTACTAATACTTTCATCTACTCACTCCAACTATTATTGAACATATTATATAAATAATCGCGGTTGAAAGTGTTATCTAAAAAGCTTTCATAAGCATTTCTTGGCTCAACCCCATCATCACATTCTTTAGCCCTAATAACCGCACTAATCGTTAATGCCAGATCAAAGACTAAGAAAATTGATAAACCAATTATTAATTTATCACCTAAAGTTTTAGGTATCTTATTAATAATTTTTTCAATCACAGGATAAATATATTTTATCCAAACAATACCAAGTATTCCCCAAAGTGTTGACATAACAAGACATACCCGGCCATTGATGTTTAAAAACATATCACTATAGTCCCAAGCCGAAAAGCCTAAAACTAGTTCCATTCCCCAACTCATAATATATTCTAATAATGATCCTAAGAAAAAGCTTATCAAAAATAAGGGAATAATACCTTTATCTTTAAAGCGATATAGTAAAAAAGTTAGTGCACAAGCACAAATTCCGTAGCAAATGTTAAAGGGGCCAATAACTAAAGCCGAATGGTTTATAAAAACGCCATGAACAACAAGACTAAAAATAACTTCATAAAGCCAGCCAAAACAAGAGCCAAAAATAAAAAGCCAAAACATATTGTAAAAACTTACTTTTTCCTTCTTACTACTTTTCAACTTTCTCACCTATTAATATATTAGTACGAAATCTATTTTTATTCAATAGTTGACACCAAAAAAATACTTATCAAAAATATGATAAGTATTTTAGTTTTTAAATGTAACACCAAGCATTTTAACAAGTTCATCCGCTTGCATCCGATCAATAATCATACCAGTTAGTGACTTATGATCAATTCGAATATTAGTAATCTTAGATGTTGAAAAATCAATCCCTTTTAAGGGTGTTGTCATAATTTCGGAAGATGAGAAATTGACATTATCAATCTCCCAATTTTTAATCATTGTATCTAATAAAGTCATTTCACTAAAGTCACTATCTATAGTAACTAACTTATTTATTTTAGCCGTAGCTAAATTGATATAATTAGCCTTACATTCAATAATTTCAACGTCTCTAATTAAAGAGCCTAAAAATGATACTCCCAAAAGGCGACAATTTTTAAAACGAACGCGTCTTAAAAGATGATTATCAAAAACTTGGTTTGATAAATCACAATCTTCAAATATAACATCAATAAGATCGACATCAATTAAAGAAATATTACTAAAATCAATTCCTTTAAAAAGACAACTATCAAAGGTTACATCTTCTATTTTTAAGTTTTCTTTAGGGGTATCAAGATAAGTATGATACTGAAAACTATTTTCTTTAACCGCCATACTTAAACTATATTCGGGATAATTTTGAACTTTAGGTTTTTCTATTTTCATAGTTGGTACCACAACATTTCATTATCTTTAAAGGTGTAACCTAATCTACCCAGATCAGCTAAATATGATAGATAGGATTTAACAGTACTACCGACAAGAACATATTGATTCAGATTCATCGTTAAGTTATATTCATCAAAAATAGCTTTTAAGATTTCTTCAAAAGTCTTACCAGATGAGCATATCTGACATATTTTATTAGTAATTTCTTCAATTTTATCCCGGTTAAGTTTAATTAAAGATGTAATTGATGTGGTAGCTGAAGCATGTGATGGAATAAATAATTTACCCTTTAAAGTATCAAGATAATCTAGTGTTTTTAAGTATTCACTGACATCATAGATAAAGAATAAATGATACTTCGTTATCGTCTCTTCACTAAATAAGGCATCAGCTAAAAAATAGACGTCATCACTTGTTTTAATACCAATCATATCAAAGAAATGTCCCTTTAAAGAGAAATATTCTAATCCTTCCGGTAAATTATCTTTAAGGGGTATGGTCGAAGATTCTTTAGCTAGTAAAGTTTTATTTCTAAGATCTTTAAAAGGATATCCACCATAAAGAAATGATGGCTCTAAAATAGGATAACTGGTAAAACAATCCTCTATTTGGTGCGTTAAAATATCGCAGTTGGTCCGGTCTTGGATAATTTTATTTCCACCAATATGATCAGCATTAGAATGGGTATTAATGATACCCTTTATCTTCCATCCTTCATCTTCCATAAGATGCAATATTTTTCTACCCGCATCCTTATCATTTCCTGAATCAATAAGATAGACACTTTTATCATCAACTTTATATATACCTATATTTGTGGGATTTTTAAGATAATAAGTTTTATCCCCAACTTTAATTAATTCCATCATATCACCTACTAATCATCTAAAACATTTTGAAAAACATTACCTAAAGAATCATGAATAATTAAATTGGCTAAATAATCATATGGTGTCGCTGAACGATTGATTAAAACAAGATACTTACCATTAAAGTAATTGATTAAGCCACTAGCAGGATAAACCATCAAAGACGTGCCCGCCACAATTAACATATCCGCTTTTTTAATCGCCTTAGTAGCGCCACTTACTACTTCATCATCTAACCTTTCTTCATAAAGAACGACATCTGGTTTGATAATTCCACCACAAGAACATTTAGGAATACCTTTGCCATCAAAAACATAAGAAGCATCGTAAAACTTATGGCACTTCGTACAATAGTTTCTTAAGACACTACCATGAAGTTCAAAAACAACCTTTGATCCCGCTTTTTGATGAAGACCATCAATATTTTGGGTTATAACCGCTTTTAACTTACCCTTCTTTTCTAATTCAGCTAATTTATAATGCGTTATATTAGGTTCATACTTTAAACTATTTAATTTATCTCTATAAAAAGTATAAAACTCATCCATATGGTCGATAAAGAATGTATGACCTAATATCTCTTCGGGTGGATACTTATAGTGCTGGTTATATAATCCATCTTTACTTCGAAAGTCCGGAATACCACTTTCGGTTGAAACACCAGCCCCGCCAAAGAAAACGATATTATGAGATTCTTTAATCATATCATTTAGTTTTTGATATTTATCTTCATCCTTAAGTTCTTGATTCTCTTTCATAAGTTACTCCTTTATATCATTATAACAAAAATGTAGATTTATCACATCTACATTTATTATTTATTCGCATCTCTTTTAGCAATATATATTTCTCTTTCACCATCATCTAAGGCGAATTCTTTATCATTAACTCTTATATAACTACTACCATATGGCGCATCCAAATAAGGGATAACGCATACGTCATAATTACATAGCGTATTGATATCTACAAGATGGATATTATCTGGATTATTAAGGTAATCATCTTCTTCAGTTCCTAATAAGAAACGCCAACCACTATCAGGAACATCCTCATCAGGTTTTTCTCGGTACATTAAACCGACTTTATAGCCGTGCGTTATAATCATATCAGAAACAAAGCATCCATCTCCATTACCACCCTTAAAATCAACTAATGGTTCAATATTCATCATCAAATCTCTCTCCTATTCCTCTATTTTGAAAGTAACGGCAAAATACTTTTTATCTTCTTCCGTTATCGGTGTATCATCTTCTAAAAAGGTATCTTTAACAAGACGATATGTTCCCGGTTTTAACGCGCCATATAGATAACTCCAATTACACGTTAACTCTAAAGTATCATTTTCATCAACCGAATAAGCTGGCAAATTAAAGGCCACATTTTCATTAGGCTTTAGAGTTACCCAGTCTTCACCTTCTAATTTATCGATATAAAATGGTTCTCCAAAGACATGTTTTAATTCCGATTCATCTTTAATGATAATGGTGGCCCCAGTATTTGTTAAGGTTCCATCTTTAATAGTCATCGTAAGGCCTTCAATTTCTTCCGGTTTATGGATGGCATACATAGGGCATGAAAACTTTGATGTTTTAAATTCCCAGTGCATTTCGACATCATCTTCTTTAGCGCAATAATAAGTATCCATAAGAAAGCCCTTATCGACATAGCTATTCCCACCCAAATCTTCTTGCCAATGAATGATGGGACTACTTTTTAGGAATCGGGCTTGCAAAGTGTCAATAATAATCATTAACAAGCAAGCAATTAAAATAAACAAGGTAACTTTAACAGCTCTCATATCATCACCAATATTATTATATCATTTATTAATAAATAAAAATAGTAAAGATTAATTTACTATTCAACAAATTTTAAACCTAGATGCTTATAGACAGTTGATGCCCTTGGGGTGTGTAATAAACGAGCGAAAATTAAATTATATAAGTCATCAATTAAAATGATACTAAGTAAAGTAAAAGCAATAATAAGGAAGACTTTCTTATTTAGCTTTCTTGCCATCGCATATAATAAAGGCATAATAACGTATATTAAAAGTAAGCCAGAGGCACCAAAGAAAGTAACGCTTCTTAAGCAAACAAAGCCACCAATATTACCAAAGTTCCATATTTCGGTATTATAGTCCCAACATCTCCAGCCATCAAAGAAAGTATACATAACATATCCTGATATAAACTCTAACACGCCACATATTAAAAGACCTAGAATAAAGACTTTAAAGGGATTCTTACGATAGCGAAAGATAAGAAAATAAATTAGAATAGCGCCGTAAGCATAGATATTAATCCAAGGTAAGAAATTACCACCACGCCAGTAGAACTCTTTCATACCACCATTAAAAAAATAAAAAATATATTCATAAACCCAACCAAACACGCCGGCAATAACAACCATTAGGGCGATAATACCAATATGGGTAAGTTTATCAAAGTCAGGTTTTTCATTCAAGTATGCATCATAAAACTTCTTCATCTTATCACCACTACCATTATACAAGAAAAAAAGATATCTTAAAAGACATCTTTAAAGATTATAATATTTAATGATAAAAGTTGTTCCATCTTTGGTACTTTCTAAACTGATAGTACCATTATCTTTTTCAATAATTGTTTTAGCTAAAGCAAGACCAATCCCACTACCATCACTATTATTAAGATTAGCTTTATAAAAGCGTTCAAAGATATGAGGCATATCTTTTTTAGCGATGCCCATACCATCATCTTTAATAGTAATCATAGTATAAACTTGATTACTTTTAGCTTCAATTTTAAGGTGACTAGAAGAATGTTCAATACCATTTTTAATAATATTCATCAAAGCTTCTACTTCCCAGTAGCGATCACACTTTAGCGTTATATTAGGTTGTACATCAAGCTCAACCTTAACATTCTTTAAATCGCATAAAGGTTCTACTTTTTTAAGAGCATCAGTTATAACACTTTTTAGTTTAACAGTTTTCGAATGAAAAGTTATGGTATTAACATCAAAAGCTGATAGTTTTAAAATGTCTTGAATAAAAAGATTAAGATTACCAACTTCTCTTTTAATATCGCTGATAAAATCCTCTCTAATATTTAATGGCATATCAGGGTTATCCAAAATATTATCTAAAATAATTAAAATCGATGTTAACGGGGTTTTAATCTGATGAGAAATATCTTCCAAGGCTTGCTTTAATTCCTTCTTATCTTTTCTAGCATTTTCAGCGCTTTCTTTTAACATAACAGTTACTTTATATATTTCATTTTTTAAAATGGATAATTCATCCTCGGATATTTCATCAATTTTAAGAGTATAATTTTTTTTGTTAATCTCTTCGATATACTTTGTAATCGATGCAAGTTCGATGTCCATATGGTGATTATACTTTAAAAATAAAGAAATGATAATAAGTAATGATAAAAAGATGAAAGATACGTTGATGATAAGAAAACGAATGTGATAATCATGATTTGTCTTAATCAAATCATCTTCTTCTAAAAAGCCATATTGCCTTAAAGGGTGCCGAAGAGAGGGCTCATTTAAGATTTTTATAACATCTTTTTCGGTAAGATCTGGATATTTTTCTATAACAACATTAATAATATTTTCAATTTTCTGATTAAAATTATGGCGATAAGTACGATATTCTAAATAATTAATTACACCTAACAAAATAGTTAGAATAATGGTTAAAAGAAGCGCTAGATATAAATAGCGATGAAAGCGTTTTTTATTCGGCATCAATCCGGTATCCTAACCCTTTAACTGTTACGATAATATCCGTACCTAGTTTTTCTCTTAACCTTTTTAAATAGACAGTAACAGTATGATCATCTACATCATTACCCGTCCATTCCCATATTTTATCTAGAATCGTCGTTCTTCTTACCACTCTATTTAAATTACTAAAAAGAAGGTGTAAAATCTTTAATTCAATAGGTGTTAAAGACAAGGTAGCGCTACCCTTTAAAACAAGCATTTTATCTAAATCAAAAGTTATATCTTTAACCTTAAGAAGTTGAACCCGTTGGTTACGTAAAAGAATTTTATTAATTCTAGCCAGTAATTCTTTGGTACTAAAAGGTTTCGTTAAATAATCTTCAGCACCCATATTTAGACCCTTGACAATCATCTCTTCACTATCTTTAGCTGTTAAAAAGATTGTTGGAATATTCCTTTTTTTAATATAGTTGCTGAAAAGATCAAAGCCATTCCCATCGGGTAAGGTAACATCTAAAACAATTAAATCAATTAAGGGATTACTTTCTAAATAAGCAATCGTATCTTTGATGTTAATCTTACTATCAACCTCATAATTATTCATTTCTAAAGCATAAGAAAGGCCTTTAATGATTGTTATATTATCTTCAACTAATAAAATATGCATAACTCACCTACCTCATTATACCATAAAAGGTCTTAAGCCCTTAAATGTTTTCATTGCGAATCGTTTCAATCGTATTTTCTTTATTGATCTTTTTTAAAGAATAACGCATCAAAATGTTTATTAATAAATAGACAATGATAATAGCGATTATAATAGCCATAATTGGTGGCGTGTAACTAATAACGTTTTCAAAATCTAGTGTCTTATACATTATGATTGTCAAAATTATTCCTAAAGTAATACCGATAAAAAGAGCTTTAAGGCACATAAAGATACTCTCAAGCCGAATCATTTTCTTAAACTCAGCATTGGTCATACCAATCGATTTTAACATCGCAAACTCTTGCCGACGAAGATACATATTCGTTGTAATAGCATTAAAAATATTTGTTATACCAATAAGAGAAATAACAATAATAAAGCCATATAAGAAAATACCAATCAGAATATATATGTTCTGCATAATTTTAGCCGTCGCTGCAATATTGTTAATGTTATAATCTTCCCCTTTTAACGCATCATCAATTTTCTTCTCAAGCGCGTTAGCATCAGTCGCATCATAAGAGATTGTTAAATAGAGATTTTCTAGGTCTTGTTTGGTATTTTCCTTAATAAGTTTATCAAACATTTTATCGCTGACAATAAGATATGGTTGATTAGATGTATCATTAAGCATCGCAAATGGTTTTTGATCAGTTACACCGGTTACTTTTAATTTAACAGTCTTATCTTCAAAGTTTAAACTAATCTCATCCGATGCTTGATAGTTAAGTAGTCGCATCCTGTATTGTTCATCTTTACCATCACGAGATAAATTAAATTTAATAATATCATTTAAAATAATCGCACCATCATCTAGTCCTAATTCTTTAACGTATTTATGATATTGATGATCACCTAGCGCTAAGATAATGATAGATGCTCCATCATCATCCATTACTTTAAGATAATCCGGATTAAAATTAGGATTAGCAATATCTACCGTGTATCTTCTTCTTATAGCATAATCTTTAATCTCAGTAAAATCAGTTAAAGACGTGGCTGTTTCATAAGTGACGTTATCATTTAAAGGTAACGTTAAACTCAAATTATAATCATACGTTACAAGTTCATTATCGAAAGAAGCAAAAGCTAAACTCATAAAGTATGTTAAAGAAATAAAAATCGTTACTGATACCGCTATCGAGATTATTGTCGTTCGATATTTCTTCTTATTACGTTTAAAGTTTTTATAAGATATATCCCCACCGATACCAAATAATTTAGTAATAACTTTTGGCGTTTTTAATTTCTTAGCTTTAATTTTTATATCAGCACTATTTCGGATAGAGACGATTGGTGAGACTTTAGATGCAGCTCTAGCGCTCCTTATTGATGATAAGTATAGGGTAAGCATTCCTATAACAATAGATATGATAATAGCTACAAAAGAAAAAGCAAACTGAAGTTTTAAAGAAGCAATCCCACTACTTAGAAAATAATTACTAACAATTATTAAAATGAAAGCTGCAAGAAGGCCGCATAAGATACCAAGTGGAATACCAATTAAACCTAAAATGGTTGTCTCATAAAAGACATTATGTCTGATCTGTTTTTTAGTTGCCCCAACACTTCTTAACATTCCATATTGTTTAATCTTTTCTGTCGTTGATATATCAAGACTATTTTTGATACAAAATACAGATGTAAAGACAATAATGATAGCGACAATAATACATACACTACCTAGTCCACCTAAAGCTCCATCCTTTAAAGGATTAGTCTCTAAAGTAATTAGATAACTATTATTTTCTGTTTGATAGCGAGCTTTACTCATCTCTTTATTATAATCTTCAACTTCTTCTTTACTCATACTTGGTTGATCTATTAAGGAATAAGTTTTCGCATCGATACCCAAAATACCGGCAGTAACCTCATAATGTTTTTTAATACCAGCTTTTGTATACTTGGCATAAACATCAACTAATCCTGTCATTTCATCTTTAGGAATGTATGTAATAAAAGTATAACCCGGTGCGGAATAAGGTTCAATACTAGGAGCAGGACGTTCGATAATACCGACAATTTTATAAGTATAAGTCTTAGTATTGATGATTTTTTCTTCATCCTTTTGATAATCCATCGTCTGATTTAAAATAGTTCCGTCAAGATTAACTCGCGCACCAACCTTTAACGTTATTTCATCTCCAACCTGATAATCAACATGGCCGTTCGTTTTTAAATGACTAGGAATAGCTATTTCATTAGCGTTTTTAGGGAAACGCCCTTCTAATAGATGAATCGAAGATGACGCTAAAGCTTCATCAGATAAGGCCTTAATTAAAGCATATGGTTTATATTCATTAGATGTTTCTAAAGCTGTATATCCAATATTTTGCATTACATAGTATGAGTCAATTTTGATGTTATCATCAAAAAGGTCTAAGTCTTTAACGTCAACATCAAAGAAGGCATAGTGAAAATCACCTCTAATATCCGTCTCATATTTAGCAAAAGACGATACAGCACTAGCATATAATGATGTTAACGCACAAATAAGAGCGACCGATAAAATAATACCAATAATTGTTACAATCGTTCTTTTTTTATTAAGCTTCAAATTTTTGATGATGAAAGTGTTAAGTAAGTTCATTTTATCCCTCCTTAACAATATGACCATCTTCTAATTTGATAATCCGATCAGCACATTTAGCAATCTCTAAATTATGGGTAATCATAACGATTGTCTGTTTTAACTCTTTGTTAGTCTTCTTAAGGATAGCCACAATTTCATCACTAGCTTTAGAATCTAAATTACCAGTTGGTTCATCAGCTAAAATAATTGATGGTTTCGTTATTAGGGCCCTGCCAATACTCGCTCTTTGTTGCTCCCCACCACTTAATTCATTAGGTAAATGATTACGTCTTTTAAGTAACCCCAGTAAATCAAGTAGGTCCGTTAAGTCCTCATTATCGACAGAACGGTTATCCAAAGCCATTGGTAAAGTAATATTTTCTTCAACATTTAAAATGGGGATTAAATTATAAAACTGATAGATAAGTCCCACTTGTCTTCTTCTAAAGATAGCTAATTTATCATCACTTAAATTATAGATATCCTCGCCATCAATAAACACCTTACCAGATGTTGGACGATCTACCCCACCAATAAGATGAAGCAAAGTACTTTTCCCACTACCGGATGCGCCGATAATAGCCACAAACTCACCCTTATTAATGCTAAGGGATACATTATCTAAAGCTGTTACTTTCGTCGCATCTTTACCATAAACTTTGGTTAAATTTTCAACTCTTAAAATTTCCATTTTCTCACCTCTTATCTTGATTATAATGGGTGTATGTTACAAATAAGTTACGTTACATAAAAAAGTAAACAAATTAATGTTTACTTCTAACGATATGTAACCATATCTTTTAAATCTTTACTAGCATAATGAAGTGGACTAACTGGGCAATCATCAGTTTTATAGCCCATATTAAGAAGACAAACGGGAATAATGTGTTCTGGAATATCAAACTCTTCCCTTAAAATTTCTTCATCAAATAATTCAACCCAAATATTATCAACACCCAAATTCGTTGCTTCTAACATCATATGCGTAGCGACAATGCAGGAATCCATCTCATAAGTTGAATGATTTCCCCGAGGTTGGATTTTAAGAAAAGCTTCTTTCATATTGCCACATATTAAAAAACATACCGGGGCATTATATCGACATCTTGTTGCCTTATCTAATTTAGCTAATCCTTCTTCTGATTTAATAACATAAATATATTGTGGCTGATAATTCTTAGCAGTTGGCGCTAGTCGTCCCGCTTCCAATATTTTGGTTATAACCTCATCAGGTAAGGTATCTGGCTTAAACTTTCTTGCTGAAAAACGTTCTTTAATTACTTTTTCAAATTCCATAATAACTCCCTTCTATATATATTCATTATAAAACAAAAGAAGTAAAATTGATACTTCTTTTTAAGGTAATAACTTTTTAATTTTTCCCTCTAATTCTGGTGGCACAAAAGCATGCATAGGTCTACCACTAACAAAAGATTTAATAAATGATATATTGCCATAATTATCTAAAACGCCAAAATATTCTGGCGGTAAGATATAAGATGCTTCTTCATCGATAGCAAAGCATTTTTTAACGGCAGTATCCATATCAAAAGTTCTTATCGCTTCCACTTTTGCTCTAATGGGATTTTTAATACGTTTATAGCCAAATAAATCATAATGTTTTAAAGCAAAATGACCATTGAAAAATTTTCTTCGTATCTCCTCAATATCAGGATATTTTAGTAATTGACTATATTGATAATATTTTAATAATGGATCTAAATGGCATATACTTTGAATAATAATACCATTATTGTTATGATTTGTCGCATTAATACTATCAGGATTAGCCCAATCCAATACAGGATAATTAGGTGACTCATACAATAAATCATGAGCAAGTCCATTTTTATCAATTGTAAATAACATACTCCTTAAAGGAATAGACATCGGAAGTAATAGACAATAATTAACACCTTTTGTAACATAACCCGTCGCTTTTAAGGCATTATAAGTGTCACCAATTCTTGCTACTTGACCAACATAAACATTTTCTCTTGGTACTGTATATTTAGCTCTTTTAAGCATATAATCCTCCTAAACGATATGCCTAATATTATAGCACACCCTAAATAAACAGGCAATAAAAAAGTAGCAACGCTACTAATTTATTCTAATGCCATATTTATCATATACAGCTTCAATATTCTCCCTTGTCTTACCTACAAAACAACGAGGATTCTTCTCCTTAATTAAATCACTAAAGTCATATGTCTCAAAGCCATGTTTTTCAGAGTTTTCAACAGATACATAAAACCAATAGTAACTTTCGTCTTTACACCATATCTCTAAAACAATATCTTCTTTAGAGACACTATTACGTACTTTCGCACCTGTTTCTTTATTCATTAAAACGATATCTTCATAATCGATTACAGCAAAGGCACTATCAATACTAACAACGGCATTTTTTGTTACAACATAACGAGCCTTACTATAGAAAATTGTCTCGTCTAAATATGGTTGA
Organism: uncultured Bacilli bacterium; assembly: GCA_947588685.1. Taxonomy (GTDB): domain Bacteria; phylum Bacillota_I; class Bacilli_A; order RF39; family UBA660; genus UBA5578. The sequence goes on along the minus strand of CANPYM010000005.1, from coordinate 40,592 downwards.
ATGGTAACGGCATTCTTATTTGCTGTTTTCGTAATTGTAATTATTTCCTTTACTTGAAGACCAATAATAACTAAATATATGGCAATGACACCAATTAAAACCCACATCTTAGCTTCCTCAGGAAACCAAAAAGCGATAATTAAAATGGTTAAAATACCTAAACAAGCAAAAGTTAACATTCTCTTTGATAAAATATCTTTGCGATCTTTGACAATATCCATCAAATCAATCTTTTTATATTCCATATCAGTATAAGCCTCCATATCTCTACCCACTACTATATATAGTATACACGATAAATACGATAATTGCAACGGATAAAAAGGTGGTTGACATTAATCTTACAACATATTAAAATATTAGACCTGAGGGTGATAAAATGGCTTTAACTCCAATGGATAAGAAAAATATACAAGCACTTTTTAAGCAACCTATTCAAAATGTTGTTTATGCTAACTTTTTTATGGGAAGAAAAAAAGCGCAATATCAAGCTTTAGATGTCCTATTATATATGATGGATGATATTAATATGCGCTTTAAAGGTGAATATACACCTAAAATTGTGGCGCGTATTTTATACCATACCAGTATGTTTATGAATAAAGTTTTAGATGATAACTTATGCCTTGATGCCATTTTAGCTTTTAATGATTTATATCTTACATATCAAGCTTTCATCAAAGAACATCCTGATAAAGACGATGCGGAAGTTTCTCACTACTTTGAGGAAATCAAAGAAATGATTGATAAAAGAAAACCCGCTGATATGGATGAACGCTTAAAAGATCATGAGACCGATAAGAAATTAACGGAAATGCGTAAACAGCTAGATGTAATGGGCGAAGAGATTGAAAAATTAAGAAAGCAAGCCGAAAGCGATAAACATAAACTCCAAGATAAAACGCAAGCTCTATCTAAAGCCCAAGCTGAAATAGATAGTTTAAATAAGGCACTAGCTAAAGCTAAGAAAGATCTTGCTGCCTTACAAGGTAAATTACAAGAGGAAGATGATATCATCCTTAGTCTTAAGGATAAAATTGAAGAGTTAGAAAAGCGATGCCAGTTTGTAAACGATGTCTATAACAAAAATAATGCCGGTCAAAAAGCACAAATTGAAAGTTTGCAAAAAAGAATTAGAGAGTTAGAAGAAATCAAAGCTGGACGCGATCAAAACGATGCCTTATGGAAAAGTCGTTATGAAGTTGATAATCACATTATTAGATTTCTCCTTAAAAATGATTGTTCTATCGAAGATTTAAAGAAATATTTGGTGCGTCTTGGTGTCGATTTAGATGAAATTAATTTAAATGCTCACTTACATAGGATTAAAAGACATTTAAGAGTTACAACTAAAGGCGTAAGTGCCTTCTCCCCTATCATAGGGATTAATGAAGAAGTACCTCCTAAAAAAGAATGGGCTTTTAAAGCTAATAGTGGTGAGATTATTGAAATGATTATCATATCTAACCCATTATATCGTACCAATAGTGATGATAAAACTAAAGATTTACTATCTTTAATATATGATTACTGCACTAAAAATAATATTCACTATATTGTAAGTTTAGGTAGTTTCTTCTGGGCTAAGCCAAGACAAAAATATAATCTCGCGCATATTGATAAATACCGCCAGTTAATCCATAAAGCGATTACTGACTATCCATACGATAGTCAAATTGTCAATTTTCTTCAAGGTGGCCATAGCGATCAATTTGGTTTTAAAATGGGCATCAGCGCTATTGATAAATTATGTTCCCATCGTAGTGACTTCATCAACTTAGGATATAATGCCTCATCACTAATTATCCCTGGTGGGAATAATCATAAAATTAATCTTTTTGCGACGACGGCTAATACGTCATCAGATAGCATCAATGATTATTTAAATGAATATTATCATGGCTCCTTAGCTAAGAGAAACGAGTCTTTCTTAGACTTTATCGGTACAACCGGACCTAGTGGAATTAATTTAACGCAAGACTTTGTAGCCATTCCATCTCTTAAAAGTACTGGTGGATGTAATGCTTATCACGTTAAAATCTTTGTCGAAGCCGGTATTCACCGAATTATGCTCATTCCTTTAATTGTTAATAAAGAAGTAACACCAACAGCTCGCATTACTTGTCATAAAAATTATGTTAAAACAAAATAATTTAACATAATTTTTTTGTGCTTTAATAGATATATTTGCTAAATTATGGTATAACTATAATGAGGTGTATAACAAAATGGAATTTGTAACTAATATATCCAAAGATGAATATGAAGCATTTGTAAGTAATAGTCCTAATGGCCATTTTATGCAAAGTTATACGTTTGGTAAAATTAGAGAATGTAAGGGTTTTATTCCCCATTATGTCGGTCTTAAAGATGAGGGAAAATTAATTTGTGCAACTTTATTACTAGAAAAGAAATTATTTTTAGGTTACTCATACTTTTATGCTCCAAGAGGCTATGTCATTGATTTTCATAATTTAGAACTAGTTAAAGCTTTTACGAAAAGTCTTAAAGCTTATGCGAAAAGGAAAAAAGCTATTTTTATTAAAATAGATCCGGCCTTAAAACTACATAATCTTGATCCTGATGGCAACATCATAGGTGATGAGAATAACTTCGATGTCATTGATGATTTAAAAAAACTAGGTTATAAACATATGGGGTTTAATCTAGGCTTTGAGAAAGAAGAACCACGGTTTACTTTTAGAATTAATCTAGATAGACCTTGGGATGAAATATATAACGGGATGCATCCGACGACGAGAAAGATTCTTAATAAAGGTAATCAACATAATCTAAATATTTATAAAGGTGATGAAAAAGACCTTGATGCCTTTTATTTTACAATGTTAGAGACAGCTAAAAGAGATAGGTTATATCAAGCTTCCCTTGATTATTACCGTGCTTTTTATACTTTATTTAACAAGGATGGTTTAAGTGATATTTATGTTGTCAAAGTAAATATTCCATCATTAATTCAAACATTTGAAAATAAGATTAATAGTGTTAAGGATGAAATAGCTAATTTAAGTGATGAAAAGCATAAAAATAAAGGAAAAGCCCAAAATAAAATTAGTGATTTAAATAATCAATTAGCTAAATTAGAAAAAGATTTAGATGAAATTAAAGAAATCAAAGAAGAAGAATTAGTCTTATCTTCTATCATTACCGCCAAATATGGTAAAACTATTTGGACAGTTCATGGTGGGAATAGTAATAAGCTAATGGGATTAAACGCTAATTATTTACTTTATTATACAATTATGCAAGATGCCTATAATGATGGTTATAAAGTCTTTGATTGCTTTGGTACTTGTGGTATAGCTAACCCTGATAAATCTAATCCTATTTATGGCATTCATTCTTTTAAGAAAAGATTAGGTGGCGAATACACTGAGTTTATTGGGGAGTTTGATTTCATTACAAATAAACTTATGTATAAAGCCTATAAAGTTCTAGGACCAATTTACAGAAAAATGAAGTCTTAGATTGTTATCTAGCTTATTTTGCGTTATAATATTTAAAGTGTTATCGTAGGTTTGCGAGGTGTTTTATGAAAAGATTTTTTAAGAAAAAATGGAAAAATATGTTATTAATGATCCTAATGGTTTTTCTTCTTTTTAGTACCCTATATTTAACATTTGCTGTTATTTTATATAAAGGTATTGAAACGAAGATTCGCCTAGTTGGGTGCTTAACATTATTTGTAGCGTCATTTCTTTTACTGACTTTACTTGTTAAGTTTAAAAAGAAGCTTAAAGTAACCGTCTTTCTTATCTTAAGCCTTATCAGTATCGGTTATGGAAGTGGTTTATCTTATGGCGCTTATGCCCTAACCCGTGTTTACTCAGCCATTGATAAAATGTCATCCGAAGAAGCTGAAGAAGTTTATTCAACTAGTATTATTGTCAAAAAAGAATCAACGGCCAAAGATATTGAAGATGCTAAAAAAGGTAAAGTCGGAATGGTTAATACCGATAAAGATGACTATGAACTTTATAGTCTTGCTAACCTTATTATTGATAAAAATGGTATTGATCGTAAAAATGTCTTATATTATGAAGATGCCATTACTTTAATTAAAGATGTCGTTGATGGTAAAATTGGTTTTGCTATTCTTCCAACTAACTATGCCGCTAGATATGGCGAAGATAGTGGAATTGACGATTTAGAAAATAAAACGAAAATTATTTATACGAAAGAAGATAAGCAAAAAGTTAAACTTGAAGAACCAGTTGAAAAGAAAAGTTTAAATGAACCATTTACCGTTTTAATCATGGGTGTTGCTCCTGAGACTAAAGCTCAAATGACAGCCCCTGTTAAAAACTTACGGGCTCAAGGTGATGCCTTAATTTTAGCAACCTTTAATCCAACGACAACCAATGTTACTATTTTAAGTATTCCAAGAGATACTTATATGCCTATTTCTTGTAACAATAACAAAAGTAGAAAAATAACGGATGCCGGAGGTTTAGGTGGCGACTCTTGTATTAGAAACTCAATCCAAAACTTCTTTGATATAAAAATTGATTACTATATTAAAGTTAACTTTGCCGCTGTTGTTAAACTAGTTGATAAACTAGGTGGCGTTGAAGTTGATGTTCCATACGCCTTCTGTGAACAAAACAGTATGCGTAAATGGGGTAAAAATACAGTCTTTGTTAAAGCTGGTAAACAAACTTTAACTGGTGAGCAAGCTCTTGCTTTTGCCCGTCACCGTAAGGTAACGCAATATATGGTTAATTATTGTGGTAAATCATATACCCAAAATGGTAGTTATTGGAATGACTTTGTTAGAGGTCAAAACCAACAAGCCATTATTAAGGGATTATTAAAGAAGTTTAATGATATTGATAGTTTCTCACAAGTTATGGATATCCTAGATATCTTAGGCGATAATATCTATACGAACTTCCCTACTGATAATCTATCAGAATTATATAAGATGGGTAAAAATATCTTAAAGAAATCAGCTAGTGCTGATGAAGCTTTCAATATGCAAAGACTAAAGCTTACTGGATATAATGCGATGATTCGTTTTGGTAATCTAATCTTATATAACTATCCAATTTATGAGAGTTCTAAAACAGCCGTTATTCAGGCAATGAAACAAAATCTTGGTCTTGCCTCTTTAACACCAGTTAAAACATTTAACTTCAATATTAAAAATACATACACTGAACCGGTTATTGGTAATACAACCGGAAGTAAAACAATTAAATTAATGCCAGATTTTGTAGGTGAGAAAAGAACAATTGACTATGTAAGGAGTTGGGCTTCAGCTAATAATATAGCACTTGTTGAAAACTCCATTGAAGGCTCTTATGGTAGTGTGTTAGGCCGGGTTACAAAACAAAGCATTGGTGAAAGAACAGATTTAGATAACTTAAAAGATAGTGAAAGAACTCTAACGATTACTTATATTGGATCTGTTCAAGCTCCACCAACACCATCTGAGCCAGAAACATCAACTGATCCAGACACAGGATCTACTGGTGATGAAGAAACAGATACAGGTGATAGTAATTCTAATGCAGCATCTAGTAGTAATTCGCAAGTGGCAGAATCTGATAGTAACTAAAAAAGGATTAATTATTAATCCTTTTTCTTTGTACTTTTTAACTCAAATACTTCATCTGATGCTTTAACAACATTATCTGAATGCGTTACAATAATGACGCATTTATTTTCTTTATGGGCTAAATCTTTAAAGATTTTAAGAATATCATCCTCGGTTTCTTTATCCAAGTTTCCGGTTGGTTCATCAGCTAAAATGATATCGGGATGATATGACAAGCTACGAGCAATAGCAACTCTTTGTTGTTCACCACCTGATAATTTTAAAACTCTTCTTTTAGCGTGTTCCTTAGTAAGACCTACTTGTTCTAGTAAAGAATTGACATATTCTTTTTTATGATGCTCTTTCATACCATTGATATTCATTGATAGTAAAATGTTTTCCCCTGCTGTTAAATGCACAAGAAGATTATAACTTTGAAAGACAATTCCAATATCAGAATTACGATATTTATCTAGTTTTACTTTACTTAAATCTTTATCACGATAATAGATCTTACCCGTATACCCTTTTTCTAAACCACTGATAAGGGATAACAAAGTTGTTTTACCGCTACCACTTTTACCCTTAATAGCGTATACTTTACCTTCTTCAAACGCATAGGAAAGGCCTTTAAAGACATATTCATCTTTTTTAGCATCTTTATAGCGATATGAGACATCTTCTAATCTTAAAACAACGTTAGCTTTTTTATTCATCTTAACTACGCTCCTTTAATATTGTAAGTGGTGAGAAACGAGATATACTAACCATACTAGCGATACTGCCAACGATGGTAAGACCAGCTCCGATTAGAAGTAGCTCACCTAAAACTTTAACATCGACAATGGCATCCATTGTCTCAATTGTCTCTAACTGCGTTATACCCATCTCTTCAGGACGGAAATCACGCATTTTACCACCAAAGTTATCGTTGATAGCATCCATATCTGTTTCAGCATTAGCAATTTCATTAGCCAATAACTTATTAGAAACTTTAACACTAGTTAAACCGCCAATACCGGCTCCGATTAATAGGAAGACAATACATACAACTAATAATTCAAACATAAACTGTAAACTTACTAGTGACTTACGCATGCCAATCGTCCGTAAAACGCCAATCTCATATTTACGTTCTCTAATGTTAATCATATTGATAACAAGTAGGACAACGGCCCCAATAATAAGGGTAATAATAAGGAATGTCGTCGCAAATGATTTGACACTTATAATTGATTTAGTGGCATTTTCAATCGTCTCGATATTGTCACTTAACATATAATATTCACTTAAGCCTTTGTCTGTAACTTCCTTTTCAAAGGCCTCAATATCATCTTTATCTTTTAAAATATAAGTTGGACTAACTGTCGGATTAAAATCTTCATCTTTACTTACAACATCTTTAACAGTCGTTACATTCGTGATGATAGTATTAACAGAGTTAGAAAACATACTTCGCATATCACTTGCTTCTTCTGTATTTTCTTTATAAATACCAGTTATATTTAAATCATAAGTAATTCTTTCATCATCGGGGCTTACTAATGTAATTGTATCCCCTACTTTTAATTCATTTAAGGTAGCTAATTCTTCACTAATAACACAATTATTACTAGTAAAATCACTACTAACCTCACCATCAGTAATGGTATAATTACCACTAATAAACTCACTCATCGCTTCATAAGAGTTATAACCTTGTAAAGTAAAGACACCCTTACTAGCTCGTTCATTACGGATATTTTCAACTTGGGTTGTCGTCGTTTTTCTTTGGGTTGTACTCTTTTTTGTCTCCGTACTACCACCATTATCCCCACCAAAAGGTGGCATATGATCGCCTCTTGATGGCGCCGGATTAGTAAAGGTTTCTGTCTTTGTTTCGGTCTCTGTTTTCGTTGTCGTTGTTTCTTTTACTAAACTATCGGTCGCTTCTTCAATATCCTTACCATTTAAACTGACACTATAGGTATAGTTATATTTTGATACATAATCACTATCACCAAAAGTTTCAATATCTTCAATGGTTAAAGGTTCAATTTCATTGAAGTTTTCAATCATCTCTTCTTGGGAAGAGGCATTTTCTTTAAATGATTTCGTTAGATTAGCGCGGTTCATCCCAATTGTAACGGTAACTGGATACTTATTTTCATACGATGTGACAATCTTATCCGCTGATGATCTAATAGCTAGCGTTATCGCACAAGATGATGCGATAACCATAATAATAATACCTACTAAAATATTTCTTCCTTTATTACGAAAAATACTAATAAAGGCATTCTTTATAATATACATAGTTCACCTCACCAGTTCATCTTAATATATTTTTGTGAAATATTTGTGTAATTTTGAAGAGTTTTTGGTGAGATAAAAAAAGAGTTAAGACTCTTTTCCATTTATTTTTTCAATAATACCATATAGCATATTAATTCTTGTTGGAATGATATATTTAGTATCTAATAGGTCACATAAAGATTGAACACATATCCGCATTCCTCTAGCGCCTCTCCACCAACCATCACTACCATTTTCGGCAATTATTTTCTCTAAAGATAATTCATATAAAAAGTTATTATCTAAAGAGCACATCGTTTTTGTATCTAGCATATAAGGAGCTTTCACATCTTCATAAAAAGTGTTTTTAGAAACAGGATAATTTAGGGTTTCATAAAACATAATATAATCCCCGCCCGCCAAAATTAAAAGATCGGCTTTATGTTGTGGCACTTCCATTTCTTTTTTGGTTTCTTTTAACATCTTATCTAAAGGAGTTGTAGCTTTATCCCCTCTTAAATCAGGATAGGCATCAGAAACGTCCATCGCTCCAAAAGGATAATTAATTTTTTCAATAATTTTTTTATTTTGAACAAGGGCTAGTTCCGTTGAACCGCCACCACCAATCATAACGGCAATAACATCATCCGTGGTAATTTCACTGATAGCGCCATAGACCGTATATTCATTTTCTTCATCAGGTGAGACAACATTAAAAGTAAGATTAGTCACATCATTAAACTCTTTTTGCCAAGCTATTTGTTCTTCATCTTTTAAGTTTCTAAAAATACTTGTTCCATATACATAGATATGTTCATCAATATCTTTTAATTTAGCAATATAGTTAAATAATGCTTCTTTATCTTCAAAGCTAATGTGGCCTTCTTTTTTATAATGATTTTTAAACTCAATAGTCTCATAACCCAAGTCTGTTATAACCCCGTTATCATATAATGAGGCTTTAGTATTGGTTGATCCTATTTCTATTATAATATATCGCATTCTATCACCCATCTTTATTATAACAAAAAAAGTGTATATTAACTACACTTTTAAAATTTTCTCTTTAATACTATCAGCCACAATTTGTTGTTCATCCATACTATCCTTAATATATGGACCAGCTATATTTGTTTGAATAGATGTTGTTACCTCATCAACCCGGTTAGCTACTTTAAGCATTTTTCTAAGCGACATTGGTCTTGTATAATTATAACCCTTAGCGCTTTCCCGGCGATTAACAATCGCAAGAACTTCATCAATCATTCTTTGAAGTAAAGGAAGTGATGTTAAATCATCAAATGGTATTTCAGCATCAGGATTGGTAAATAAAGACTCATGCTTGCCATCGCGCTTAGTGAAATAAAAATTAGCCTTAATAGCGTTACGTCCCCATCTTCTAATTCTTAACATATAAGTACCATTAACTAATCTTTTGTTTTGATGACGACGATTACTATAAGAATCAAAATCAACATAACAATAGTCAAATGTACCATTTTCTTTAAAAGCTAAAGCAATAGATGTCTTAGTATCAACTCCAGTACTGACACTTGTAAAAGTCCTCATCGCATCATTTGAACCAATCTTTTTAGATGCGATATGTAAGTTATCATCTACATAAGTATCAGCTAAAATGTAACCATTTCTAACATCGCTATTGGTTGTAAATCTAGTTTTACCATTTTTATTGGAACTAAAAGCTTTTAAACCAAAGCAAGAACTGGCAACATTATATTTTAAACTGAAAGTTGTATAGGCCGTTGGTTCTTTTAAACTGCGAAGGCACCGACGATAAACGACTGTACCATCAGCTTTAAAACCGATATGATCAGTATACTTACCACTACCTTTAATATCTTTCCAAGCCACTTTATCAGCATAAGTGAAAATATCATCACTTGGAATATCATGCTTTAAAAGAGCTTGATTAAGTGTCATATCATCACGATAATTAGGTCTTAAAGATGCATATTCCACCCAATAACGCCCCGTTTGGGTTAGGGCCTCTTCATAACTTTGCATTTCGTTAATAATACGCATCATCACCGGATAACTATCATTGCTTTTTACATAATCAAGCGTTCTAGGAGAAGATTGGCATCTTTTAAAGAAGACATTATTAAGCTTAACATCCCTATTATAAATAGAAACATAAATTTTCTTCTTATCATAATTTAAAGCTTCAAGACTATGAATAATTTTTTGAACCCAATATCTTCTTGTATCGGTATCGCCTTCAGTAAACTCTAATGCTACTTCTAAATCTTCTTCACTAGCAGAAGTCCCAATTCTGGCAAGACCAATAATATCCATACCGACATCATTTAAACCAATAACATATCCTTGTTCTTCTGATTCTTCACTATAAAGTTTAGAAGCATTTCTAACCATTGGTAATAGTTTTATCTCATGATGGCATCCTTTAAAATATTCATTACACCAATCAGCATATTTTACAAATCGTAATTCATCAATACTAAAATTTCTAAATTTGATCATAGCGACCTCCTGAATAAACAATATCACTATGATAGCACTTTTACTATAAAAAAGCAAAGAAAAAATACTAGTAAACTAGTATTTATAAGCCTTGGCTGCCCAAGTTAGATTCGAACTAACGCATCGTGGAGTCAGAGTCCACTGCCTTACCGCTTGGCTATTGGGCAAGATAACACATAAGCACTATCATTATAACACATTTAAAAATAAAAGAAAACGTCTTAATTATACGTTTTCTTCTTTCCTGGTTCTAATTCATAAGATGTTTTATCTAATACATCTTTTAAGTGTGATTCTGGTAAGTTAGCTCTTAAATCACTAAGAATATCGTTAATTCTTGTAATAGATGCCGTTATCGTATCAAGTTTTAAAATTGATGGGTGATCTAATATAACATAACCGTTTTCTCTTTCGTTGATAATCTCTATAGCTTTAGCAATAATACCATCAATCATCGATGCGGTTATTACGCCTTCAGCACTTAATAAAGGTGTAATAGAGCTTGTATCAAACACATCATGTTGACCCCGACGATGCGCATAGAATAACTTAACGCTATCCGGTTTAATTCTTAACATATAACTACCCCGAACCCGTTCTTGTCTAGTTTCAAACTCTTTATGATCATTAAAGTCAACATTGCAGCTTTTAATTTGACCATCAGAGTCAACTTGATAGCAAACTTCTGTTGAGAAAGTACTAAAGCCACAACGAGCTCGTCCGCGGTAAAACCGATTACCCGTCTTCGCATCATACGTAAAATTAACAATAGCATCATCACCATCAGGGAAATAATCTGTTTCTAACTCAAGTCCTCTCTTCGTCTTTTTAATAGGTGTTGAAGCCGTTTCAAACATTGCAAGCTCGCCATGACCGGTACTAGATATTTGAACAGTCACATCATCTTCCAATATTCTAGAGTAGATATGCGTATCAATTGTCTGATAATCGCCATCATTTAATTCATCAGCAACTCTTTTATAATGATTATAGACAACTTCACCATTACTTGTAAAAATAATATTAGCTGGTCTATCACCATATTCTTTATCAAAGACCACACTAGTAACATCATTAAATATTTCACTATTAGGAACAAGGCCTTGTCTATATTCTTCAATTGTTGCATCCGATATAGCATTAGACTGACTTAACACATTTTGATCTACCCTTTTAAAGACTTTAACGCCACCTTGATAATAACTATCAAAGGCATCCATTTCTTTTACTAAAAGAGGCATATAAGTATGATAAGGATTTGGGATAACATAATTCTTTTTAACCCCAGCAACCTTCATTTTCGGTTTTAATTCAACAGCCTTTTTATTAAATGGAATATCATTTAAAAGATGTAAATGAATCCTTTCAGCATCATAAAAATAACAACCCAATTCATTAGCCATATAACCTAAATCACTCGCTAATAATTTAATATGCTCCGATTTTGGTATATCATATGGTATAGTCTCAGTAAACTCAACCGTAACATCTAAGTCTTTATGGTCATCAGATAAATCGATTAAAACAAGACCAGCAATGAATGGGACACCTTGAAAAGGACCCATCGTACATAAGGCATAGCCTTGATGTGTTGATGTATCATCTAAAAGGAAACGTTTGCCAACTTCCTTTCGTAACATTAATTTATAGCCATTAGCATTTGTAATATCAGCTATATCTTCATATGATTTTTTAAATAAGACAAGTGCTTCTTTTTTGCCTCCTAAGTAAAAATCACGAAACTTTAACATATTATCACCTCAAAATGTTGCTAATTATTATAACGCATTTTTAACGAAAAGAAAAGATAGTTTTAAACTATCTCAATCTTACTAATTTCTCTTACATTACCTTCTGTGTAGAAGATATTAACTTCATCGCCATCTTTAATGAATGGTAAAAGAGATGGATTTACTTTAATAGATACGCGGTACTTATCCTCGCCACTTTCAAAATAATAATAGGTATTACCATCGATAGTGACTTCTTTTAGATTAGTAATCGTAACTTTAGCTTCTTTATCACTATCAGTATTTTTTTCGCCTTTAAAATTATTTAAGTAGTTTTCAGCAGCTTTTTCAATGCCTTCTTTATAATCTGTAACAACGACATTTTGATAGTCTTGAACATCGATGAAGGCATACATCTTAACTAAACCAGCATTATCTTTTAAAGAGACAAGATAGGTTGGTTTACCCTTTAAATTGATAAGTAATGGGAAAGTAGCAATGTATGACATCTGTTGAACTTGTCCTTCCGCACTACCCATAGCCGAATACTCTTCAGCCCCCGGTACGGCATAGTAATGCGTTTCTTTGGTTCGCATATTGGTTAAGATAAAGCCAATATTGGATTCATCAGCCAAGGTTGATGTAATACCTGTGTACAAATAAACATCATCATCCATAACTAGATAATTATAGCCTTCAGTTGTCGCAACCACATTCTTTTGACCAAAAATAGAGTTCCAGAAACCACCACGATATTGACCCCAGTCATCAACTTGTTCAATAATTAAATAAGCACTATACACGTGATCTACCCAACTAGGAACTTCATCTAAGGCATATTTCTTGCTGTGACCGGTAATTGGATCTAAAGCAATAATGCCCGTGACTTTTTCTTTCATACCAACTCCAGAATAAGAAAGAGTTGGGACAATCCAGTATGGTTTACCATCATTATCAATTTCAAATGATGCTTCACCAAATATTTCCGTTGGATAGCTAAAGCGCAATTTACGATTTAAATTTTCATTAAACATTGCGCTTGGCATATATCTCATACCTTTTTCTAACTTAACTAATTCGGCTTTACCATTTACAGAATTAACCGTAATGTATCCTTTAACACCATTTTTACGATTAGAAAAATATTTAATAATGCCGGAATATTCAAGAGGTGTAACCCGCATAATTTCATCATTATAGTTTATTTGTGTATAAAGGTCAGATACATCAAATTGCGAAACTAACTCTGGCATTTCACCCATAACCCGGTCCCCTAATTTTTGACTTGAATCTTTATCAAGAAGAGGTATTTTACTGAAGTCAACCTCTTTGACATCATCTTCAAACTCCGTATCCTCATTAATGGTTATCCGGCGAGCATAACTCTTGGAATTAAATAGTGGTGAGACACAAACATTGACAATTGGTCCAATGACAATAATCGCTATAATTAAAATAGTACTAACACTAAACGTTTTAGGAACATCCTTAACATTAACAATAATCTTCTTTGAATAACTAGCTAAAAAAGATGTTAACATATGAATAACGATTAAAGTTACTAGAAAACTCCAAAAACCAAAGCTGTGAATATTGATAGGTGGCAAAAAGACATAATATAATAAAGCACCTAAAATAAGTGTTACTAAAATTGGCAAAACAATTCTTCTAAAAATCTTTTTATTTTTCATATTCTCCTCCATCTTCATTATAGCATAAATAAAAAAAAGTACCTAATGGTACTTTATAAATATAATTCCATCATTAATAGATAATAATCAATCTTATCTTGATCAGGAGTAATACCTAATTCTTGACAAAAGGCTTTAACATATTCATCGCCATAGTTTCTTCTAATAGATTTTTCACAAATAGCAAGATCAAACCATTTATCAGCTATGCCACATTCACCAACATCAATAAAGCCACTAAAATGATTATTTAAAGCAAAAATATTAGGTAGACTTGTATCGCCATGCGAAAAACATAATGGTTCATAAAACTTATTAATATTTAAATAACTTAAAATGTTATCGATACTACCATATTTTTCTAAGACTTCTTTCTTGATATTTTCTTCCTTAATAAGGCCCTTTCTAACATTATCATTAACTAACGCTAATTTATAATCAATCGATGTATCAAAAGGGCAATCTTTTATATCAACGCTATAGATTTTCTTAAAAGCTTCAGCAATAACTTTAAGACCTAATTCAGGATTCTTAAGAAAATAATCATCACATACCATTTGTCCTGGTATCGCTTTTGTTATTAAAAATTCAGCATCTTCACTTGTTTCATATAAAATAACTTGGGGAACATCTAATTTGCCAGCAAGCCATTTTAATTTTTCATACTCTTTAGTAAGCAATCCTTTTTTAGCCATTTTCAAATAATATTCATCCGTATCTTTTGTAATCTTAATAACCTGTGAAGAAGAACAACCAATCCCGATTTCTTCTAATGCACTATTATCTAAAAAGGAAGATACGTTAGTTGTTAAATCATAATTGAATTTCATATCATTTCCTACTTTCTTTTGGGCGTTGGAGATGAAGCTACTAAAGTTTTCGTTTTTTGTTTTTTATAATAATCATAATTTCCTAAATATTCATGGAAACCTTGGTCTTCAATGTTAACAACTCTTTCAGCTAATTTATTAATAAAATAGCGGTCATGAGAAATAAAAAATAATGTTCCTTGATATTCACTAAGAGCCTCTTCTAACATCTCTTTAGTATCAATATCAATATGGTTAGTTGGTTCATCTAAAATTAATAAGTTAGCTCGTTTTTGAATTAACTCAAACAATTTTAGTCGTACCTTTTCACCACCGGATAATTTGCCAACTCTTTTGAAAACATTCTCACCATAGAAAAGGAATTTAGCTAAAGAAGCTCGAAGATGGGTTTCAGTTCCTTCATAAACACTTCTAGCGACATCGAGGATAGTAGCTCTTTCATCATCAAAAACAATCTCTTGTGGGATATAACCGATTTGGACATTACTTCCAATTTTGATGGTCCCACCACATACATGGTCACCAAATAAAACAGCTTGAACAAAAGTTGACTTACCGGTACCATTTTTACCCATTAAGCATACTTTTTCACCATATCTTAAATATAGATCAGCATTATCTAAAATAATTTTATCGTCAATAATAATTCCTAAATTTTGAACAACTAAAACATCTTTACCAGAGCGTCCATCAATCTCAAAATCTAGTGGTAACTGTTTCTTGGCCTCAGGACGTTCTAAGACTTGCATTTTTTCTAACTTACGTTCAATACAAGCAGCCCGACGAAAGAATCTAGGATTATCGCCTCTTTCGCCCCACTCTCTTAATTTTTTTACAGCGGCTTTCATAGCTTCAATTTGCTTTTGTTGATTTTTATATTCATCAAATTCCGCTAAAGCTCGGCGATCGCTCTCTTCTAAAAAATAAGAATAATTGCCGTGATAAACATCAGCCTTACCATGGTCAATGAGAACAGTTTTTGTAACAACTCTATCTAAAAAATAACGATCGTGCGAACTAATAATTATTGTTCCTTTATAATTAGTTAAAAATTGTTCAAACCATTCTAATGTATCAATATCCAAATGGTTAGTTGGTTCATCTAATAGTAAAACATCGGGATTACTGATAATTAAAGAAGCTAAACTGACAATTGTCTTTTCGCCTCCTGATAAAGTATTGAAAGTTCGATTTAACATTTCCCCAGATATTTTAAAACCTGTACAAATTTTACTTACTTTTTCATCTATTTCATAGCCACCCATATTAGAAAAACGTTCTTGTAATTTTCCGTAAGCATTAAGAATGGCATTCATTTTTTCTGGTGAGGTTGAAGCAAGTTCTTCTTCATAAGCTTGTAACCTTTTTTCAATCTCAAACAATTCTTTAAACTCTTTTAATAAAACATCTCTAACTGTGACATCATCGCTAACAGTAGGTGGCATTTGTGACAACTTACCAACTCTAGCCTCACGTCTTATCGAAACGTTTCCCTTATCTAAGTTTTCTTCACCAGCAATGATTTTAAATAGCGTCGTTTTGCCACAACCATTTGGTCCAATTAAGGCAATCCGTTCACCAGTCATAGCTTCTAAACTAAAGCCATCTAAAACTTTTTTAAAGCCGAAACTCTTCTCGGCATTATTAACACTTACTTCGATCATTATAATCACCTCTTTCCAAAGGTAAAACCACCTACATTATAACATAAAATTAAGCATTAAGCACTATTTCAATTATTGTATTTAAAATAGCTAATTGTTTATCTATATCAATATTACGTGTTCTTAGTAATATATAATTAGTTTTATGACGATTACGATGAATTTGAATAGCATTTTGATTTCGTTTTAAAGAAAACAAGTCAATATCATGAAATAGTTGAAAGGCCAAATTATGTTTAGTGGCTTCTTCGACAAACTTATCATATATCTTTTTATCATCAATCCAAATAGGAAAACGATGCCAAGTATTTTTCACATCTTCACCATATGGAAGACAGTTGATGAAATGATATTTTTGAAATAATTTATAATATTTAAGGGCATTAGATCTTTGAATATGGGTGTTTTGTTTACCAAGTTCTACTAGATTATCATAATTAATATTTTCGCATAATGGATAGGTATAGGATAGTAAAATAGCATTATTTTCACGGCTTTCATTATCGCTATAATCAACATTTTTTAAAAGATCTTTATCATTAAAAAATAATCCCCCACCAATACCATAACTTAATGGTTTAGTTTTACCAAAAGAAGTTGTTACAATATCGCTATATTGTCCACATTGATAATAATCATTATTGATATCCCAAACTTGGGCCATATCTTCAATAATTTTAATTCCCCTATCTTGGTATTCTTTCGTATTAATCTTATTTATGATGCCATATTGATGAACTAAAAATAAACAGTCAATTTGTTGATGTTCTAAAACGTCCAATACATCCTCATCGGTCAAATATAATTTATTTTCAGTTTCTAAAATAACCGGGATTAAATCTAATTTTAAAATGGTATTAATGATGGAATAGCAAGTTTCGGACATAACCAAAACTTTAGCTTTCTTTCTCAAATTCAAGCTGATTAAAGCAAGTTCAATAGCTAGTGTACCGGAATAAGTTATCACCCCATATTTCTTATTAAACTTTGAAGCTAATTTTGAGGCTAACTTTAAGTTTTCTTCTCTCATATATCTTGCATTACAACTTTCACATTCTTATTATAACAATCACTAGCTAAACAACGGTCCTGATGATGAACAATCTGTTTATCAAGATATACTTTACCATCCCGGACATAACCAATTCGATATTCTGGCTTAACCATATAAATACAAGGATAGACATATAAATCGGGCGCAATAACAACCTTATTAATCCCTGCTGGGCAATTAAAATGACACTTATGTTGATGATCATATCCAAAGCTACCACACCTCTTAATAAGTAATTCATCTTTATCATACTTTTCACGAGCAATATTTAACTGTTCAAAAAAAATCTTCTTTTGTTCATCAGTTAGAACATTACTATCACTTAGTTTAGTCGCATTACCAGTTTTTAAATAGTTGATAAAACGAACTTTTTTAACACCTAAATGATGAACGGCATCACATATTTGAATTATTTTATCATAGTTATCTTTGGTAACAGTACACATAAGTTCAACTTTGATACCTTCATTCGTCAACACTTTAATATTATCTTCTAACAATTTATTAGAAACACTAGAAATGTCATTTTGAATAACAAAGTGATACGACATCGCTACCATCTCAATACTACTCTTTTTAATCTTATCAATTATACTTGGATTCGTATGAATGATAATCCCATTAGACAAAAGACGTCTTTGGCCAATTAAATTATATGTATCAAAGAAATCTTCATGCAACAAAACCTCAGTACCGTTAATGTTAAGTTCATATTTATCTTTAAGTTTTGAAGCTAAATCATATAACTTTTGACCACTAAAATTACCTTTATATGATACGTAGCAATGTTTACATTTCGTATTACAGTCTGAACACGACATTATAGTTACATATTGACCATCAAACTCTTTCATAACTTCCTCCTACAGTGATATAAGTGTTTATGATTAAAGCCTGGCTTGCCATAGCCATTGTCAATTTTAATAAGTTCTAAAGCATTCTCACCAATTAATTTTGTCAACAATTTTGGATCATAATAATAATATTTTTCTTTTTCTAAAAATGTTTTCTTATGTTTTTGTAATTGATACTCAATCACAAAAGCAATATACTCATCATATCTTTTAGACGAATAGTAGACACTTACATCATCGTCAACCGTTTCACAATAATTTGTAAATAGTAACTTCCTATCACAATTTGGCTTAGTATTAAAGCTTTCTGATACATCAAATATAGCTAACGAATCGGTGTCCATAGCTTTTCTTAGATGTTCTAAAAATCGATTAGGGTTAGATGTATCATTAGCAAATTGTAATGTACTATAAGGAATAATAATTAAATCATAATGCTCACTAGTTTCAAATTCTAGAAAATTAGCATTAATGGTTTTTATTTGAGGATTCCTTTCTAGCAATATTTCTAATCTTGACGAATCAAAGTCTAAAGCCGTAACTTCAGCATAATTAGCTAGTGGAATAGCAACCCGACCGGTACCTGCTCCAACAACTAATATTTTTTTAGCGTTATATTTTTTTATTTGTTCAATATAATACGGAATATCGTCATTTTGACCCTTTAAAGTATTTTCATTATAAAAATCATACATTAACGCTAATATTTTTTGGCGTGACATTTTCATATTACTTTCCTCCATAATCATAAAGATTTAAATATGGTTCATTTTGATGATTCCAATGAAGATTATAAAATCTACTTTGGTAAGCTCCAAAAGAAATATTCCAATCTTCAATCTCTTCAAAGACAGATCCTTCAAAATCAACATAACCTACAATATTGTTATCAATTAAATATTCAAACATTTTATAGTATATATAAGCAATGGCAATATCATCCTTTTGTCTTTCATAATAAGAATATAAAATATAAGCAACTTTCTTATCCCAAGCGATATGAACGCCGCCAATAACTTCACCATTTTCTTTCGCAACAAAGCACATACCTCGATTGTTTTTAATAGTCGCATGAATATAATCAGTAACAAAATCTACCGATGAGGTTGGACCATAATTTTTTTCCCATTTCATAGCCTTAGATACATCAAAATATTGCATCGTTTGATCAGGAATAAATTCCACATTTCTCTTAAGAGCTTTACGAATGTCTTTTTTACGGTCATGACCAAAGCCGTTATAAATGTTTTTAAGGCCACGGGATAAATCTAACTTATAGGTATACCTAACTTCCGGAGTAAAACCCATCCGAATAAAAGGCATAATATCTATAATACTATTATCAGTTGAAAAATTAACTTCATCATAATTAGCTTGAAGATACTGACACAAAGCTTTTTCAAGCGCTCTTAAATATCTAATTTTATGACGCTCTTCACTTGGTAATTTAAAAATGACTGGCCCACCATATGGAATATACATTGTACTTTGATTAATCTTATCCTTTTCTTCACTTATGAAAAGAGGCATAAATCCTTGTAAAATATTTTTTTCATCATAGATTTTTAAAATTTGATTGCTTTTTTTTAATTTTAAAAACCAATCATAAGCAAAGCAAGTTCCATTAAAACTATTATCAACTTGTTCATTAAAATTAGGTATTTCATCAATGCAACCTAAACTAATATGCATTCTACTCCTCCTTTTGATAAATAAGGATATGTTTTCTAATGATACTTCCATTTTTTAAATAATCATATACTTGACTTCTTCGACCCCAAAAGTCCAAATTAATATATCCATCTTTTTGTTCTAAATATTCTAAATGTTGAAATAAGCATAAAATACCCGCATAATTTTTTCTACCTAATGTTGATGCGCCCCATTTTACAGCATACCAAAGGTCATCTTCACTTTTAAACATTAAAGAATATGCTAGAGCTACATCGTTTTTATCACACATAACAATTAGACTGCTATTTTTTTTATTTATTAGTAGATATGGTAAATATTGTAAATCTTCACGATTTAAGCTTTTCATATCAGAATGTTCTTGATATTTCCATGATTTAAAATCAATATCAAGGACATAATTCCATAACTTTAAAGCCTCAGTATCATCCGAATTATAAAAATGATACTGATCTCTATTTTTCAAATAATATTGATAATTTCTTTTTATTTGAGAATTACTATTATTTTTTAAATAAGCACTGATACTATCATTTAAATATAATTTTGGAGCTTCCCAACTATCAATAACTTCATAAACAAAATGATTTTCACAAGCCCATTTTTGTAATTTTAGAAGTAAGGACGAATCATCAAGATAATTAAATCTAATTTTTCGGTGAAGGGATATTTGTTTTTTTAGTTCGTCTAACTCACCATCATTGATATCAAAGGAAAAAAAGTGTTGGCATTTTAAAAGGTTATTTTCTAAATAAAAATATAACCGACCGATTTTTTGAATTTTATCGAGTGGGTATCTTAAGGCAAGAGAATTTATCCAAAGGGATGATGTACTAAAATTCATTCTTATAATCCTCTAAACACTTAACAATATACTTTAGATGTTTCTTTTTTAAAGATGCCGATAGACTAAACCAAGCTACTCTTTTAAATAAAGATTGCGCCTTAGGACACTTTGAACTTTGATATTTAGATATATTGTATGGAAAATGGGAATGATGCCAAGATTGTTGATATTTGAAAGTATCAAATTGATTGATTAAATTACTACAATAAATGTTAAAATTAATGCCTCGATCATTCATATATTTGATAAATTTTTGACATTCTTGTTCCGTTTTAAAAATAAAAGATATATTAGAATAAACTAACTCACTATGTTTAGGAGCGGGACGTAAATGATAAAAATCAAGATCAATTTTTTGAGTAATATAATTATATACTTGTTTTTGACGTTTTAATATTTTATTAATCTTCTTCAACTGCTCATTAGCTATAGCACTTTGAAGTTCGGTTAATTTAAAGTTTTCACCAAAAATCGTTTTGCCATTTTCCCAAGTTGGATAATCACATCCGATGCGGTAACCACCATTGTCATGATACATTTTAGCTCTTTCATACAAAGTCTTATTATTAGTAGCTAAAAAGCCACCCTCACCACATGTAATTGTTTTGCCTGCTTGTAAGCTAAAGGCTCCACAATTTCCTATTGTTCCAGCTTTCTTACCATTAATTTCTGATCCTAGAGCTTGCGCTGTATCTTCAATAACAACTAGTTTATATTTCTTTGCCACGGCCATAATTTTTCGCATATCACATGGTTGACCCTGCATATGAATAACTAAAATGGCTTTCGTCTGTGGCGAAATATTCTTTTCAATTTGTAATGGGTCAATATTCATACTCTCATCAATATCAACAAACTTTGGTACGGCTCCACAAGCTAAAACACTACTTGCTGATGCGATAAAAGTAAAAGGCGACATCAAAACTTCATCACCAGGACCAATATCATTTGCTATACAAGCTAATTTAATAGCCGCAGCGCCATTTGAACAAGCTAAAACATATTTAACGCCTAAATATTTAGCCATATTTTTTTCAAATTCATCAGTCTTATATAGTAAATTAGGGCCGTGATAACGAAATAAACTTTTACTTTTTAGTACTTCGCGAGCGGCCTTTTGCTCTTCTTTACCAATATAATGTGTTCCTAAAAAAGGATCATTAGGTATTATCATACCATCACCTCAACAATTTTCTTCATAAATAATTTTAGCAATTTTTGAAGAAGCATCTTTATCAAATCTTTCAACATATTTATTTCTAACATTGTAAAAAGATTCTTGATCGCTATCGACAAATTTTCGAACAAGATTTTGAATTAAAGCTTTATAATCTTGTTGCATATATTTTTCTATATTTAAAGTGACTAAAGCCACACCCGTTTCTTCATCTAAATATTTGGGAATATCCTCATAAAAATCAAAGTCAGACCAATTAATAATATCAAAGCCAAATTTGTTTTCTTCATAGTATTCAAGTTGTTGAAGCTGACTATAATTAATTGGCGGCAAAAACATTATATTTTTGTTTTTACCAACAGCTTCAATAAAATTGCCAAGTCCCGATGCCATAATACAATAACTAGATTTTTCCATTTCTTTTAAATATTCATCATGTGATAAGGTACATTTTTTTACTTTTGGATTACCACCTTTTAATTTAATCCCTTTTATAACACGGCTCCCACCACAAAGAATTATAGTTGAAAAGCGTTCTAGTTCCGGAACCTCTAAAATATCGTTAATCAACTTATCATAAAAATTAACAATTAAATGATGATCAAGTAAAAATGATTCCGCTCCACCAATATTAATCATCAATTGATTTTGGGATGGGCACTTTTTGGTTTCCACTTGGCGAATTGGTCCTACAAAAACAGGATTTTTAATTGCTTTACCAATTCTCGCAAAATTTTGATGACAAGGAATAATTTCGGAAATGAAATATTTTTTGACATTATTAAGCTCTGGTGGTATTTTATCCCACATCCACATTAAATTATCTAAATAATATGTATTATATAATCCATTCTCTAAAGCAAAAATAGCTCCATTAAGATTTTCAGCCGATAAATAGGCATCGTATGATGATAAAATATCCTTATATTTTCTTAAACTATCTAAATCGTATGTATCACATACATAAAAATTAAGAAAATAGCCACTTAATTTAGCTTGCTCTAAGGCTATACCAGAACCGATAAAATCCAAAGTAACATCAGGATATTTTCTTAGTTCTTTAACAACGTTAAGCCCCGTTGTCACAGGTCCATATCCAAAGCTTTCAGCCGACACTAAGATTCGCATATTACTCCCCTTTCATCGCAAAATAGTACTTATTAAACTCACAATTAGCTTCATCACATTTTGTTTTACAATCTAACTCACTATTCAATAATTTAAGTTTTAAGATACGTCTTTTATTTCCATTCCATATTTCTTGAAATGATTGCTCTTTTAATTCTCCAATTTTATATATTGTTCGATCCCGATGAATACTGCAATCACATGGATAAACATATCCCGTTGGCGCATCAATGAAAGCTACAAAAGATGGATAAACACATTTTAAATCGATATTATTATAGCGATCTCCAAATGAACTAACACCCTTCTTAAAAAAGTTAATATTACTTGCCAAAAAGTCAACACCAAGACTTTTAGATAATTCGTAATAATAATCTAAGTTAGCATTATATTTTTGAATTTGATCCGGTGTGAAAAACAATTCATCATAGTCTTTTATTACAATAGGATTAATATAATCAAAATTATATTTTTCTTTTAATTTAATAAACTTATCAAAATCGTCGATATTTTCACGATTTAAAACATGATTTAAAACAATCTTAACCGATGGCATATACTTCTTTATTAGATTGATATTACTAGTCACTTTATCCCATATACCATCAACCCGGCGCAAATGGTCATGAATTTCCGGTAAATGACTATCAAGTGAAAAGAAGATAGTATGAATATTGTATGCCTGCATCCGCTTAATTTTATCTTCATCAAGATTTAAGCCATTCGAAATAATTATTATTTTGATATTTTTTTGTGTACAATATTCTAAATAAGTAAAAATATCATCATTGACAAATGGTTCGCCACCACCCGTAAAATGAATATATTGTGTTCCCATACTAGCTAATTCATCAATTAATTTTTTTACATCGATGCTACATTTTTTTTCTTTATTAGTTCTAACATCACAGAAAACACAATTGGCATTACACATATTTGATAATGATAAATATACATAAAATGGCTTATCATAAAACTTATTTAATTTTTCCCCTTTTTCATCAATTAATTTTAAATACATATCTACACTCCCAACCTTAACTTTATTTCTTTTTCAATAATTTCTTTAATTATTTTTAACATATGATTATCTAAAAAACTATTACATGGAACATATTCTGTAGGACTTAGGGTATTAAGTCCTAGTAAAACTGGTGAATACTTGAAATTGTCTTCTAGTAAAATATACATTTTTTTATGCATAGCTGATGCCCAGCCGAGTTCAATATGAACGCCACCAGAGATTCCTTGTGATATATTGTTACCAGGAATAATAATCAATATATCACTATCCTTAACGCCCTCAAAATCACTTTTCGTACACTCTTCTGGTCCCTTATGATCTAAACCCCAATTTTCCCTTTTAATAGCTAAATAATATTCACAGTGCATTTTTTCCATTAAAGCTACTAATTGATTAAAAAACTTTTTATACTCTTCTTTAACTTCATATCGATGATCATCACATAGTCCCGTAAAAGGACACGATATAAATATTTTCACTTCGCACCTCCTTTAAAAACCATTTTCTTTTCTAATACTTTATTAGCAAACGACGTTTCTGTAAGACATAAATTATCATCAATGCCTCGGCCAATTATTCTTCCATCAGAATTTATAAGGCGATGAAAGTCACTACCGACTGATGATAGCAAAGAATATTTTGTAGCGATTTCATTTAAATAGTCACTATCAGCATCAGAACAATCAGATTGATATACTTCAATGCCATCAATTCCGAAAGTTAGTAACTTTAAAATAATGCTAGAGACATCATCACGATCTAACTTATAAGCCATCGGATGAGCCAATATAGCATATCCGCCAGATGCTTTAATTGTCTCAATAGCTCTTTTAATATCTAAATCATAATCGTCACCATAGCTAAAGCGATGCGCCTTAAAATATTTTCGGTATTCGCAAATTAACGATGGTGAATAATGTTCTTGCTCTAAACATTTGATAACCTCGCGGTCAAACCAACAATATCTTTCGAGATCTAATTTAGCAAGACTTTCATCAGATAAACATACATTTTGTTCTTGTAATAATCTTAATAAATTATGATGCGCACTAAGACGTTTCTCACGCATTTCGTCTAACAACGATACCATTTTATAATTTTTAGTATCAAAGCCATAACCTAAAAGATGAAGTCTTATTTTACGATTGTTTAATAAAATAAAAGATGAAAACTCCACCGCATCAATACCAAACATATCAACAGGCAAGTTTTCATGAAATTCTTCTAGGCCATTTATACTATCATGGTCACTGATAGCTATGAATTGAGTTCCGCTTTTTTGAGCGAATTCAATTATTTCTGATGGAGAAAATTGACCATCAGAATTATTAGTATGAATATGTAAATCTATATAACCATTAAATTGCATATATTCATCACCTAATTTGATTTTATAATGATTTTTCTTAAATTACCAATATCAAATATTTATATGTTATAAGTTTCAATTATAACAAAAAAAATCTAAAGCATCTTTAGATTTTTTCTTTCTTCGTTAAAATTTTAATAAAGGCTTTAACCTCATCACTCACAAATTTTTTGTGATAAGCAACACTAAGAGGTATCATAACTGGATCAATGTCTACTTTAATTTCAAATAAACTTCCATTTTGTAAGTCTTCTTCAACGAAATCTTTAATCATCCAACCAATACCAATTCCTTGATGAATGATACCTCTAGAAATTGATGACGAGTTTGCTTCAATAATAGGATTTAAAACAATATTTCTTCTTTTAAAATACAAATCTATAACTTTGCGGTTAGTGGTAGTTTTGCCAGGTAATATCAAAGGATATTTAGTTAAATCTAAGGCATTTATCGTACCTTTTAAAGATACATTTTTAAATTTTTCACTACCAACAAAACAACTTTCTAATTCTAGTATTTGCTCAGTTTTAATCGTTTTGTCGTCAATATTATCCATATCTGTATCAATAACTATATCAAGTTCTCTTTTTTGAAGCATCTTTAACATCTCATCGGATTTTTTATTAATAATATTGATTTTAACATTGGGATATGCGTCATTAAACTGTTTTAAATATCTAACAAAGTAAAAGGCGCCAATATGGGTTGGAACACCAATATCAATTGAGCGTATTTTACTTGCTTTAATTTTTTCCGTTAGGGTTGATGTGGCATCAGATAAATTATATATCGTTTCCGCATAATAGTAGACAACTTCCCCTGCGGGTGTTAAAGTGACACCCGTTGAAGTCCTTTCAAATAATCGATTATTTAACTGTTCTTCTAACTTTCGTACTGCTTGCGTAACTGCCGGTTGTGATATATATAACAACTCGGCCGCCTTCGTAAAACTTTTACATTTAGCCACGATATAAAAAGTCTTATATAAATTTAAATCAATATTATTCATCTAACCACCATCCAACTACCTATATTCTACCATTTTTTTATAAAAATAAAAACTCTTATAAAATAAGAGTTTGTTAACAAACTGGTGGAGTCGATGGGAATCGCACCCATGTCCGAAAATACCAACCCCTAGACTTCTACAAGTTTAGTTAGTTATTAAAAGTCCTAAAAATTGTTAGTAACTAACAACCCAATTTTTAGCGAGCCTACTTATTCATCATTACCTTAGGCATAATAATGATATATCCCACAAAGTTGAGCCTCTTATATTCCTCGTGGGAGAAGGATTATAAGAAGCGCCTGCTAATTATTAAGCGAAGGCTAAATTAAATCTGTTTCCAGTTATTTTTGGGTTGTACTTAACGTGTACCTCCGACTTGCCATCTAAGTACCAGTAGATCCGTCGAAACTAGACGACCCCGTTACTACTTGAAATCTTTCAAGTAACAAGATTATAGCACATTTAAATATGAAAATCAATCCTAATCAGGTGCATCATAATATCATTATATGAAAAGCACTTAACAATCGGACCATATTCCTTTTCTTCAATGACAGTGAAGACATTATCATAAAGCTTATCTAAAGTTACAATATATGTTTCATATTTATTTCGACCTAAATTACATTTTATTTTAGCTTTAGCGCCAATTTTATTTTTTAAATACTTTTTGATTTGATAGACATTCATCTTGGATACCCCGTATACATTGTCCCTTTAGTAATAATTCCCCCCATACCTTCAGAGCCATATTTCGTGTGTTCAATAATATCCTTTAAATTGATATCTTTATTTGTATCAGCAAGACTCATATGAGCAGCAATAATAGCTGGATCTAGGGCATGAATATTAATCCTTTTAGGCGATGAGGCGAAGTTAGCTCCCGCTTTAATCAAAGCTTCATAGTTAGACTGGCAAGCACCGGCAATGACAATTAGTTTTTGATGACTACTTTCAAACCGTCTAGCCTCTTTAACCGCATCGATAAATAAACTACTATTCTTATAAGCCGATGCTTCTTCATAGCCTCCCTTTTTCTTATAGTAAGCATCATGACCTGTTATAACTAAAATATTAGGTTGATACTCTTCTAATAAGGCATATATATCATTAGCTATTTCATCTTCTTTTTTCGTAAACCCGATAGCCGCAATATTTTTTGATTCATAGTAATTTAAACATCTTTTTAGATAGTCACGGTCACCATCAATATGAAGAATCTTACCCGGTAAATAAAAATATTCACTATTTCTATCGACATCGTCTTCTTTAAGCCGTTCTTGAAAATCTTTTTCATCCTCAATATCTTCATTATTGTCATACTTAACTAAATCATCAACTAAACTATCAGCATATAATCGGACATTAATACCTTTTAAATAATAGACATCATCATCAATATCAACAATTGTAAAAACAATATCATTATTATGGGAATTACGTGTAACCATATCACCGATATTCATTTTATCACCCACTTAATTATATGAGGCAACATATCTTTTTATACTCATATATTATTATAGGTGATACTATGCATTGGTGGCGTAAAAGAGGTCTTTGGTATGTCTTTTCTCTTATCTTTTTTATCATTATTTTTTATCAATTAATCATTACTTTCTTTATTGTGACCCGTTTTAATGTCTTCCTTTTATTTTTCTTTTTCTTTCTTTTCTTTATTTCGCTGTTTCGGATTTTTTGGTAAGAAAAAGGCTCGTTAATTTTAGATAATTAAGTTTTTCATTAACTTCTCTTACATTATCAATCTCAATACTAGTAAGCTTTACTTTAAGGGGAATAGCTATTAGTGTTTTAAATAAAAATATTTCATCTTCTTTTAAAGGAAAGGTCTCACTATAAATATCTAGAAGTTCATTCCAATCATATTCATTATAGGCGCTTTTGTATAGCTTATATAAATCAATAATCGGCAAACCAATTTTAGCATTATCCCAACTGATTAAAGTATTATTTAAAAAATGATCTAAAGATAGATTGTTATGGATAATAGCAACTCTAACCCGATCACTTTTTTTAATATTTTCATACCATAAGTCAAGATGATGATTAGCGTAATCTAGCATTTGATAGACAAAACTGATATTACGCGCTAAAAGGTAAGCTGATGGCGCCATATAGATAGTACTTTCAATCTCATTCATTAAGCTATCATAAAAATAGCGAACATCACTTATCTCAGCTTTAAGATCTTCATAGATATCTTTAACTTCAAACGTACCTATTTTCTTGTAGTACGTTGTTTTTTTATGTAAGGAAGCCGTTAAGGTGATGAGGTCAATCATTTTTTGTTCTCTTGGAATATCCACATCTTCAATATATTCGGATATCTCATACCCATCATCAATCTGAAAAGCTGGATAATGATTAAAATTACGATAATCTAAATAAGCATAAATGTCTGTTTTATGGGGTTTAATGACGACTTTATCATCACCGGTGGCAATCATACACTTACCTCTTTGCTCATAGCGTGTACTATGAATATGTTGGCGCTTTAATAGTTCATTAATCGCGTTCATATGGAATAATTAGTTTATCACCAGGATTAATTTCATTAATGATATTATATTCCTTTAAAGTATCAAGGGTTACGGCATATTTATCCGTAATACTTTCTAGTGTGTCACCTTCTCTTACAATACAAACGCGGTATGTAACAAAAGCATCCGTATTATCACTATCCAAATAATGATTAGGACGGTCATTATCTAGTGAAGCGAAAGCAAGATCATCATCGTCATCGTCGTCATCATCTTCAATTAACTCGCCCTTAGCTTCCACCTCTTCAATAAAGTCACGGTTTTCTTTTTCTTCTAAGCCATCGACTAAAACATCAATATTGACACACAAACGATTATCATCTTTCACATCATAGTAAAAATCATCAATATCAACCGTAATATTAGAAACATCATAAACATCCTCAATATAATTTAAATAAGGAATATTAATATTAAAAGTATCCTGCTCACTTTCCTTAATTAAATAATCTCCTGATATATTAAACTCACCCCTGATGGTATAACCATCAACGCTAAAAGTTTTATCAAGCGCAATACTTAGTATTTCATAAATATTATTCTTGAATAAAATATCTTTTTTAAATGTATATACTTTCTTCACTTTATCTCTCCTATCATTTAATATTATGAAGATATGAGCTTTAATATCACAAAAAAACTGCCGTAGCAGTTTATATTAATTATTATTAACATGACGGATACAATATTGATAGTTTCTTTTAACATCACCAAAATGTACTACTTCTTTAGGATCGGACTGATGTATTTTTTCTCCTAATTTATCAAGGACTTTTTTAGCCCTTTTAATGAAAAGTTTGTCATCCATAAGTTCTGGGCACTCAAACAAAATAGCTCTTAAATTAGTCGTATAATCAATATCAACATCTGAAAAAATATCAGATTCTTCCTCAAATTGTTCATCATCGACAATAATGGAATGAGTAACTAAAATATTAAAATCAACAACATTGGCAAACTTAATACATTTAAACATATCTCTAGCCACCAAAATCGTACCTAAAGTCGTTGATAAGCCGTAGTGACGATGGCGCGTTTGCGATAAAACAAATTGTGGAATAGCTTTACCACTACAATTATTTAATATTGTAATAATTTCATTAGCCGTATTATAAATTTCCTCTTTTTCGTCAGGATGACGTTCGGCATAATCAAATCTTAAATATTGAATAAAAGTTAAAACATTTTTTTTCATTTGATCATCAAAGACATCTTGATATGTTTCAACCATATTTTTTAAAGCATGAATGGTATCAATACTATCAATCGGCATAAAGCCTTTAATTCTTTCTAGTTCCATTGAAAACTCATCAGTAAATAATAAGGTCAGCAAAGCTTTAGCATAAAAATATTGGGTTGTATCATCATTTTCTTCTAACATAAATCTCCTATCTACTTGTAATCATTAGATAATCATATATTTGTTTATAATCATCAACAAAAACAAAGTCTACTTTATCTTTAATTTCTGAAGGAAGAGCTTCAACATCATCCTTATTATCTAATGGAACAATAATTTTTTTAATATTATTTTTAATAGCGCCAATGCATTTTTCTTTGATTCCTCCGACCGCTAAAACGTGTCCTCTTAAAGTAATTTCACCTGTCATAGCTACATCACTAGCAAACTTAATACCTTTAAAAGCACTAATAATTGAAGTAGCTAAGGTAACACCGGCACTTGGACCATCTTTACTTATCGAAGCAGCTGGTAAATGAATATGAATATCATTATTAACTAGATCGCTAAAATGAATCCCAAAGTAACTAGCGGTTGATTTAATATAACTTAAAGCAATCGTCGCACTTTCTTTCATTATATTACCCAAAGAACCAGTTAAAGTTAAATTGCCATTACCCGCATAATAATTAACTTCAATCGGCATAATCTCCCCACCATATGGTGTATATGATAAAGCACTGACAACGCCTACTTGTTCATATTTACTAGCGACCGGTTTAAACTTCATTCGTCCTAAATATTTATCAATATCATTATTATCTAAAGTAATTTGGGTATGATAATCATTCGTCATAACCATATTCGTAATAATTTTACGAAGAACCGCAGTTAGGCATCTTTCTAACTCTCTGACACCGGCTTCTTTGGTATAGTTACGAATAATATTCGTTATTAAAGTATCTTCATAGATGATACTTTCTAAATTATGTTCTTCACATAAGCGAGGTAAGATATACTTTTTAGCAATATCGCATTTTTCATATTCTGTATATTCAGATAATCTAATTATTTCTAAACGATCTTGTAAAACATAAGGAATAGCTTCTAAATCATTAGCTGTTAAAATAAACATAACATCAGATATATCATAATCAATATCAAGATAGTTATCACGAAAATTAGCATTTTGCGAACGATCTAAAACCTCTAAAAGCGCACTAGCAGGATCGCCTTGGGTCCCCTTTTCCATTTTATCAACTTCATCAATTAGAATAACCGGATTACTACTATGAGCATTCTTTAAACTCGTTATAATACGACCAGGATAAGCCCCAACATAAGTTCTACGGTGACCCCTAATCTCAGCTTCATCACTCATTCCGCCAACTGATATTTTAGCAAATTTACGATTTAAACTATCAGCGATACTCTTAGCTAACGTTGTCTTACCGACACCAGGAGGGCCAACTAAGCATATAATTGGACTTTTAACTTTGTCACTAATTGTTCGAACTGCCAAATATTCAATAATTCTATTTTTAACATCTAAAAGACCATAGTGGGACTTATCAAGACGTTCCCGAATTGATTTTAAATCGGCATTTTCTTCTGTCTTAATATTCCACGGTAAGGAAAGTAAACATTCGATATATTCTCTTACCATACCTAATTCAGAAGACGTATTAGGTAAAGCTGCATAACGATCAATTTCATAAGATAGTTTATCTTTAACCGTTTGATTAGCATTTAATTTAGCTACTCTTTTTCGAAGTTCAAAAATCTCCGAATCCTTTAAACTGACATCCCCTAGTTCAGCTTTAATCAATTGTAATTTTTCTTTTAAAATATATTCTTTTTGATTTTTATCTAATTCTTCTTGAACTAAAAAGTCAAGACGTGACTCAATTTGATATGATTCTTCATCTTTATAAATGTCCTCTAATACCATCTTAGTCCGCCTTAAAGGATCAGGACATTCAACATATTCTAACTTACGATCAACAGGTACCTGTAACTGACTGACAATCATATCCGTTAAAACATCTAAACTATAAGTATCATCAATTTGCGAGATAACACTATTGCTGATATATGGTACAACTTTGATATAATGTTCAATTTCTTTTTTTAATTTACGAACGACAGCTATATTAACTTCATCTTTAACCGGTACCCGTTCCATTTCCGTTAAAATAGCGCAAACGTAACTGCCAGCTTGGGCATAAGACGTGACAATCGCCCGCGCTAAACCATTTAAAGCGATACGAAGATGGCCATTAGGTAATTCAATTTTGTTTTCTAAAACGGCAATGACCCCCGTCATCGGTAAATCTTCAAGGACAGTACTTTCCTCTAAATGGTCTAGCTGGGTAACAACTAAAACTTTATTATTATATTTTAAAGAAGCGTCCGTGGCTATCTTTTTACTCTGATCATCAAGTTCTAATCTTAACTCATTATGGGGGAGCAAAACAGACTTCTTTAATAGGATGACAGGTAATTCGGTATTAATCATTATGCACCTCCAAATTAAGATATTGGTTTTTATTATAGTACAATTTAATACCTTTGTAAATAAAAAGGTTTAAAAAAAACACTAAATTTTTTTAGTGTTTCTTCTAAGCCTATTAAGCCTTATTTTATAAGCTTTTTTTCATTTTTACAACCCACTTTGCAAAGATCTTTTAGCTTACAATCTTCACATAATGGATGCGTAGCCTTGCAATAATAACGACCGAACAAAACGAGTTGGTGATGGAGTCTACCTAAACTTTGGGGTGGGAACTTTTTCATCAACTTTTTTTCAATTATAAGAACATCATCATTTTCCTTAGCTAGTTTTAATCTTTTACTAACCCGGGCGACATGGGTATCTACTGCAATACAATTGTCATTAAATAAATTAGCAAAAACGACATTGACTGTTTTTCTTCCGACCCCTGGTAAGGATTCTAAATATTCGCGTTGATGTGGAACTTTACCATCATAATCATTAACAAGTGCTTGCGCAATTAAAATGACATTTTGCGCTTTACGATGAAAAGTACCAAGGGGTCTTACAATATCGATAATATCTTCATATTTAGCATTAGCTAAATCTTCAATGGTGGGATAAAGATGAAATAAATTAGCTGTTACCATATTAACTCTTTTATCTGTCGTTTGCGCACTTAACATAACCGCAATTAAAAGTTCATAATCTTTGGTATAATTTAATTCACAGCGAGGATTAGGAAAAAGTTCATCTAAATAACTAACTATTTGATTTGTCATTTAACCAATCATAGTCAAAAAGTTCTTTTTTGGAACTTTTGGCTCTTTTAAACTCCTTTCGATTCTTCTCCACATCATCTTTTGTTTTAATACCCTTTTTATGCCACTCAAGTAAAATACGATCAATATAGCGAAAATTTGATACGCCATTATAGACAGCTTCTTTTAATGCACATAAAATTATTTCTTCGGTGTATTCTAGTTCTAACCAGCCTTGAATAATTTCATATTCCATACCGGTTAATCCGCGCCCTAACTCTTCTTCAAACTTTGAAAACAAATCGCTTTGATCTTTTCTTTGACTACTTTTACCCATCGCCATAAAAGCTAATTTTTCATATAATAAATCAAGATTAATAACTTCAGTCCGAAGATTGTTAATCTTAACAATATCAACACTTATAATACCTTTTTCAGTTAAATTATTGATAATTTCTAAGACATCATTAAGTTTCAAATCCAAAGTTTTACTAATGTCTTTAGGATTATAAGTTGAACTTTCATTATTCATAAGATAGATTAACACAACTAATTCTAATTCTGTCAGTTTCATTTTTTTATAGTTAGTTAATAATAAATATGGTAGATGGATGTCTCCTCTTTTTAATATTTCAGCAATTTGATTCATTTTCTCACCACCTATTGGATAATTTTTAGCTATTATTTAGAAATACTATCAATAATAAAATCATCACCTAAAGTTATAACAATATAGTTTTGATTTGTTAGACGATATTTATCAACCCAAAAGGTATCAATATAGTCAAGATAGCCTTCATCTAAATCGGTCCGATATAAAATAGCATTGATATCTTTAGTTAACAAAACATCATCAGATAAAGCGATAACAATGTCACAATCACGACTATGATTTAAACAAATATTATAGTCTTTATATGTTATTTGATCAGGTTTTAAGGTTAAATCACCGATGCTTTTTTCTTTTAATATTTGCGCATCATAGGCATAATTCTTGGCCATATAACTATTATAGACGTTATCCGTAAAGACTTTAATATTAGTATCAAGGTCAATATCATTTATATAATCAACTAAATAAAAGATATATTTATCTTGATACTTAAGGATTAAAGAGGTACTACCTTCTAAAGTAATAACGGCGATACCTAGTTCATCTTCTTTTAGTTTAATATCAACCTTATCTAAATTCTTATCCTTTATTTTAGCATAAACAATACAAAAATTAAATAGTAAAAGCGTAATAATGATAACTATTTTGCGCATACTTCACCCATTAAAGGGTATGCTTCAAATTTTCTAAATAAGACATAATCGCATCTTTTTGATTAGGTAAAGTTCCATTTAAAATTGCTTCTTCTAGTAAATGATATAGTCTTCCTACCTTTTGACTAGGATAAAGCTTTATTAGTTCAACAACGGTAATATTTATATCCTGACGCTTTTTGATTGGTAATTTGTTATACTGATCTAATAACCTAGTATCTATTAATTGACTAGCGAGTGAGGTAACATATAAACCGGCATTATATAAATCATATGGCAAGAAAGAAGAAGCTAATAAGGCACTTAAACTACGAGCTATTTTTACTTCATAATGGGTGAATAAATAACGCCAATTAGGGTTGATGGTATACCATGTAAGAAAGTCATCATTATAATATTTTATATCATCTAACTCTAGTTCTAATTCTTCACTTAAATTATAAGCATTTAGTATATCTAAACGCTTCCATTTAATCAAATAGCTTATCTCTTCCTTTTTACGTTCATAAGATAATTCTCTTAACAGATGTTTATATTTTTGAATACCACGTTCTAATGCTGGATCAAGTTTAAAATTAAGATAAGCACTAAACCGAAGCGCTCTTAAAATACGCAAAGGATCTTCCCTTAGCTTATTATCTACATCACCAACACACCTAATGATTTTATTATCTAAGTCTCGTCTTCCATTCAAAAGGTCAATAATCTTTCCCTCTTTGTCCATACAAATGGTATTAATGGTAAAATCTCGGCGATAAAGATCTTCTTTTAAACTATCTATAAAAAGATATTGAATAGGCTTGCGTTTATGATACTTAAGTTCTTTTCTGTAAGTCGTTATTTCAACTTTAAATGTATTAAATAAAAGTGTAATTGTCCCATAATGTTGAAGAAGTTTATAAGTTGAAAACAATTCTTTTAATACATCAGGATGAGCATTGGTACATAAATCATAATCATTACTATCAATTCCTAGCAAGTAATCTCTAACATAACCGCCAACGATATAGCATTCATAGCCATTTTCTTGGATGCGCTTCATTATTTCTTTTACTTTTAATTGCATTTTTCCTCCATAATACAAAAAAAATATGTTATCCATATTTTTTTATTGATTTGCACTGATGATATCGGTTAAATGCTCTTTTAAATCGGCATTGAACTTTGTAATTAAAGTTTTAAATAATTCAGGATCTTCTACCTCTTTTAAAACATCATCTTGATAATGACATAACCGATAATCTTTATAAGTCTCTGTATCTAGTAGATAAACATAGTTCTCACCTTCATAATTAACAGATGATACTACTACATATTCTTTACTATTAGATAGATTTAAAATTTCTCCTTGTTCTAACATCGCAAGCCACCCCTTCTAATTATCGTCTTCCTCGTGAAGAATGTTTTTCATGAGTTTCTTCCTCTTCTTCTTCATCAAGATCGAATATATCTTCATCTTCATCGTCATCAAGATCAAATAGACCTTCATCATCAACTATTCTTTCTGTTTTTTTCGCATCACTAGATGATTTTGATTCTTCCTTAACATAAGCATTACCTAACTTATTAGCACCGACTAATCCAGCTACTATAGAGCCAAAATAAGCAGTTAAATTTCCTAGTTTGGCAGCTAACTCACCTAATGTCGCATTACTATGTAATAAACGACCAAACGTAGAAGCACATTCTTTAATAATGGTTATTGGATTTTGATGCAATACAGTTGTCATAAATAATGATGACACAATACCAACACCAGCAACCACAGCATAAACAACTTTTTTCTTATCAGAAGCTGTTTTAGGTTTACGACGTCTAGTAACTCTAAGTTCCCCAGCACTATGGCTATCTGCTTTAGTATCTTCATCTGTGTCAGTATCATCTAAAACGTCTTCGGCTTCTTCTCCTAAAATTTCTTCGTCATCATCAAAAAGTTCATCAATGTCTACTGGTTCAGTAGCAGGTCTTACCGGCGCAACTTCTTCTTTAGGAGGCTCCTCGGTTCTTTCAGGTGTTGAAGTATCGTCTAAACCTCTTGCTTCATCTAATATTGCTTCAACCTCAGGATCACGTTTAACCTTAACTGTACCTAATACTTGAACATAATATTTATAATAAGGTGCATTTTGATCTAGATATTGTAATAGCACCAACAAATCGTTAAGTTCAAGATTTTTAGTAACATTTTCAACATCTTTTTTGCTGTTACAATGTTGAAGAGCAATTAATAAATCTTCTAACTCTTTTTCTGACATTGGAAGTTCACCATTTAATTTAGCAATCGTTAATTTAACTTTAAACATTGCTGGTGACATATCAATTTGATGGTAGAAATCATCATTAAACAAAGCAGATTCACTTGTTTCGTATAGATTTAAAATATTAATAATCTCTTTATAATCACCTTTAGGAAGTAAATTACCGGCAATATAACCTTGAAGATTTCCTAACACACCTTTATAACCAATTCCAAAAGCATAAGCTGATGTTATATCACGTAAGCTATCAAAACTTATTCCTAATCTTTCAGCAATTTTACCAAACAATTGTGATTTAGTATCTTCTTGGAATTTGCAAATAGTAGCTAAAATAGTACCTATTTTATTTAAATCAGCTTCATTTTTAGGATCCAAAGAAACTCGTTTAAAGACTGTAGCAACGAAATCTATTAAATATTCTTCAACCTCATTCCATTTATCTTCTGGCAAAACATCAAAAAATTTATCAAGGTTACTAATAATTAAATCCTTATCTTGCTTAATAATTCGTTCCGTTATTTCAGCAGCTGATAAACCACTTAATTCTTCAGCTAACTTTTTAGCCTCTTCTTTAGCTTGATATTCTTCATAAGCTTTAGGATCAATTAGTTCTAATAATGATTTACCATTATTTAATCCTTCAAAAATTTCATTAGGTGTCAATTCACTGCCATCAGTTAGGCTAGCAACGATACCTAGTGGATCTTCAGCTCCAACCATCTTAGAAATGAAATCGGCAAGTTCTTTAGCTTGATCACCACTAGCTAAATCATAGCCTTTACCATGGATATAATCAACAACAGCATCACAAATTTTTTCTTTGTCATATTTTTTTGCTGTAAGCGCTCTCGTATGTTTCGTAAGATAAACAAATAAAGTATCTAAACTATCAGCTTTAGATATTAAATCTTCTATATTATGGCTTAAAGTTACAACTCTATTTCTTTTAAAATAAGCATCGAAAGCCTCACGATCCATTTTATGTCCAAAATTTGCTTCTGTTAAAATGTCACCATAGTCTAATAGTTCAGATGCGCTAATACGTTCACCACCTAAAGCTAGTATGCCAGAAACATCATATATTAACACACCATAAACGTCTTCTTCTGTATCAGCTTTATATGAAGGTAAAATCTTACTAGCTTTATCTTTACGCATCGTCTTCTGCGCTTCTGTTAATAAAACAAGTTTATCGTCACCTTCTAATTTATAGTCTGGATAAAATTTCAAAAAACGTTCTGTTGCAACGTCATTTAAATACTTTTTACCTTCTACTTCTACTATTTCACTTTCTAACCATAAATCCATTCTAATCACTCCTTGGCTACTCTAATAGAATTATAGCATAAAAGTAACGTTTTGTATACTTTAATAATAAAAAAAGCATTAAAATTAATTTAATGCGTCTTTTAATTTAGATCCAGCTTTAACTGTAACAGCTACTCTAGCAGGAATATTTACAACTTCACCAGTTCTTGGGTTACGTCCTTTTTTAGCTTCTTTCTTCTTAGCTGTGAAAGTAGCGAAACCTGTTAAAGCAACTTTCTTTTCTTTCTTTAAGCCTTTGATAACTCCGCTCATCATAGCATCTAATGCGCGAGTAGCATCAGCTTTCGTTAAACCAGTTTCTTCTGCAATATGGTTAACTAAATCTTGTTTTGTCATTTTGTTTACCTCCTATAATTGCAAGCTATCTTGCTTACATTTTAATGGTACCATATCTAAAATATAAAAGCAATATCTTTTTGGATTTTTTTCTTATTTTTTCTAGGTTTTTGCTTATATTATAAAGAAAAGACTATGCATTTTTCTTAACATAGTCTTTTAATTTTTTAAATTCACTACCACTTTCTAAATCTGTCTCAGATAATTGCTCAAACAATTTCTTTTGATCACGAGATAATTTTTTAGGAACAACAATCCTTAAGATAACATACATGTTACCTTTAATACCGCTCCGGACATTTTCAATACCCTTGCCTTTTAGGCGGTGTTTATCACCACTTTCACTACCTTCGGGAATTGTTAATTTAACATTACCATATAAAGTTGGTACATCTTTTTTGCATCCTAAGACAGCTTCGGTAAGTGTAATTGGTATTTCAAGATAGATATCATCGCCATCGCGCATAAATAATTCATGCTTTTTAACGTAGAACTCTAAATATAAGTCGCCATTAGGTCCACCATTACTACCGGCTTCACCCTTACCAGGAACCCGAAGTTGGTTACCATCATCAACCCCAGCTGGCACTTTAACTTCGATATCAGTATCCTTCGTAATCGTTCCTTTACCACGACATTTACCGCAAACCTCGCTATAGATAGAACCTTTACCATCACATCTTGAACAAGTCGTACGAGAGGCAAAGGTTCCAAACATCGTACGTTGTTCTGTCGTCATCACACCACTACCATGACACGTTGGACAAGTCTTCTTGCCATGTCCACCCTCGCCATCACAACTAGGGCAATCATGCGCAACTGGTATGGTAATCGTCTTTTTAGTACCAAAAGCAGCTTCTTCGAAAGTTAAATTAACGCGCATTAATTTATCGGCACCTTTACGGCGACGTGAGCCTCCACGGCTTGAATATGACCCTCCGAATGGCGAAGAACCAAAGCCAAAACCACTGCCAAAGATTTCACTAAAGATATCACTAAAGTCAAAATCAGAAAAATCATATCCAGCGCCACCATTCATACTATCAAAAGCGGCATGACCAAATTGATCATATTGACGACGTTTATCTGGATCACTCAAAACAGCATAAGCTTCTTGGGCTTCTTTAAACTTTTCGGCCGCATCAGGCGCTTTATTAACATCGGGGTGATACTGCTTAGCTAATTTACGAAAAGCACTTTTAATAGCTTTATCATCAGCATCTTTAGATACACCTAATACTTCATAATAATCTCTTTTTTCCATACTGCTTCACCTCTAAATCAATTGTTTTAATTCGTCTAATTTATCTTTAAACATCGTAAGGGCTCTTAAGATAGGCTCACTACTAGTCATATCAACGCCCACTTTCTTTAATAACTCTAATGGGTAATCAGCGCCACCACTCGCTAATAATTCTAAGTAAGCATCACGAACTTCGGTATTACCTTTTAATATTTCTCCCGCAATCGCTAGAGCACTAGATAAACCTGTCGCATATTTATAAACATAGAATGCGGAATAGAAATGGGGAATTCTTGACCATTCATAACGAATATCATCATCACTAACAACGCCATCGCCATAATATAGTTTATTCAAATCATAATAAGTTGAACTAAAATCATCAGCTGTAAGAGCGCCGGTATCACGATATTTATCATGCATAAGCATTTCAAATTCAGCAAACATCGTCTGACGATATATTGTCGTTCTTACTTTCTCTAAGAACTCTGTTAAATAATAAATCTTTTCTTCCTTCGTTTTAGCTTGACTAGAAAGATAGTCATTTAATAAGACTTCATTAACTGTTGATGCAATCTCAGCTAAGAAGATAGGATAATTACTCGTAATGTATGGTTGCTTCTTATTAGAGTAATAACTATGCATAGAATGGCCTAATTCATGTACCATTGTACTAACAGCATCCATCGAATCATTATAGTTAAGAAGTAAATATGGATATGAATCATAACATCCCCAGCTATAGGCACTAGACTTTTTACC
>CANPYM010000004.1 GCA_947588685.1 uncultured Bacilli bacterium | reverse complement strand
AATCTTTTTGGCATGGGATTCTTTTCCATTTATAACTTTCTATCAAAAATCTCTTGACTTTTAATAGTTAGTCACCTATTATAATTATAAGAAAAAAAGCGCAAAAAGTAAATAACTTTATGCTAGAATAATCCTTTTTATAATTTTTTCCTTTAGTTGCTTGTTTTAATAATAATAAAGACTACTAATAAGGATTAATTATTCTAAAAGGTATCTTTTTTTAACATTAAAAGAGCCACTCTATTTGTTGTTTTATAGATGTATTTATGTTAAAATTAAGTTAGTTTTAAAGAAGGGATGCAGCTATGAAAAAATATTTTAATCTAGACTTTAAATTTCAAGAAATTATCAAGATATTTCTTATTACGTTCGCCATTTGTAGTGGAGCTTTACTTTTATCCTCACTCGTTCCTGATAAAAGAATTGATAATAACATTGAAAAATCTATTACTAAGATGAATAAAGAAAAAGAATATTTTTCTATTATTGAAGAAAATAGTCATTATTTTCAAGTTGATAACTGGTCTGAAGCCGCTTTATTAAACTTCATCTATACCTGTGATGCCTCCGACCCTTTAAAATGTACGTTTGCGGAAACCAATTATGTAGCTGATGATAAAAACGGATTAGAGAATGCCAACATAATGATTAAAGAAACAAGTCCTAATTCTGATTATAATGGTGAGAAAATTGGTCATTATGTCATTAGATCATCTTACTGGCTTGGATCCCGCTCACTTGTTAGATCATTATTATTTTTTATGGACTATTATCAAATACGCTATCTTCTTATATCTATTGTTTGTTTTATGTCCATCTTTACGGCTATTAAATTAGGTGAAAAAACGAATTGGAAATATGCTCTAGCGTTTGTTCTTGCCCTTGTCTTTACTAAATACTTTATCGGCTTATTTGCTGTTTCCAATGCTTTTGTCTATTTATTAACATTTGTTAGTATGGACTATATTTTACTTACTAAGAAAAAGACCAATTACTTTAGTTTTATGTTTTTAATTGGTATGCTAACGTCATACTTTGATTGGTTTACGATCCCTCTTATTACTTGGGGTTTTACAGTTATAACGATTTTGTTAAAGGAATATCATCAAGATGAAAAGATCAGTTTTGATAAGTTATTTAATATTCTTTTTAAAACCGGTCTAGCTTGGTGTTTAGGCTATGCATCAATGCTCCTATTTAGAGTATTGTTTAGTTATATGGTTGCTGGTAAAGCTGCTTTAGAATATTTTAGTGGCCGAGTTACTACTAACACCGGTATGAAAGATACATCAATTATTGTCAACGTTTATAACGCTATTAGGCATTGTTTAAATGGTGTTTTACCAATAACTATTAAATCTAAGAAAGCTTTCTTATTAGTTGGTGGCATCTTTGGGTTAACTTCTATTGGTATGACCACCTACCTTGCTATTCGTAAAAAACATATAGGTATCCCATTAATTCTAACGATATTATCACCTTTTGTATGGATTATCGCTTTTAATGAGTTCCATTCTATTCATTGGTGGTTTGCATATCGTTCTTTAGGTATCTTCATTTTTGCTTATCTTTTGATTGTTGTTATTACTATTGATGAAATAATCAAGCAAGTAAAAGATAATGATAAAGTTAAGGGATTAATAAAAAAAGTAACTGACGCTAATGTCGTTCGCTTTCTAATTGTAGGAGGCACTTCAACAATCATTGATTACCTCATTTATATGGTAATCAGTACTAAACTTAATTTGCTTTTATCTAAATGCATCTCAATGCTTATCGCTTGTATTTTTTCTTTTATAGCTAATAAGAATTGGACCTTTAGAAATAAAGATAAAGAAAATTACAAAATGGTACTTAAATTTGTTGGTGCGCAAATTATCAATATAGGGGTTAATACTGGTATCAACTATCTTATGTATAATCTAACACATTCTAAGGCCATTGCCTTTGTTATCGCAACGTTTATTGCTATGATTATAAATTACTTATTACAAAGATTTGTTGTATTTAAAGGAGATAAGAAATAATGAAATATTCAATTGTTATACCCTGCTATAATGAAAGTGAAAATATTCTTGATTTAGTTAGTGTTATTAAAAAGATACCTAAAAAATATAAGGCTGAGTTTATTTTAGTTGAAAATGGGTCAATGGATAATAGCCGCGACATTTTTGAAGAATTAGATATTGATAATAAATATATTAGAAAAGTCTATGTCGATGTCAATCAGGGTTATGGCTATGGAATTATTCAAGGCTTAAAAGTAGCTAAAGGCGATTATGTAGGCTGGCTTCATGCTGATTTACAGTATAATCCGTTAGACTTATTACCATTCTTTGATTATCTTAATAACCATCCAGGTAAATATCTTTTAAAAGGAAAAAGAAAAAATCGAAAGGTTATTGAACATATCTTTACCTTTGGAATGGGTATATATGATTCAATGATATTTAAAAAGAAAATGCGCGATGTTATGTCAATGCCAGTTATTTTTAACCATGAGCTCTTAAATTATATCGATTTATTCCCAATTGATTATTCCATTGATATCTATGTTTACGCTTTAGCTTTAAAAGAAAATTATGATGTTGTTCATCTACCTATTTCCCTTAAGAAAAGAGAAAAAGGTAAATCATCTTGGAACACAGGCATCGTATCAAGAATTAAACAGAGCAAAAAGATGATGGATGCTAGTAAAAAGGTTAAGCGCGATTTAAAAAATTTAGAAAGTAGGATTTAATATGCAAAAAGTTCATTTAATTATGCCGATGGGTGGGGCTGGATCACGGTTCTTTAAAGATGGTTTTGTCATCCCCAAACCCCTTATCGAAATAAAGGATAAACCCTTTTTATACTGGTCAACTATTTCCATAACTAACTTCGTCGATGTTTTAGACGTTACTTTTGTTGTTTTAAAGGAACATATCGATAAATTTCATATCGATAAAGAAATTTTAAAATATTTTCCTGATGCTAAAATCCAAGTTATACCCGAGATTTTAAATGGCGCTGTTTTGACTTGTATGGAAGGTATAAAAGGTATTGATGATGATGCCCCAATCATCTTTAATGATTGTGACCATTTATTCATCTGCCAACCTTTTTATGATTATTGTAAGGAAGGCCATTTTGATACTTTTGATGGTGGTTTATTAACTTTTAAATCAACCGATCCTAAGTATTCTTTCTTAGAACTAGATGAAAAAGGTAATGTCATTAGAACTGTTGAAAAAGAAGCTATCAGCGATAATGCTATATGCGGAGCATATTATTTTAAAAATAAAGATGTCTTCCTTCAAAATGCTGAATCCTATTTAAAAAATTGCAATTATACGGAATATTTTGTCAGTGGTGTTTATAATGAAATGGCCAAAAGAAAAATGGCTATTGCCAATTTCATCTGTGATGAACATTTACCTTTTGGAACACCAGATGAATACTATGAAGCTTTAAAATCTGACTCTTTTGAAAGGGTTCAAAAATGAGTTACTTATATTTCTTTGGCGCTATTATCGCTCTTGTAATTGCCAATGTTTTTAAAGTTTTAAGGCAAGCACAATTTATTGATCCTTATGATAATCCTAAAAATAATGTTTTGGTTAAAGGTTTAGCCATCGGCAATTTTATTAACTTCTTTGTCCCTTTAAGACTTGGAAATTTATACCGAGCATATTATGATGGCAAAAGGATGAAATATGGTGTGTCCTTTTCTTTAGCGACCATTATCGTCGAGATTATCTTAGATTTTATCTTTGTTTCCTTTGTCTATATCATCTTTTCCCTATTAGGAAAAGAATCA
Organism: uncultured Bacilli bacterium; assembly: GCA_947588685.1. Taxonomy (GTDB): domain Bacteria; phylum Bacillota_I; class Bacilli_A; order RF39; family UBA660; genus UBA5578. Next base: position 69,850 of record CANPYM010000004.1, on the reverse strand, counting down.
TTTCAAACCTTACTTTTTTATCTTGTTTTATTATTAATTGTCTTAATTGGATGCATTGTTTTAAAGAAGTTAAGAAGACAAGTTAAAACGATTATTTATAAATTTGCTACTTTATTTAATAGGTCAATTGAATTAAAAATTCTTAAAACTTCTTGGTTTACTATTTTATCTTTTGAAAACATTATTACTAAGGTAAACAAGTTTAAACTTATTTTATATTCGGTTTTAAACTGGGCTATGAATATATTATCTTGTTATCTTCTATGCCAATCATTAAATTATTTTTCTAATACCTATGACGCCTTTAATTTCTTTTTCTCTAATGTTGGTATTACTTCAAGTATCATTGTTCAGACTATCAGTTTACCAAAGGCAGCTATAATCGGCATCTTGTTATATTTTTCTATCAGTACAATATTATTATTCCTATGCTCATATATTCTAAAAAAGCAGAAAGTTAAAAAAAGTAAACACGATAAACTTCTTTTACACGTAAATCAAGACGATCGTCTCCAATTTTTAGAATTATATTTTAATAGTTCTGATGATTCTAACTATTTTAAAAATTACTTAAAATTAAATAATGATGTAGCTATTATTGCTGATTATTCCGCTGGAAGTAACGCTACTACTATGTTATGTTCAAAAGATGGACAAACATTTTGGCGCAAATATTCCCTTAATAAAGATGCTAAAAAATTAAAAGAGCAAATTGATTGGATTCGTCAGCATGAGGATAAATTAACGCTTACTAGTATCATATCAGAGACATACGATGATGGTGTTTGCTCATATGATATGCCATATATTCCTGACGCTGTAACTTGCTTTAATTATGTTCACACAATGCCTTTTGATGCGGCTTGGTCAACATTAAAAGAAGCCTTAGATGATATTAATAAGTTACATAAACTTCAAAAAAAGAAAGCTGATAAAGCAACTATTATGAAGTATATTGATGAAAAAGTTTTAAAAAATATTGATAAAATTGAACAAGGCGAATTCATCAAACCCCTTTTAAAATATAAAAAGATATATATAAATGGTAAAGAGTATAACAATTTGGAATATTTTAAAAAGTATTTAAATTATGATTACTTATATAATATTTTTAAAAATGATGAATATGCTGATATCCATGGTGACTTCACGATTGAAAATATTATTTGTCTTAAAAATGGTCAAAATAATGGTAAAAACTTTTATATTATCGACCCTAATACCGGTAATTTTCACAATTCACCATATTTAGATTATGCCAAGTTATTTCAATCTGTTCATGGCGGATATGAGTTTTTGATGAATACTAAAAATGTTTCATATCATGATGACACCATCGACTTTTTATTCACTAAATCTTCCATCTATTATCAATTATTTGATAAACTAGTTATCTATCTAAAAGATAAGTTTGGTGAAGAGGGTCTAAAGAGCATTTTCTACCATGAAATTATTCATTGGTTACGTCTAATGCCTTATAAAATTGAAAAAAATGGTGAAAGATCATTATTATTCTATGCTAGAATGCTAATGCTTATGGCTGATGTTGAGGAGAGATTTAAAGATGAAACTAGCAATTTTTGATATGGATGGTACCTTATATAATACCAATGATGTTAACTATTATGCCTATAAAGATGCTTTAGCGTATTATGGCGTAGAAATTGATTATGATTACTATTGTAACTTTTGTAATGGCAGACATTATACGGTTTTTATTCCAGATTTAGTTAACAATGATGAAGAAAAAATAGAGAATATTCATAATATGAAAAAAGAAGCTTATCCCAAGCATCTCGATAAAATAATTATTAATGAGCATCTCTTTAATATTATTGCTCTTATGAAAAAAGAATATAAGATTGCCTTAGTTACAACGGCATCTAGTAAAAACACAATGGAATTATTAAAATATACCGGTAAAGATAAATTGTTTGATGTTATTCTTACCCAAGAAGATATCAAAAAGACGAAGCCTGATCCTGAAGGCTTCCTAAAAGCGATGGAAAAGTTTAATGCTAAAAAAGAAGACACTATTATATTTGAAGATTCACCAGTCGGCATTGAAGCAGCAAGAAAAACCGGCGCTAGTGTTGTCGTTATTGATAAGTTTTAAGATAGTATGAAAATATTTCATACTATTTTTTATATAGTAAATACTTCCGTTTAATGATATAATCTAGTTTAGATACATATTTAGTAAGGAGTCCTTATGAAGAAGAAAAGTCTTATAATAGAAATAATTATCATGGCTATAGTAGTGGGTTATACCCTATTTAATGCTATAGTAGAGTTTGATTTAGGTAAAGCGCTTAGCTTCTCCGGTATTCTAATTACTGGCTTATCATACGCTATTATCATAACTGGCACGCATTATTTATTTAACTTCTTTAAAGACATTATTATAAATAAGGACAAAGAAAAAATAAGAGCTACTAAAATATTTGTTTTTTACTTTTTATATTTACTAGCAGCAATGCTTTTAATTAACAAAATTTTGGGATTCAATGGTCAAAATATTCATAGCGATATGTTGACCATTATCGATAGATTAAAAGAGTTTAATTTTTGTTCATATCAAGGATGGTATTCATCAATTTTCTACTTTACTGGTTTTATTTTATTCCCAAGTTTTCTAAAATCGGTTAGCGTTGTCTTATTACAAATTATTTTAAGTTCACTCTTGTTTACCTATGTTTTTCAATTTTTTCATCAACAATCATCTAAAATATTTAAAATAGTTTGGATATTAGCTAATATGATTTTACCAGCCGCTTTCTTCAATCAATTTTGCTTAAGACAATTATGGTTTGCCCAAATAGCTATTATATTAGCTATACAAATATATCAATTAAAAGATATTAATAGTAATAAACAATATCTAATAATTATTTTCTTAACTGCTCTTTTAAGTGTTTTAAGACCGGAAGCTATTGTCTATATACCTTTTATTCTTCTTTTTATCTTCTTTATAAATAAAGAGTTAAGTCTTAAGAAGAAAGCTATTTATACCCTACTATTAGTATTATCATTTATTGCTTTAAGAATCCCTCAAAAAGATGATAATGAATATAAGTCAACCGCTATTCTGAATCCTTTATCTTATTTAGTCCAATATGACGATTTAAATTGGGGTGGCGCTAAAGCTAAAGAAGAAGGCATTGCCGCCATTGATAAAGTATTTGATTATGAAACTTTAAAAGCTAATGCTTCATACACTGGTCTTAAGCTCATCTATAATGATGATACAGCGTGGCATCGTGATTTTACAGATGAAGAGTTTCAAGAGTTAACTAAAACTTATATAAAATTAATTTTATATAATCCTTTCAGATGGCTGAAAGGATTATATAAAATTAATTTTATATAATCCTTTCAGATGGCTGAAAGGACGGTACCTTACTTTCAAAACGTCCTTTTCTAGAAAAGGAATAATGAGCTACCAAATATTCTTCAAAAAATATACCAAGAATAGCTTTATCAATGGTATTCTACAGTTCATTTATCAACCTATATTATTTTTAACTATAAATGTTGTAGCGCTTATCTATTATATGTTTAAAAAGCAAAAAAACAAGTTTGTAATGAGCGCTTTAGCGCTTATTGAGGCTGGTATGATGTTTATTTTAAATACAGCTAGTACTTATATGTTTATTTATCCTTTTTGGTATATTAGCCTATTTATAAGTATTATCTTCATTAGTGATCTTTTCAATGCTAGAAAGGCTCATAATTAAAAAGATTTCAATCACAAATTGAAATCTTTTTTTACATTTGAAAATCTGATTGATACTGCTCTAATTTTTGATTAAAAGTAGCAAGTATATTTGGTGCGATGGCACTTAACATCGCCTGCATTTTAGAAACACGATTAGTTATTTCATCTTTTAAAACTTCGCCTTCAAATAGTTGTTCTAAATATATATCAAAATAAGTATCCATAGCTTCTTTATCATGCTGATAAAGTTGATTTAAAAACGTAGCCGTTTCTAAATCACTATGAAAATAACTTTCTTTAAGTTGATTAAATAAAGCACTTGTTGATGCTGTCTTTTCTTCAACAATAATAATTTCACCTAACATATCCATAATCTGTTTATCTAAAGGGGATAATGTCCCTTCTTTATAACGTTTTATGGTTTCATCAAGATTGTTTTGAGCAAGTAAAATATATTCATTAGGGGTCATAATACTCCTCCTATAAGTATTATATCATATTCTCCACTATTTTTATGACATCAGCGTGAATTTCTTCAATTGTTCTTACGTCCTCACCATTATTACATTTAACTTCTTTAAAGTCATATAACTTAGCTAGTTCTAAATAAGCTACTTCAGCATTTTTCTGATTCTGAATACTTTTTTCTAATTCATCAGCGCTCTCTTTTCGCTTTGCATTTAAACGCATACTACATTGATAAGGCATATATAAGAGAATCTTAATATCGGGTTCTAATAATCCCAAAAGATTTTTTTCTAGTTTATCAAACCATTTATATATTTTTTGGCGCTCTTTAGCATCATAGATTTTCCCACCTTGATGAGCATAGGTTGAATAAAAATAACGATCTAAAACAACCCATTTGCCCTCTTCTAAAGCTGCTTTCATATCATCTAAATGGTACAAGAAATCAGCTCCATAATATAGGGCAGATACTTTAGGGCTAACCTTGTCGGCACCTTCCGGAAACCATCCTTCACAGATATATTTTTTACCGAGATATGGTCCACCAACAATGCGGCCAGTAGGGCTATCATAATCAGGAAAACCTATCAATTCTGTCTTTATTCCTTTGCTATTTAAATATTCGCATAATAATTTAGCTTGTGTCTCTTTACCAGAGCAATCCGTTCCCTCAATAAGAATTAATTTTCCTTGCATTTTTTCTCCTCCAAACGATTAATAAGGCCACAGCTTTCTTTACCCTCTGGACAATATCCTAAAGCTATACAGCTAGCTCCTAAAAGGTTCTTATATAAAGGCGCAACTTCCCCTACTAATTTAACCATTTCACTAACAATAGCCCTAATTTCCCACTGGGCTTTTGTACAGCAGCGCATTCTACTTATCCATTCTAGAGATCTCGCGTTCATATCCGTCATAACATTAACGGCTGTCCCACATAGATAAAAATAAATTAAATCTTCATCACGAACACCTGCTTCTTTAAAGGTGTTATAAACATCAAGATTTCTTTTTTGAACTTCCTTATAATGTTTTAAATGACTTTTACGAATACTTGGTGGGATAACGTAATTATCTAAATCCCACATTGGCACAAAAGTTGGAATAAGCAAAGACTGCATACGGTGACGGGTTAAATGCTTTAAAACAATTAAAGAAATAGGAATGGTAAATTGAAAATGAACTTGTTCTAACTCTCTTTGTTCATTAGAGTGCTTAATATCATCCATCATCTTAGCCATAACCATTGGGTCTTTCTTTTTTAATTTTAATAAGATTTGATGAGCTTCTTTTTTCGTTACCTGTTCATGATACATAATCGTACTTTCAATGATAACATCATCGACCTTGGGCGTATAATAAGTAAGTTCTACTTTATCATAAGGTTTAATCTTACCTTGCGTTCGGTAGGCATCGTACCAGTCATCAGAACTCACGTCATGGCCCTTAATATGATCTTCTAAATAAGGAATATATTTTTTTATAATATCTAAAAGATAATTACCTAATTCTTTTAACTCATCAATTTTACTAAGTTTACCAAATAATAATTCATTAGTTAAACGGTCTAGCTCTCTAGCATCTAACCCCATAATAATGTTGGTATGAAACGAATATGGTAAGACAAAACGGGCATCTTCTTCTTTAATACCAGCGTCAACTAACTTGCCATATTCCTGGAACAAATAATCCATATGATTTTTGTATTTAGTTACCAATTCATCATTATTTTCGAGAATATTTCCCTTTACATCTTTAAAGGTTGGTACATAATAGCCGACACTTCGAAAGTCAACTTCCCGTCCTGATTTGATTGTAAAAGATGTCAAGCGATAACTGATAATGGTCTGTTCAACAATCGGCGTCACATCACTTAAGGCAAAGACAAAATAGTCATGTTCCATAATTGACTTATGGCCCATTCCGATGATACGTTTAACAAGGCCTAGATTCTTTTCATATACCTCACAGCTATCTAAAACATCAAAAACATTTCCTTTTGTCCTTGATAGCTTTCCCGCTGCTGCAACCGCTTTTATTCTTTCTTCAATATTTTTTCCACACAATAGTTCTATTCTCATATGTTCATCTACTTTCTAAAATTATTATAATGCGTCTGATGTACACTTGTCAATATAAAAATAAAAACTATTTAAAATAGTTTTTATCATTATCAAATATCCCTTTATTTTCAATGGCTTAACGATACTCTTCGTAGTTAAAATCTAAAAAATCAATTAAGATATCATTACTTATATAGATATCTTTAGGATTAATTTTAATCGTATTTTCATCTTCTAATAGATGACCTTCTTCTTTTAACTTTTTAACGTTAGGTAATTTAGTCATATCAATGTTGTATCTTTTTTGAAACTCTTGTTTATTAATGCCAGCTATTTTTCTTAGACCTAGGATAAAAGCATTTTCAACCATCGTATTAAAAGATAACTCTTCTTTTTGATAGCGATAACAAGACGCTAGGTAATGCTTTAAACTCCTCGTGTTTGTATAGCGAATATTTCCTTCATAACCACTCGCACCAAGGCCAAAGCCATAATATTCTTCATTATTCCAATAGGTAAGATTATGTTTGGAAGGAATACCAAAATTGCTAATTTCATAATGTTCATAATTAGATAATGATGAACATATTAACTGATACATAGCAAAGTCCACGTCCTCACTAATAGGCTTTATTTGTTGGTTTGCTAAAGCCGTATGATCTTCAATTATTAAAGAATATGTTGAAATATGGGGAATATCTAGGCTTAAAAAAGTATCTATATCTTCTTTTAATTCCTCTAGTGTCTCCCCCGGTATAGCATAGATAAGATCAATATTAATATTGGTAATATACTTCTTAATCATTAAGATTTTTTCTTTGACCATATCTTTCGTATGATGACGATTTAAGAAATGAATGTATTTAGGATTAAATGTTTGAACACCAATACTGATGCGGTTAACACCATATTCTTTTAAAAGTTTAACTTTATCTTCATCTAAAGATTCAATATTAGCTTCAAAAGTAAATTCCACATCTTTCCTTTGCAATTTCTTCGTTATCATTAAAAGACGTTTTAATTCATCTAAAGATAAAGAACTAGGTGTTCCCCCACCAATATAGATAGAGCCTAGTTCTTCCCCTTTATAAAACGTATCTATTTCTTTTTCTAAAGCATCTAAATACTTAGAAATCCAAGGTTTATGATAATAATACTTACAAAAATCACAGTATGTACATATATCATTACAAAAAGGAATATGGATATAACACGCTTTAATCATCTTTGTTTTTCCTTAGAATTAGCTTTAGCCTTAAGAGATGCCTCATAAGCATCAACGCGTTCTAATAGTTGCGCTACAGCTTCAGAAGCATATAATTGGGTTGCGACATCATCTTTTAATAACCGTTTTAATACCTCAACGGGCATATCAAAAGTATCAAGAGTTTTAGCCACATCATCTTTATTATTGTTTAAAGACGTTACTACCAAACGAAGTAAATCTCTTTTATTAGCTAAATGTTCGGCGGAAGTAATAATATCTTCATATTTTAAATATGTCTGCAAACGATGGTAAGCATCATCTGATAAAAGAACTTGAAGAATTGGTGAGGATAAACTATTGTATGCAAAAGCATAGTTGACATGATACTTTTCCGCACATAGTCCTAAATTGCCATCACAGGCAAAATACATAGCAACATTATTAAGCAATTTATACTCGGTATCAGTAACATAGAAAGTTTTCTCATCAGCTATAGCTACTAAATCAAAGCGATCAATAACCCTTTTATCACGAGGACAACGTTTATAAATAGTAGTTACTTCTGAAATGTGATTATCAACCAATCCTTTTAACGTTTCCCACTCTTCGGGACTAGCAGAAGTAGGATTGCCACTACCAAAGAAATATTGTCGTAAGTTTTCGGTACCTAGATGATATTCATACATAAAGTCATCTAAACGATACCTGCTACCTAAATATGCTTTAATTAAATCTAATTTAGTATCATCATAAGGATTGATATCCTTTTTTGGTAAAGATTTCTTATATATTAAAAGTTCTTGATAGACGTATTCGCCATATGTATATTCTATTTCTTCAGTTTTATCTAATAATCTTAAAATATAACTTTCAGGAACATCTACTAAAGCTGCTATTTTTTTAAGATCGGTTAAGCCATCTAATAACATAAGTTCTAAAACTTGACGACTTTTACTACGTGTTTTAGCTTTAGCTAAAGCCGTACGAATATTTTGGTTTCGCATCGATACTTCCGTAGCGCGGTGAGCCTGCTCGACGTTTCTTTGTCGAACAAGTCTTTTAACTTGCTCAAAAGCTTCATCGCCGATAATACTTTTTAATTCCGGATGAGCTAAGTATCTCGTTAAGGTTCGATCAGATATACCACTAATTTGAATAGTTTTTTTATAATCACCACCAGTTTCAATAAATGTTTTGACAACTTTTAAAATAGCTTCATTTAGATGATTTGGATTATATTTACCCTTATCTTGACGACGATCTTGAAGTAAAGATTTAGTAATCTCATTAAGTAATCCAGCAGATAAGACCTCACCAATATATTTAGAAACCGTTGATTTAGATAAATATAAAATCTTTGATATTTCCGCATAATTATAACCACTAATATAAAGATATGTACAACGTAACATCATAATATTATGTTTATTAATAAGACTTTCATCGTGAACAATCTTACTTAATTCTTGATCAATTCGGCGATATACTTCTTCTACTGTTACCGTATTACCACTATTGACTCTTTTACTTAAAGAGGCCATCTTAGCAGCAATTTCATCTTTATGTTCTTTCGCATATAAACTCGTCTTTAAAATGGAACTAATTGTTTTAGCACTTAATCTTCCCGGGAAGAAGACTTTATCATAATACCTAGCTAATTCCGCCGGTGTATAATCATTATTTAAAAAGTCATTGACAACATCTTGTTCCGTTAATTTCTTTTCCATCTTCTAACTCCTTCTATTCATCTTCCATACTAAGGACAGATAAGAATGCTTCTTGTGGCACTTCAACACTGCCAACCATCTTCATTCGTTTCTTTCCTTCTTTTTGTTTTTCTAGTAATTTTCTTTTACGAGATACATCGCCGCCATAACATTTAGCTAAGACATTTTTACGCATCGCTTTAATGTCAGCCCGCGCAATAGCTTTAGTCCCAATAACTGCTTGAATAGGTATTTCAAACTGTTGTCTTGGGATAAGTTTTCTTAAGCTTTCGACAATAGCCTTACCTCTTTTATAAGCGAAATCCTTATGGACAATGGTACTTAAAGCATCAACCGCTTCCCCATTTAATAATATATCCATTTTAACAAGATTACTTGGTTTATAGCCAACTAATTCATAGTCAAATGAAGCATACCCTTTGGTATAACTTTTTAATTTATCAAAAAAATCATACACAATTTCTGATAAAGGTATCTCATAATGAATATTAACTCTAGTCGCATCAAGATATTCCATTGATAAATAATTACCCCGTTTATTTTGACATAACTCCATAATTGGTCCAATATATTCACTAGGAACAAAAATATTGGTCTTAATATAAGGTTCTCTTATTTCGGCAATTCTAGCCCGGTCTGGAAGTTTAGCTGGACTATCAACCATCACTAGTGTTTTATCTGTTAATTCAACTTCATACACAACTGATGGGCTCGTCGCAATTAGTTCAATATTAAACTCGCGCTCTAGTCTTTCTTCAATGATTTCCATATGCAGTAATCCTAAGAAACCACATCGAAAACCGAATCCCAATGCTTGAGACGTTTCCGGCTCAAAAGACAAAGAGGCATCATTTAGTTTTAATTTTTCTAAAGCTTCTCTTAGAAGTGGAAACTTGCTTGATTCAATTGGATATAATCCACAAAAAACCATCGATTTCATTGGTTTATAACCAGCTAGCGGTTTTTTAGCAGGGTTAGCATCTAGCGTAATCGTATCGCCAACTTTAACGTCTTCAATACTTTTAATACTAGCGCATAAATAACCAACCTCACCCGCTAAAAGGGTATCAACTTTATGTTCATAAGGACTATTAAAGCCTAGTTCTGTTACATCATAACTGGCATTAGTCGCCATCATTTTTATTTTATCGCCAACTTTAATATGACCATTAATAACTCTAACAAGGGTTACAATGCCCCGGTAGGCATCAAAATAACTATCAAAAATTAAAGCCTGCAAAGCTTCATCATTATTCCCTTTAGGGGCAGGAATACGCTCAATGATAGACGCTAATAACTCATCAACCCCAACACCGGTCTTCGCACTAACTAAAATAATTTCATCTTCATCAAAACCGATAGTGTTAACAAGCTCAGCTGTGACTTTAGCAATATCAGCATTAGGTAAATCAATTTTATTAATAACTGGAATAATCGTTAAATTGTTATCTAAGGCTTGATATAAATTAGCTAGGGTTTGAGCTTCAATTCCTTGAGCTGCATCAACAACTAATAAAGCTCCTTCACAAGCCGCAAGCGATCTAGATACTTCATAGGTAAAATCAACATGACCTGGAGTGTCAATAAGATGAAGGATATAATCTTCACCTTTATAATTATATTTTAACCTGACAGCGTTTAACTTAATAGTAATACCACGTTCTCTTTCAATATCCATACTATCAAGTAATTGATCTTTCATTTCTCTTTGACTAATCGTTCCCGTTTTTTCAAGGATACGATCAGCTAAGGTACTTTTACCATGGTCGATATGCGCAATGATTGAGAAATTTCTAATATTATTCTGTTTCATCAAACCACCATAGTTATTATATCATAAAAAACATATATTGTATTATGAAGGAAGAAGAAATTAAGTATGTTAACTACCAAATTATAACCCTTGTTATATCAATTGTTACAACAATCATTGCGATTGTCATCACTTATAATCAAAAGCGAGGTTTACAAAAGCGCCCAAAGATCTTAAGTAATAAAAATACTTTAAAGTTAACAACTTTTAATCGCGTCGTCATTTTACTATCCGGCGTCTTCTTTTTATATATCAACTATCAGTTATATAATATCGCTAAAAAAAGAGGCGATAGTCTTAAAAGTTATGAATTACAGATAGCTGCCTCAATTTTAGTGGTTATCTCCGAAGTTATTGCTCTATATGTTATTTCTTTATCTTCGACAGAAACGCTAGCAGATGTCGAAAATCCAAATATTTAAAAAAGGAACTTAATTGTTAGTTCCTCTTTTTTGTAAATATAAATATAGACCACAGCTACTAATTATTAGAGCCATAACAAAGATAATTATATATTTCATAATATCATCTAAGGTATTTGGTATTTTCAAATTACGCTCATTTGTAAAAGTAACCTCCATATTTTCTGATAAAACACCACTATTCTCATCAATGGTTGTCTTATGACCGTCTTGATTAGCATTTTGAACTTTAACTTCATAGGTTGTTCCATATGGTAAATCCTTAATTGTTCCATGACTATTACCTTTTAAAGATAAGTGGCCTGTATAAGTTCCATCATCGTTTGGTGTTAATGGAAGAAGATGTGATACACCATCATCATCAACCCATACATAACTATCTTCTAATCCACTATCAGAAGATGGTGTTAATGTTACTTCAACATCCCATTCGATTTCAGGATCTGAATTATTACCCTTTAAATGCGATTCAATTTGCAAATCATGATATGAAACTTTGGTATTAGTAACTTTTACCATTTGATGATCATTTAAAATACCATTATCGTTACCGGTGGCTACCTTATAACCATCATCTTCAGCACCTTGTTCCACAACTTGATATGTCGCTCCTTCTGGCAAATCTTTAATGGTTATTTTTTCTTGATCTTTTATGCTTATCTCACCCTCATAATGATCTGATACTTTATTTAAAGACATCTTACCATCTAAATTAGTTCCGTGAGCATCTTCTTTAGTGTAAGCATATTCTTTATCTAAATCTTTAATTGTTGGTGGGGTTAATAAAACTTTAAAGGTCCACTCTTTATCTTTGTCACCCAAATTACCTTTAACAGTTTTAACAATTGTTAAATTATATTTAGCTAGTTTAGTATTAGTAAAGATTATTGGATCTAACTGCTTATCTAGTATACCTGTATTAGGGTTATTTACTTCAGTTATATATCCATTTTTATTGGCTTCTTCTTCTTCAATTTTAAAACCCGTATTTTCAGGTATACCTTTAATCGTTGCTGTATCACCATGTTTTAATGATAATGAGCCTTTATAGCCATCTTCGGTACGGGTTAAACTGATAAGACTTGGCTCAATACCCTCAACAAGATAAGTAGTTAATAGTTCTTCCCCATCCATTGGTGTCAATGTAATATTAAAGGTCCAAGATGCATCTTTTTCACCAGCTCCACCTTTTACAACTTTACCAATAGATAGATCGTATTTAAGTGCTTTATGGTTAACATACTTAACGGACTTGGTATCCACATTTTCTAAAACACCTTTTTCATCACCAGTAATTCTAGTGTCATAGCCTTCAGTATTGGCTTCTAGTTCTTTAACCTCATAAGTTGTACCTTCTGGTAAATCATTGATAGTTATCGATTGACCACCCTTTAATTTAAAGGTTGCTTTAGCTTTAGTATCACTTTCTTTTTCTAGTGTTAAACGTTTTTCATCAATAACACTTACTTCACTGGCTGTATTACCACCTAAAATAGGATAGCTATCTAATAGTGTAACACCATCTTTACTAGTTAAAGTAAGGCTAAAAGTCCATTCTTTATCAGGATCACTGGCGCCACCAGCTACTTCTTTTGATATTGTTAAACTATGCTTTGATAATTTAATATTTTCAAAAGCTATATGTGGCGTTGGGGTATTGAAAGTTAATACACCTTTAGTATCCCCTGTTACTCTTGTCGTATACCCGTCAGTATTGGCGTCATCTTCGCTAACTTCGTAAGCTGTTCCTTCAGGTATTTCTTTAAGTGTTATACTCTCCCCACTTTTTAAAGTAATTTTACCTGTATAGATACCCGAATTATTAGTTAACTCCATCTCGCCTTCTTTACTGCCTTCATAATGATAAAAACCATTTAGATAAACATCTTTACTAGGCGTAAGTTTAACTGTAAAAGTCCACTCTTTATCTTTATTAGCCCATGCTCCCGTTACTTCTTTAGATATCGTTAAATCTTGTTTTGATAATTTACGATTTGTATATTTAACGGTCACATCATCATTCATAATTCCACTTTGATTACCTGTTATAAATGTCTGATAATCGTTTGCATTAGCTTCTACTTCTTCAATGTCATAATTAGTTCGTTCTGGAATATTTTTAATTGTTATACTCTCGTTATGTCTTAAAGTTATTTCACCTGTATACTTTCCATCTTTTTCCGTTAGCTCTAAAGTACCACCATCATATGGATAGCTTTTATCAAAAATGACATCTGTATCTGGTGTGAAGACGATTTTAAACTTCCAATTTTTATTCTTATCACCAGCGCTACCAGTTACTTCTTTAGATATAGTAAGACTATGACGTTCATATTTAATATTCGTAAAGCGAACTTCATAAACGCCTTCGCCCTTGATAAGACCGGTTGCATTTTGAGCATTACTAATGTATCCATCCTTTGAAGCATCTAACTCTTTTATTTCATAAGTTGTATTTTCAGGAATATCTTTAATAGTAATTGTATCATTGTGTTTCAAAGTTATTTTACCAACATAAGCATCTTCTTTTGGAGTTAATTCCAATGTACCATTCTTAGTACCAGTATAGACATAATTCGTTGGGAAGTCTTGTTCTATGCTTGGCTTTAAAGTAACTTCAAATTCCCATTCTTTTTCTTTATCGCCTAACAAGCCCTGAACTTCTTTAGTAATTGTTAAATCGCTTTTAGCAATTTTACTATTTTCAAAACTTACATCAGTTTGAGTAGGCCTTAGTGTACCTACTTCATTTAATGATGTTGTTACATATCCATTCTGATTAGCATCATTTTCACTAACTTCATAGGTTGTTCCTTCAGGAAGACCTTCAATTACAAGTGTCTCACCATGTTTAATAGATAGATGAGCTAAATAATGATTGTCAGTAAGACTTTCAAAAGTTATCTTACCATCAGCTCTTTTTGTAACACCATCAATTACATCATAATGATAATCATAACTATCAAGAATGACAGCAGAAGGTGGTAAGGTAATAGTAAGATCAAACGTCCAGTCTTTTTCTTTCTCACCTAATAAACCACTAACGGTCTTTTTAATAGCTAAACTAGTCGGTGCATAATAGCGGTTAATGTATTCTACTTCATCAATATAATTTGCGTTTACTCTTCCTTTAACCGTCTTATCAGTTATCGTGGCCATATCTTCTTCACCTAGTTTAATCTCTTCAAAATAATATCCTTCTTTATTATCTTTATTTGTTATCTCTTCTACAGTCTCATAGTTTACGCCGGATTTTAGTCCTGATAACATAATCCCTTCATTATCTTTTAAAACTAATTTAGCAATATGTTCTTTTTGACTATCCCATTCATCATCGGTCCAACTATTTGGTTTTGTTTCTGGTTTGTTTTGAGCAGTATAACCAAATTTAAGGGTCGTTGTTAAATATGTTGTTTCTGTTTTATATGATGTTGTTAATTCATCAACACCCTTTTTCATAGAATCCAAATGTGCCACAACAAACTCTGTTAATGTTTTATAACCTTCTAATGAATGATTCCAAGTTTTTTCATCAACAATATTGGTTGGAATTAAGTATACTTTATCAATCCAAAAATCAATTGAGCCTAAAGTATGATTATCATCAACCGCTTTATATTTATTTAATGCAGTAGCGCCATCAATCGTATTTGGATCGGTTACATAAGTTGTCATTCCCGATTTCGTTAGTTCAATGTGATTATCATTATCAGGAGCTGAATATACTCTAAAAACATCATCGCCACCGGTATCACCATCTATTTCATTATCACCGATATAAACGTAATACTGTTGGCCACCATCTTCATAAACATATAACTTCGTATCCTTATCTTGTAAGAAACCATCATTATCAGTTAGGATATCAATGGTACTAAGGCGAAGTTGCCATTCATTACTATAAGGGTTTTTATACATTTTAATCGCACTATAATCCCCTTCATGGCCATCAATTTTAACTTCAAATTGATAATCACGTGATCTATCGATAGTCTTTTCACTGAATGTATCAGTCTTTACTTCTTTAGCAATCATCATAAGAGAATCATTAACATCCAAACGACCATTATTTCCTAAGAAAATATTAATAATAACATTATTATCGCGCGTCTTAAAGCCACTTGTTGATGAACTTATCGTTGGTAAATAATAATTATAAGCTGTTTGGGTTGCATTATTCGTCTTACCTCTTAGATTTTGCGCTAAATCGCCGACTCTTAAACCACCAGGACGCGTAGCAATAACATAATCATCTGCATCACTTGGTGCTTCCTCGGAAGCATCAAAGGTAGCCGAAGTATCAGTCTTTTCACTATACCACTCTAAATATTCACCCTTTTTAATAGTTCCATCACCGATACCAGAGCCAAACTCTTTACCTTCTCTTGGAACAGCTAAATGCATAGCTTCACTTTTTCCTGGCATATAATAATCAACAACGATATAATACCATTTATTATCATCAAATGATGAACTATTAGATATTGTTTTATGGGTACTTTTAAATAATTCGTATTCTTCTTTAGTACCTAATTCAAGAGATTTATATAAGCCATTTTCATCCGGTATATCACTGATAGCCATTTCATATAATGGTAATGGCTTTTGATATGTATAATAACGATTAGTAGCACTTGGTGAAAAACTAACACTAGCATCTCCCCTTGTTCGTTCTACCTCAGTATCAGTTAAATAACCATCATACTTCGTATTACTATAATAATTGGCATAAAATCTAATTGTGTCATTAACTTTATTTTTTTGAATGTATTCTTGATTTATTTTAGCTAAATCAAGATCTAAGCCATCTTCAGTCATAACTTGTGATGAAACACCAACACTATAAAATAAACGAAGTGGTGTTGAGGCTATATAGTTATTTAAATTCGTTTGATAATCAGAAATGCTGCCATCACTTTCAACATATAGTTTAACCATTTGAAGTGGTAAAGCTGTCGTTGGAATATTAACATATAAAGCTTCATCGAAACCTAAGTTAGGGTTAGCGCTTGGATCTTCATCGACATAATTACCCGTATACTCTGTCCAAACCCGAATATCATTAACTTTATATTTGACGCTTTCATCTTCATATGATGGATTAATTTGTTCTTCGTCTTCTTTATCAACAAAACTATACAAAGTATAAATAGTTTTCTTTTGTTTTGGGGTAATATTACTTGACTCATCTAAAGTTGGAATATATTTTTGAACTTGGGTAACATCAGCATAATAAGTATCACCCTTATCCCAAGATCCACCATCTTCTAGATAATTTCCTTCTTTATCATACCAACCACTAGTAAAGCCTAAAGCCATATCATCACTGTTATGATTTGGACCTCTGTGGGTGCTATTGAATGTATAATCATAAACGGCAGCTTTACGCATATTATGTAATTTACCAAACAAAAGTAAGCTCATATCATACTTTTCGCCATCAATGGTGAGACCATTTCTTTTAATTTCCATATATTTACCCATTGGGTCTGAATACATTAAAGAATCGCTAACACCAGCTTCGTTAGTTCCACTAATTGGACTAGAAGCCTCACCATCAAGGTTCTGAATAACATTAAGGAATAACTGTTCTAGTTGACCACCATTACTAGATATATCACTAAAATTATCAGCATAATTAATATTTTCAATAACCTCATCCATCGTTATCTTCTCTTCACCAGAACCGATACCTTCTTCTGGAATTGGCGCAATATTTATATATTTATCAGGATCTTTTGGCTTTTGCATAAAACCTATTTTAACTTTGGTACTTTGTTTTTGCTTCAAAATATTCCAACTATCTAAAGTATCTTTCATAACTGTTTCAATTTCTGTTTCAGAAAGGAACTTATCATTATCAGTAGTTAAATCTTCTTTAAAATAATTTTCAGGATCCAATGAAATATACAATCTTGATCTTGCCCAAGCTGGTGTATCTTTTAAATCAACACCAATCGTTTGAACATTAAGTTTTGCTTTAGCATCACTAATTCCAGCCTTCTTTTGTAAAGCTGTATAATGTTTTTCAACTTTTAACTTCATATATGAAGAAGTTAGCAAGTTTTCTAAGATAATACCTGGTGCGCCATCAATACTTGAATCATTAGAGTATAAAACACCACTAGCGTTTGCATCAGGATAACCAAAATAAATATATTGATCGGCAAGGCTTGGTTCAGGGATATAAACGTTATACCATTCATCACCTTTATTATCAGGTATTTTAGGATTATCGCCTTCTTTTCTAAAGGCAAAATTAGAACCACCATCAGTCATAATAAAGATGGCAGGTATTCTTGCAATAGTTATTCTTTTACCATTTTGTTCTGTTGTATATGTAGCTTCTTCGGTTGAAGTTAATTCATTAAGGCCAAGATAAATGCCACCTTGCATATTAGTAAGAAAGCCAATTGTTTCTTGAGCCCCATTTCCACTAACAACATCAGGATGATTAGTAATCTTTTTTTGAATTGGATCATAAGTATTCCCATTTTTCTTTAAAGCATTGATTGAAAGTTCAAAAAAACAATCAGCTTGATAAGTAAACTTTCCATCAGCATTAGGATTATCACCAAAAACGCTACGAAGACCTTCAATTGTTATATAATCAGCTTTCTCATTTCGCTTATATTGCCCTAAAGGTAGTAAGACCGTCGCATTAGCGCCATATCCAATAACCGCAATACGATTTTCAGGATTTTTCTCCATTAAAGCATCAATAGCTTCATTAACAGCCTGAACAGTAGCATAAATTCGGGAGTGAGAAAGTCTAATATTTTGATCCTCCGGTGTCCAACCATCATCGACAGAATCACGCCCCATTGAAGATGACAAATCAATCGCAATTACCAAATCTAATGGATTTTTAATTACATCAACCTTTTGCTCACTACTTCCTAAAGTAGAAAAGACTTGAATGAACTCTGAATTGCCATTAATTGTTTTAGAGATTCCATCTGTTTCCATATCAAGATCAACTTTATCTAAAAGGGTAGTCTTATCCGACCAAATTCTTCCAGCATAACGTGATCCATTCTTATCATTCAATAATTCGTCTTTATATGAATCCATTGTATTAGGATCAACTAAACGATTACCAAAGTTATTACCACTTAACTTTTGACCACTTAAAAAATTAGTGACATTAACCACTATCCCCGTACCTGTTAAAATAAGCGCTACTAAAAGAATTGCTAGAGAAATATTTATCCATTTTCTTTTAATTTTTCTTCTTTTCAGCATTTATTATCCACTCCAAATCTTCATCAGCTAAAGTTTTAAATAATTTGGTTAGATATTATTTATTACTATATTTATTTATTACCGGTAATTTAATTTTTATACTTAAGTTGTTTATATCATAACTTTATATTGTACTAATATTAACTAACCATTTAGTATTCAACTTAAAGACTTAAATCTTTAAGTTTTTTTGTGAAATTTAAAGCAATAAAAGATGATAATCGTTGTAATGATTAATTATATATGATAAAATTATAGTATATAAAATAATAAGATATTCAACATAGCGATGGTCTTTAAGTTGAATACTAAATGATATCAAAAAAGCTAACCTTAGACAATTTCAGGTTAGCTTTTATATTAAGCTTTTTCAATTTTAATTAAGCAAGTATGACCATTTAAATCAAACTCTTCTTTAGCGTCATCACTTTCATTTAACTCTAAAGATAAAGTTTCTCCCATAATGAAGTCTTTGAAGTTATTGATAGCTTCATTAACTAAATCATCACTATGATAATATAGTTTAATGCGATCGGTTATTTCAAAATCACTTTGTTTTCTTAAGTTTTGAACTTTGGAAACAAGTTCTCTAGCAATACCTTCTAAAATTAAGTCATCAGTTAAAGTTGTATCAATAATCATAAAATTATTGTTTTCCATACCGACATTAAAGCCTTCCTTGCTAGAAATACGAATATCAATCATATTAGGAGTGATCTCTTTTTCCTCTCCACCTAAAGTCATCTTGATAGTCTCGCCTTTTTGAAGAAGATTAACTTCATCTAAGCTTAAAGATGCAAGTTTTTCTTGGAACTCTTTCATAAGAGAACCTAAAACTTTACCCACTTCTTTGAAGTTAGGTTTTAAAGAAATATTCATATATTCATTTAAATCATCGACAAATAGAACTTCTTTAATATTTAACTCTTCACTAATTAAAGGTACTAAATCTTCAATTAAATCTTTATTTTTACCATCAATTAGAGCTTCTTTAAGTGGTTGACGAACTTTAATTTTTGTCTCTTCCCGAACAAAACGGCCAACGGAAATTAAGCTTCTTACAAGATCCATTCTTTCTTCAACGTGTTCATCAATTAAAGACTCATCACATACAGGATAACTAGCAAAATGAACAGATTCTTCACCAGTTAAATTACGATATAATTCCTCAGATAAGAATGGGGTGATTGGAGCGATTAACTTAGCTAAGCTCGTTAATACTTCATAAGTTGTCCGGTAAACACTCTTCTTAGAATCATCTAATTCACTGCCCCAGAAACGGTTACGATTACGTCTAATATACCAGTTAGATAAATCATCAGATACAAAGTTAGCTAGATGATGAACAACTTTATTTAAATCATATTCATCAAAATCAGCTCTAACATCCCGAACTAGTTTATTATATTTAGATAATAACCACCGGTCAATTTCTTCTCTTTTACTATATTCAATATTGCATTCATCCGTATCGATTGCATCGATATTAGCGTACATAGCAAAGAAGCTATATGTATTCTTTAATGGGTTAAAGAACTTTGAATAAACTTCTTTTAAACCAGCCATATCAAACTTTAATGGCGTCCATACTGGTGAGACATAAAGAAGATAGAATCTAACTGTGTCAGCACCATAGTCTTTAATGGTTGTAAATGGTTCGACAATGTTACCACGTGATTTACTCATTTTCTTACCTTCAGCATCGAGTAATAAATCGTTTACTAGAACATTCTTAAATGGTGAGACACCCTTGACAAAGACAGAAATGATAAGTAAAGTGTAAAACCAACCTCTAGTTTGATCGATTCCTTCACAGATAAAATCAGCTGGGAATTGGCTTTCCCATAATTCTTTATTCTCAAATGGGTAATGATATTGGGCAAAAGGCATAGAACCAGAGTCAAACCAACAATCCAAAACATCTGGTATTCTAGTCATTTCCCCACCACATTTTGGACATTTTAGATGAACTTCATCAATATATGGTTTATGTAAATCAAAGTCATCACCAATTCCTTTAGTAGCCATTTCTTTTAATTCGGCAATCGAACCAACCATATGATTATAGCCACATTCACACTTAAAGTATGGGATTGGACTACCCCAATAACGACTCCGTGAGACATTCCAATCTCTAGCATTAGCTAACCAGTTAGCAAATCTTTTCTCACCAACGTGTGCTGGATACCAATTAACTTCAGCGTTAGCCTTAACAAGATCATCTGTCATCTCACTTACTTTAATATAATAACTTGGCATTGAATAATAGATAAGTGGTGTATCACATCGCCAGCAATGTGGATATTCGTGGCTAATCTTTTGACGACGGAATAACTTATCGTTAGCCTTTAAATATTCAACAACGTCTTCATTAACATCGTGAACAAAACGGCCATCCCACATTCCCCCGACGTAGCAACCATCTTTACCAACCGGATTTAAGTATGGAAGATCATATTTCTTACCGACATTAGCATCATCCTCACCAAAGGCTGGAGCAATATGAACGATACCCGTACCATCTTCCATCGTTACATATTCATCACACGTTACATAGAAAGCTTTTTTATCAACATCAAAAGATGGAATTAATTGTTCATATTCAACATATTCTAAATCTTTACCTTTATATGTTTCTAAAACAGTTGCTTCATCACCTAAAACTTGGCTAAGTAAAGCTTTAGCTAAGATAAACTTATGACCTTTAGATTCAGCTAAAACATAATCTTCATCAGGATGAACACATAAAGCGACATTGGCAATTAAAGTCCAAGGGGTTGTTGTCCAAACTAAGAAATATACATCTTCGTCTTTCTTTTTAAATGGTACATAAACAGTAATAGCGGTATCAGTTTGATAGTTTTGCGCAACCTCATGACTAGCTAGCCCTGTTCCACAGTGTGGACAATAAGGTACAACCCTTGTTCCTTCATAGAACATATCTTTTTCATACATCTGTTTTAAAATCCACCATTCGGTTTCAATGTATTCATTCTTATAAGTTAAATATGGATGTTCAACATCAAAGAATTGACCCATTTTACTAGTTAAATCAGTAAAGGCTGATTCATTTTCCCGAACACTATGACGGCATTCTTCATTAAACTTAGCTACACCTAATTCTTCAATCTCTTTTTTAGATGAAATACCAAGTTTTTTCTCAACGTGATTTTCAATTGGTAAGCCATGTGTATCCCAACCGATTTTACGAATAACTTTCTTACCATTCATAACTTGGTATTTAGTTACGGCATCTTTAAGGTTTTTACTAACCATATGATGTAGGCCTGGGAACCCATTAGCAAAGGCAGGCCCATCATAGAAGACAAAAGTCTCATCATCCTTATGCATTTCTACTTGTTTATTATGCATATCATTGATACTACCCCAAGAAGCTCTAATACTATCTTCAACTTCACTAACAGGGCGTTTGTCTAATTCTTTAAAATTTTTCATCTTATCACTCCTTTATAACAAATAAAAAGTATTACGTATAGGAACGAACAAGGCCGTGGTACCATCCTATTTCATAATACTTTATTATGCACTAATAACTATAACGCGTTACCGGTTTTGCATCCAGAGTGATCCGTATTTACTTAACTTATCTATTCGCACCAACCATAGACTCTCTTAAAGCGCTATAAATACCGTCTCTTTCACTTGCAATTATTCACTTACGCTCGTCAAACTTTCTTTGATAATCTCATCAGCTCGCTCTTCAGCTTCTTTGATAATTTCATCACTTCGTTTTTGAGCTTTCTTAATGGTTCTTTCTGCTTCTTCTTTAGCTTTCTTTAATTCGGATACCGTCACATCATACTGATGAGCTAGTTCCTCTTTTTCCTCTAAAGTCTTTACTTGTTTGTGTAATTTATCCATTTCGGCAAGCATTTTTTTCATTGCCGCCTGGTTTTCTTTAACTAAAGATTGCAGCTTTTTAATCTTCTTATCTTTTTCTTCGATTTCTTTAACCATTGTTTCAACTTGAACGATAACTTCATCGATAAACTTATTAACTTCGCCTTTATCATAACCGCGAATAGTGGACGTAAATTTATCCATAAGTTCACCTCATTACCTGTGATATTCTAACATAAGTATTCAATAATTTCAATACTTACCAATCAATTTCAATATCATCATTGTTGTATACTTCTTTTGATTCTTTTTCTGTAGATATCTTACCTTGAATATTAACATTGTTTGGTGTACATAAGAAAATGCCACTACCAATCTTTTCAATATGGCCTTTAAGGGCATAAATAGATCCACTTACAAAGTCAATAATTCTTTTAGCTTGATCACTTGTAACACGTCTTAAATTGATAACGACCGTATTTCTTTTCTTTAAATGATCAGCAATTTGTTGTGATTCTGAAAAAGCTCGAGGTTCCAAAAGAATCATCTTCGCTCCCCCATTTTTATCAGCCATTTCTTCTAATTCTTTGGTATCTACTTCATAAAATTGACTCTCATCATCATTGAAGATGTCTTTCTCTTCGTCACCTTCAAATATTTTTTTCATAAATCCCATATCGGATACCTCCTCTTAGTATACTTCATTATAAATAATTTTAACATATTTACGCTAAAAAGAAAAGTCTTTAATCAGTTTTTAGCTTTGCTATTTTACTAGCAATTATTTGATATTTATCATATCTTTTCTCAATATGACCATAAACGGCAATAACATCACCCTTTTGAATACGTATGTTATCTTTATATATTTTAGGGAATAGCGTTATATCTAGCGTAGCTAGTTCATCACTACCCACGATAAAAGCCATTTTATCACCCTTCTTCGTCGTTATTTCTCTTATTTGGTCGACATAGGCAATAATATTGATAAACTTATCGAAGTGTTGATTTACTTCACTTAAAGGAACACTATTTGGGTATTTAACTCTTAAATCCGTAACCGGATGCCGACTTAAATATAATCCGAATAATTCTAATTCTTTGGCCATAATAAACTTACTATCGTATTCAGGATAACTGGTAATTTCTGGCTTTAAAGCAAACTCTTCATCCAAATCTTTAATTAACTCACCATAGCCGATAATCGCATCAAGATTATTAATTAAAGTCGCCCGGTTAATATTAAAACTATCAAAGACGCCAGCATAAATAAGTGACTCAAGGGTTTTTTTATTGACCACATTACCATAACATCTTTTAACAAAGTCAAAAATATTGGCAAAAGGGCCGGATGATCTTGCTTCCATAATGGTTGAAGAAGCATTAATACCTAAGTTTTTAATACTATTTAAAGGATATCTAATGCCATTCTTTTCTTTAAGATACTTCGTTCCACTAAGATTGATATCAGGTGGTAAAACCGTAATGCCCATTTTCTTACATTCATAAATATATCTTTTACATTTACTATCATCATTCATCTCGGTCGATAATAGATTAGATATAAATATTTCAGGATAATGCGCTTTTAAGTAAGCCATTCGATAAGCGACTAATGAATAACCTACGGAATGGGATTTATTAAAGCCATATTCCGCAAACTTTAGCATCATCGCATACACTTTATCAACCGTATCTTTCGCATATCCCTTTTTAAGGCTACGTTCTTTAAAGCGTTTTTCTTCTTGAAGAAGTAAATCTTTCTTCTTTTTACTCATCGCTTTTCTTAAAATATCGGCTTCTCCTAAAGAGTAATCAGCCATAACATTAGCTATCTGCATAATTTGCTCTTGATAGATCATAATCCCATAAGTTGACTTTAAAATAGGTTTTAAAGAATCGTCGATGTAATCAATTTTCTCTTCACTATTTTTTCTTTTGATATAAAGAGGAATATTGTTCATAGGACCTGGTCGATATAATGCAATCGCGGCGCAGATGTCATCAAAGGAAGTAATCTTTAATTGTTTTAAGAAATTAATCATCCCTTCTGACTCGAATTGGAAGATTCCTAAAGTATTACCTTCTTCCATAATTTTCATCGCTTTTCGGTCATTAAAAGGAATATTATCGAAAGTTAACGATGCTTGACAGGTACGGTTTACATCATCGATAATCTCATGAATAATTGTCAAATACTTGATAGCTAAGAAATCCATCTTTAGTAAACCAATCTCTTCTAAATAGGTCATATCATAGCCACTCGTATAAAAACTGTTATGACCTTGATCAAGAGGGATAACATCATCCAAGGCACACTCAGACATAACAACACCTGATGCGTGAATACTCGTATGTCTCTTTAAACCTTCAAACCGCATCGCCATTTTATATAAAACCTCTAAATTATCATAACGTTCGAGATATTTTTGAACTTTAGGATTTTGTTGATTTTCTTTTAAGGAAAGGCGCGAATCTAAAATCTTACACAAACCATCAACAATATTCGGAGCAATATCCATACATCTTCCTACATCCCGAACAGCTTGTTTAGGCCCTAATGTTCCAAAACTAATAATAGGAGCGACCGATTTAAGGCCATACTTTTCCATACAATAGTTGATAACTTCTTCCCGGCGTAGGTGTTCAAAGTCAATATCAATATCGGGCATGCTAACCCGTTCGACATTTAAGAAACGTTCAAACAACAAATCATATTTAATGGGATCAATCTCTGTTATATCAAGGCAATAAGCAACTAACGATCCAACCGCACTACCTCTTCCAGGGCCAACGATAATATTATGTTCTTTACTATATTTAATGTAATCATAGACAATTAAAAAGTAATCACAAAACCCCATTTTATTTATGACATCAAGTTCATACTTCAAGCGATTTTGATAGACGCTACTAACTCGCTCACCAAACTTTTTCTTTAAGCCTTCAATACATTTTCTTTTTAAGAAAGTATAACTATCTAGTCCTTCATCATTTTTAAAAATAGGCATTAATTTTTGATGAAAAGGAATCTCTAAAGAGCATAATTCATCTATGCGTTCATTATTTTTTAAGTCATCTAAAGTTTGGACTTCATCATAAGAAAGTAAATAATTATTTAACTTATCCGTACTGATGTTATCAACACTAACCCCATCTTTAACAGCTTTTAAATACTTATAATAGCGACTGTCTTCTTTATTTAGATATAATGTCTCGCGCATAAATAAAGCATCACTTGATAATTCTTTTTTTTCATCAGCATTTTGATAAGTTCTAAAAACATACTTATATATTTTTTTAACACTATCAAGTAACGATGAAGAACCATAAGGAAGAAGACAAAGGATATTTTCCGCATAAGTTTCAAGATCAGTTAAAGTTAACTCCCGGCTCGACATAATCGTACATAACTTGATTAAGTTTTGATATCCTTGATAATTCATACAATATAAAACAAGCGTATTTTTCTCACAAGTTATCTCTAAACCAATAATCGGTTTAATATCATTTTTAAGACAAGCGTGATAAAAATCCATTACCCCATACATATTATTATCGGTAATGGTAAGGGCCTTAAGGCCATATTCTTTAGCTTTATTAATTAAATCATCAATCTTAATTAAAGATTGTTGTAGCGAATTATCCGTTTTAATATAAAGTGGAACATAGCTCATTATTAACCCTCCTACATTTATTTTACTATATTTCCTAGGTTTTTTAAATAGAGCATTGACGAGTTTTAAACATTACTTTATAATAAAAATGGTGAGATATGAAAAAGTTAATGATAGCCATTATCGTTATGGCAACAATCAGTTTAAGTCTAGCAATAGCGATTAATGTTTTAAAGAGTGAGAAAAGTAGTAGCGACATTCCTAAAGTAGAAGAAAAAGAAGAGCAAGAAAGAGAAAAACTTCTTAGCATTGCTGATGTATCAATGAACTGTTTTTCGAATGTCTTAGTTATTTATGATGACAATACATACGAAATCCTAAAAGGCGCCTATCCCGAGGGCGAAGATCCTCTTATATCTAAAGGTGAATATGACTACGATATACAAAGTCTTATCAATGAAATAAAGAATTATCCGTTTGATAATAAAACGGGTCTTAACTACCGCATCGTATTAAATGATAATACATCATATTCGGTATCAATTATGGATTCACCTAAGTTAAATGATTTCCTAGGAACAATTCCCGATAAAAATATCTTTTGGTGTGCCTAAAAGGTACAAAAACATTTGACTTTCCTAGCGTTATATGTTAAAATCAAAAGGCGTAGGAAGAAAAAAACTTTGAATGGAGGTTATTTATGGCAACAAAATTAACAAGTAAAAAGCCACTTGCTGGTAATAGACGGTCACATTCTTGTCGTGCGACAAAGCACCAACAAAAAGTTAATATGGTAACTGTTACTCTAGCTGATGGAACTAAATTCCGTACGAGTGCAAGAGAAAAAAGAACATTATCAAAGTTAGACCGTAAAGCTGCTTAAGGTAGCTTTTTTAATTAGTTTTTTAAACATATAAAAAAGAGAAAAAATATTATTTTTCTCTTTTTGCTTTGGTGTGCATATTTTATAAAGTTAAATGCAAAATATTTTAGTGATATATAGCATCATACACCATTTCAAATTACACAGAATCCTAAAACTGATACTCTTGATTTGTGGTATATTGTAAGGTTTTCACTATCTCAAATTACACAGGATCCTAAAACTTTAATTAGTCCTAGTACATTAGGAATTGAGTTTTCACTATCTCAAATTACACAGGATCCTAAAACGTACCAAGCGCTTTAAAAGTTGGCGATAAAGTTTTCACTATCTCAAATTACACAGGATCCTAAAACTTACTGAAAGCATAGAAATTTTATAAAATAGTTTTCACTATCTCAAATTACACAGGATCCTAAAACCTATAAAAATTATATCACACTTATTATATTATGTCTAAAAAGGCTTTAACATTATGAGAAATTACATACTTTGGCAATACTATTGGCATATTATTATTTAACTTTGATAATAGTTTGTAAACTAAGTATTCTATATCGTTATATGCAAAGATATTACTTTTCATTTTACAATAAAAATAATATCTATCTATATATGCAGTAACATCATTAGCATTAAAATCGATAGGCCAATTATCATATAAATAGTTTTGAAGTGTCTCCACATTAAAATTAATCACACCTTCATTGCATATTAAATTACATTCACTAATTAACGTAGTATCCGAAACGTCGAATGTATAACAGTTACTATGCAAAGAAAAATCGAGCGACATTATTTCTGAATTATAAAAAATAATAAAAAGTTTTGAAGTGTTTTTTTCAATAACATCTTTAAGTACCTGTTCAAAAATACAATTATCAAACAACTCCAAATGAGCAAATTTAAATTTTATTAGGTCAAAAGTCTTTTTGGCTAGATCATTTTCCAATTGATATGATATATCTAAATGCGTTTGATCTACTATGGATTTTCCTATGTCATCACATATTACATTTAATGATTCAATAATATTAAAGTCTACATTCTGTAAACAATTTTCAATATATTCATAAAATAACGTCCCTTTTTTAAACATTAAATTATTCAATATTTCGTTAAAACTCGTTAAGTTTAATAATATACTATTCCTATTTTCTAAAGTTTTTTCACCTATTTTAATATTTATATTTTCATCTTTCAACACAATAAGTTTATAAAATTTATAATAAAATTTAAATAGTTCTTTTTTATTCAATACATATATTTTGTTTTCTTTTCTTATTGGTTCTAAATACTCTTCAGTATCGACTATTTTTAAATTAATTTATCATCACCACCAAAAATAACTAGCTCTTTATTACCAATAATAATATCAGCTTTATTTTTTTCACCTCGCAAATAAAGCATATCTTGATATTGTTTTTCAGTAATTTTAAAAGCAATAACATTACCATACTTAGGTAAGATTCGTTCAACCCTAGAAATATTTTGATGCATATTAGTGTCATTAGAGATGACTTTAGTATAAACGGAATATTGAAGCATATGGAAGCCTAATCTTATTATATCTTTATGGAATTTGCTGTAATTCTTTCTTTCAATTTCCTCGCCGACTGGTATATCATAAATCAGCATAAGTCGCACTTGACGATATAAATTTATAGAATGCATAAAGTGGGAAATGCTATAGCATCAATATCACCAATCTCTAGGAAACGAAATAATGATTGCACGTAGAAAGAAATAACATTGTGAATTTTATAAATTGATGATTTAAAATAAACATTTTTATTTAAGATATTGATAATTTCTCTTTTAATAGATGGAGTTAAGTAATCATCAACGCAGTCACTTAAAATATGATAAACATAATAATCACAAATCGGCCTAAAAGGTTCAATAAAATCATCTGCCAAATTATAACAATTAAATTCGTTTTTATGGCATATTCCTATTGCTGGTACATATCCACTAGCGACTATTTCTTGAGCAATTTTTGAGCGAATAATTTGATATATATAATTTAAGCAATAATTGACAATATCTTCATTAAATCTTTTAAAAGTATTACCAAAAAGTTCTCGAAAATAGACACGACTAGCTATTCCTTCTTTATTTGTTAAATCGCCAATAGTCATATCCTTTAACATATCATTTAATAAGCATACTTTATCATCAATTTCTACAGCTTTTAAAGTAGCAATTTGGCTACTTATTTTTTGTTCAACAATTTTCGTCCACAAAAATATTTTCTCATGATCATTCCAATGCATTTGCAATTCTATTTTTTTAGATGCTCGTGTATGATTATATAATGTTTGTAATGAGCCAATTGGTAAATGTGATGCATTATTAAATATTACATTAACACCTGACTCACATAATTTTGATAGTAATCGTAAAGATATATTACATCTTGGATCATCAAAAATAATTGTACTAATTTCATCAATACTAATATAATAATTGTCATCTTCGTAATATACAACAATATTGTTCAAGTCTAATTTAACTCGTAAAGCCTTTTCAATATAAATTGTTCTAAATGCCATAACAAAAAAAGGTGCCGAAGCACCTTTTGGTTACCTAAAATTAGTTATAATAGGAAACCCTGTGTAATTTGAGATAGCGAAAACAATTTTTCGATATCCATTTTAAGTATACATTATTTTAGTGGCCATGTCAAACGTTTATACTTGTTTCCTAAAATATCAACATCGTATAATGTAAACTTATCTTTAGATGATAAATATTTTCCTGACCTGCATTCTATAGACTTACTTATCTTGTGATAAGTTTTAACATAATCTTTTAATATAGTTCCATCTGGTTTTTCAATTTCAATGTAATTACCATTAAACAATTCGGTTATAAACTCAACATTTTTTCCTTCAATACATTTCTTATAATATAATTTATAAAGACTATGATTTTCATTAATTTTTTTAGTATTAAAGTCTACACAAGGCGTATAAATTGGCATAAAAATTATTTTATTCTTATCTAAATCCCAATATAACCTCGTACAATAAATAGAAACTGTATCTAAACCAATTAAAGTTGTATCTTTCTTATTTATATTTTTCTTTTCTAGTAAAAATGGATCTGTGGCTGAAGTCATATATCTAAGTTTTTTAACAAGTATTCCTTTGCCACCTTTAGATGGTGTCTTTATGCCATGCTTTAAATAGTTAAATTTTTCAGTGCCATCTTTCATCATTTCATAACAATAATTTAAAAATGGATTAGTGTGGTCTTGTTGATATTTGTTATATATGTCACGTAAATAACTAAACAAATGAGGGTCTTTTTCTTGACACAACAATATCGAAGTCTTATCATTTTCATCAAATAAAAGATCCACTTTATTTTTCTTTTTATCATCTTTGATTAAATCTGGTGCATATATATCATCAATTTGATTAATCATATAATATTTATCTTCTTTTTTGACATATGAGCAGATATTAGCATTGGATAATGATGCATTAGCATCCTTATTTACCTGGCGCGATACGAATATATCATCCATACTTTTAATTTTTAATATTTCTGGTTTAATATTAGTAGGAAACGTTTGATTAATTAACTTTGGTATTTCTTTTAAAGTTTCTTTATTTAATAATAAATATTGAGAATCATTTTGCAATTTGATTATTTCTCGCCCGATTTTGGTAGTAGCTATACCTGCAACAATTGTAGCATCGACAGCGTGATGATACTCCTCATTTCTATCTTTATCTAATTTCCAATCTGAACGAACTTTATAGGTTAATTGTCCTGGGGTTGATAATGTCAATATTTGTGTATCATTAAGATTTTCTTTTAAATATAAGTTAAATAGTTGGACTTGCGAAACAAGTTCTTTAGTAGCATAAGCCGTATCCCTTAAATTACGATTGAAAAAGCGAATTTGATATTTATTAACATCTTCAGTTGTTAAAAAGTTTTCACGCTTTTTATCACTTATTTTCATTTGAGAAACACGACTAACAAATTTATCAAATTCCACAGGGCTCAAAAATTCATAAGGCGTTTTATTTTTCTTACCTCTTTGATTACAGTTGTCGCATGCTATGGTTTTATTGTCCTGAGAATCATCGGAACTTTGACTTAATGGCAATATATGTTCTGTTTGTGCATTACCATTTAAAATATCATTTATTGGTATATGATTACCACAATATGGGCATTCTGAATTAATTTCAAAATAAAGCATAATTTTTTCTATTAAGTTTTCTGTTACTTTATCTTCGCCGATATTTTTTTCAATATATTCTCTAGCTTTCGAACGCAAACTTTCTTGAATTTTTTGATAACGTTCAATAGCCTTTTTTTGATTATCACCATTCATATCTTTTGTTGATTCGATAGCTATGACGCTAGGATAGCACCCTTGTTCCTTAATAATCGCATTAATCACACGAATAGACTGACGTAACGTCTTTTTAACTTGAGGAGATGCCACAATATCATCAATATATTTAGATGTCATTAATAAATGTCCCTCACCATTGCCATAGTTTTTAACTAAATTTTCTCTAGCTGCTTTGCCATAATCAAATTTTCTAGACGCTTGCATAAAATTCAAACAATTAGTTATCATATCATTAATTGCTATTTTTAAAGCCTTTTCTGATAGGGCATGATATTGAAAGAAATTATCTCTATCAAGCTTATTTTTTATCTCTTTTATAGCGTTTAATTCTTTGGCATCACAATGATGAATACTAGAAATCATTCGCTCCGTTTCAACTATACCAGGAGACACTGCTAATAAGTTCATAAGCACATTATAATTTTTATATTGGTCTAAAATTAACCACGACATATCTATATCGTTTTCAAGATAAATACGTTTTACATATCTAAATGCTTTCATTAAAGAAAATAGTGGTTTTTTATTTTTGTCAATTCTATATCCTCTGATATCACTTATATTTAAGCCTAAAGCATCCTTTAAGACCTTGTTATAGGATAATGATTTGGCATCACTATCCATGCAGTATTTGATAATATCATTCAAAGCCATCGTTGTTAATTTATAAGTATCGTTATCAAATGCAGATACATAATCTTGCTTTTTTATATTATCAGAATTAGTAATTCTAATATTAATAAAATCATTTAATAAGTTAAATTGTTCAGCAAACACATTACATTTAGGCACACATTTTTCATTAGGGAAAATTTCACAATGACCTATTAAATCTTCAAATAAGTATTTTTCTTTTCCAAGAGCCTTTAATTCAAAATATTCTCTAGCGTCATCTTCGTTTTTAAATCTACCAAAAGGTGTAAAAGAGCTAGGACTTCCTGGTCCCTCCCAAAATTTTCTTTTACGGCCAAATATCCATAGTAATCCCTTTTCAGAATCAATTATTTTTTTTAATTCAGGATAAAATGACGCCTGTTTACTTAAAATATCATTTAATTCCCGTTTTAAATCATAATTGTTAACAGTTTCATCCAAAGCTCGATATTTTCCATTCTCTTCAAATAATTTTTGATAATATTTGCAGGGATATTCTCCGTGCAAATCAATTTTAGCAGGTTCATCTCCGTATGGAATATACCCCCTATGAGCCACAAAATAACACGTAATATTAACAATATCTTGCTGAGTTATTTGTTCCTGTAGTCCTTTAATTCTTTTTTGAAGCAAGTTGGTATCTGTTGTTATACTATTTGGAAAAGATATTGTTTTAAATAAATTTAGACTTTCTTGAACTCTATTTTCTTTTCTTTTTCTCCGCCTACGGCTATTTCTAAATTCTCTTCTATCACTGGCTTTGTTAGCTGGAGAATACAACCTAACACCAGTTTTAATAATTTTTTTACCATCTCCATCTATAACAGAATAACCAACATTGTTTATACCAAGATCTAACCCAATAATATAATTTTTAGTCATTTAAATTTACCTCCATTCTAACCCCAATTACTCATCTATACATATTTGAAATTCTATGCCAACTAATTTAGATGCTTTAACTTTTTCTTCACCAAATATTTCATATAAAAGTTTAACGAAGTCTTCTTTTGTATCTCTTATTGAACTACGACGTCTTACATCTTCATTAGTCCATAGTTCATCAACATCATCAAAAATATATTTGTTTGTTACTTTCGTAGTTAAAAACAAATCTTCATCAATAACCTTAAAAGTAAGTGTATCCCCTACCTTGATTTGTTCAGACTTATCTGTTAACAGTCTAATTTCAATATTTTTTCTTCCCGATATCATTTCATCATAAACTTCTTTATAGATTCTATATTCATACATATTAAATCCCTCCCTTAATCATATACCCTTTATCTACTTGCGCTTATACCCAGCCCCGTCTAATAGCCAACGAATAAATAATAAAATTATAATTAATGTAATCAAAGATATTACCCCCTTCAATATTCACTAACAGTGGCTTTTAGCTTATCTTTCATAAGATATCTATATAAGATGAAGCCAACAACTATTTCTACAAACGATAAAGCTAATAATATAATCATAACACTTAATAATTGATGTCCAATTAAGATAACAGCAAAACTTAAATCAATAATAGCTCGAACAATTTTTTTAGCCAAATCTAAAATAGTCAATAAAGTTTGTTGTTCATCCTTTGAAGATTGTGATAAAAGCAAATTTTGAATGTATACTTCAAACGGATCGCGAATAAATAACATAATGATAAATCCCAAACTCATAGCTAAAATTTTAATCACAATTGATGAAGATATAAAAGAACCAGCAATCATTAGGAAAAGAGCTGCAAATAATAAGCATGGAAAAATAACACCTATTCTATCTTGATATTTTTTATTAGCTCGATTAAATAAAACATTAGATATTACTCTAATAACTCTGGATATGAATAAAATTACGCCAATTATTAAAGCTGCTGGATTAACTTTATAATTATCTAATAGTTCTTGTTGAATAAATAGTTGCCCGTTAAGTTGACCGGAAGCCACAACCGGATAAAACAATCCATATGATAAAATTATTAATAAAATAATGGTACTATACTTAACTATACGAGGCTTAATTTTTCTATCATTTTTTGCTATTTCTAAGTTGGAATAATCAACCATATAAAATGATAATATGAAACATAATAGACAGAAAAAGATACATCCCAGCATTGGTAAATAATGATTTATATTAAACATTATGCTGGCCACTAATGAAATCAACATCGTAATTATCGAATAAATAGTATTAGCTTTAGTACTAAGCATTATAAAATCATCATCACGATTCTGTAATCTTAGATTGTTTTCAAGTATGGCATTAGCCATATTTTTAAATGTAAAAGCTATCTCATATACTACTTTCCCAATTAAAATAACTATATAACAATTACCAAAAGTAAGTAAAATACTAGACAATAAAAATAAAAAAGTTCCTACCCTAACAGCAGTAGTATTGCCAATTTTTTTAATAATTTTAAGTAACGGAATCTGCAAAACAATACAGGCAATCAAAGAAATAGGTGTTAAAGATACAATTTGTGAAATAGTTAATTTTTTTACGACGGTTAAGAAAAGAGTGTTAATGGCTACCCAAAATAATAAATCTTTTGATAGACCTGAAAACCAAGGAAAGATTTTAATAAACTTGTTCATCTTCTTACTTTTTTCCATTTGTTCACCTACTAGAAAACTAATTCCTTAAATGATTAGTCATTTATTTACTGTCAATAATATAGTAAAGCCTATTATCATTGGTAATTTTCATAAAATATTACTTTTGTATGTTATTACTAAAGGTTACTTGCTTGATAAACTATCAACGATGTGCACTATTAATAATGCCATCATATGAGTTCATTTATTTCTAATTTCATTATACTAGATTTCTTAACATTTTAACAACAAATATTTAATTGACGTTATTTACAATAATAGCTATAATTAAAAAAGAGGGATTATGATATGGTCAAGTCAGTTATTAACAATCATGAAAAATATCGAACATATAAAGAGCATCTAACCAAGTACAATTTAGCGATGGAAAATGAGTTTTACTTTGAAGCTATAATCATCATTTATGCAATGATGGAAGATCGTTTAACTTCCTTTTTATATCATATCAATGCAATTAAGAGTATGGAATCAACTTTTCTAGATGTTAATAAAACAAAAAGAACACTAAAAACTATTTATAGTTGTTACAATCGAAATTATCGGTATGAAGTCGATATTGAAAAAATAGCTGACAAAAGAAAGCTCATTGAATCATTACTAAAATGGGCCAAACGAAATAATTCTATTTTAACAATGGATAATCAAAATTATGCTGACGATTTAAAATGTGCCTTAAACGATTTAGATATCGACTCTTTTCTTAGTGTGTTAGATGAAGTTAAAACATGGTGTGTTTTTAGAAACAATATCATTCATGCTTTAATGCATAAAAATATTGATAGTGTCTATGCTAATTTGAAAGAAAAAGTTGAAAATGGTATGCAACTAGCTCGCTATCTTGATAAACAAGTTCGAATTATAAAAAAAGAAAATAAAATTAGTCTTTTGAACTAATTTTATTTTTTATTGTTCCAACTATTAAGGTATGGTATAATTGACTTGTGATGTGAAATGCGAAAAATCAAATATTTAATTCAAAGAATTTTTGGGATGAATTATAAAGGCTTTTTCAAAATGGTTAAAGAAGTTCATAAAAAGACGGGCAAAAGTTCTCTTTATGTCTTTTTTGATATTATCCGCTGTGGGTTAAAATACCAAGCTGGATATGTCGATTATAATCTTTTCGAGATGTATAAAATGAACGATGAAGAAAGAAAAACCGTCATAACAAGAGGCCGAAATAATGAGTTTGTTAAAAACTATAATGATCCTGCTTATTTAAAATATTTTGTTGATAAAGTTGAATTCCATAAAAAGTTTAGTAAATATATTAATCGTGAATGGTTAGATTTAAATAATTCTAATAAACGTGAGTTTAAAGCTTTTTGCGCTAAACATGAAGTAATCTTCGCTAAACCCCAAAGTGGTATGCAAGGAAAAGGAATTGTTAAAATAAATGTCAAAGATAAAGATTTAGATCACTTATTTGATGAGTTAGTTAACAATGGTCAAACCCTTATTGAAGAGCAAGCTTTCCAATGTAAAGAACTAACCGAATTACACCCTGATTCCATCAATACCCTTCGTGTTGTTACGTTACTTGGTGAAGTTGTAGCAGCTTTTATTAGAGTTGGTATGAATCATAATAATGTTGATAACTTTAACCATGAAGGTGTAGCTGCTCCCATCGATATCGATGATGGTATTATTAAATATCCAGCTATTGATAAAAAGAAAAACTTATATACTAAGCATCCTTTAACTAATAAAGAGTTTGTTGGTCTTAAAATACCACATTGGGATGAAGTAAAAAAGCTTTGTGAGGAAGCTGCTTTAGTTGTTCCCGAAGTTGGGTATATCGGCTGGGATGTCTGCGTTGGCGAAGATAAATGTTTCTTCATTGAAGCTAATGAATACCCTGGTCATGATATCTATCAATTACCACCACATCGTGACGACAATTATGGATTATTACCACGCTTTAGGGAAGTTGAAGAAAGGAAAAAAGATACTTTTAATCAAAAAAAAGCAATACATTGAGTATTGTTTTTTTAGTGAAGTTGAAAATAGCTTCAAAATTAGTAAAATTTTACTTACGAATTGTTATATATAATGGTAATAATATTTTTTTATCACCAACGATTAAGTTTAAAGTCGACACTTTATTATCAATATCATAAGTATAAGAAAAATCATCAACATTTGATAAATAAAAATCAATGCAACTATCACAATCAAAATCACTTGAGCAATTATCACTGCCTATTGTACTTATGAATAAATCTTTATCACTAGTAAGACTTGCTAAGAAAGATTCATTGATAGATGACGTTTTAATAGCTTTGATAGTTGGTGAAGCCGAACTAATGAAAGGGCAAGTATAAAGTTCTACACTATCATCATCAAATATTATATAAGTACGATAGGAAGTTAGGCAACATAATTCCCTTACCTTTTTAGCGTATAGTTGACCATTAACAAAAAGGTTGCCATCTTTTTTGAGAATCAGTATGTCATAGAAAGGATAAACACACATAATTTGTTTTATTTCTTTGATAGCTAATTTTGGTAATCCCTGTTTTGAAAGCAGCTTTAATCCTTTTTTTATCTGGCCTTCAGTTAATAAATAATCTTGGTTAATATGTTTTCGAATAGATTTTTCTTCATCATTAACTTTGTTATACTCTTTAGCTTCTCGATAAATCAATTGCTTTTTATCATTTACAAAACCATAAACACAATTATTTTCGATTGTTACTTTATCTAGATAAATATGAACCGTCAAATGATGTTTAAAGACATAATCTTTATCACTTAAAAGATGATGATCATTTTCCCATTTGGATACCATACCTCGTTCATCTAAATATAAAACATTATAACTATCCTTATAATGATATACTCTAAGTATACTAAGACCCGTTTGCTTAGTAAACTCTTTCAATTTATCATAATTATTATTAAATAAAATATTCTGATATGTTTTAATAAACTCTTTTATATTTTTCTCAGCCCGGTTAAATAAATCTTCTTTATCTTCTAATGGAATATTAAAATATTCACTGACAACTCTTTTATTTCTGACTATTAATTCTGCCATTTTTTACCTACATCTTTAGATAAAGTAAATTACATTTCCTCTGACATTGTAATTTGATACTCATCCTTATTTATCTTTTTTAGCATTCCTTTGAAAAATACTAGGCCACTTAAAAAGTCAATGATTCTAAGTTTAACTTTGGGATGGCAATGGGATAAATTAATGGTACAATTCTTATCTAAATTATTTCTTAATTTTTCAATATCACTATATTTTTCTAATTCTATTTTCATTTTTCCATCTCCTCATATAACTTTCTATTTATTTCTAATAATTTATATTTTATATTACTACTAACTATATCTAATAAATCTAATACTTCAGGCTTATCAAAATCATTATTATTTTTTATAACTAAATAAATGGTATAGATGTTTTTAAAATTTCGGGAAAGATATTCTAGATAAGCATCATTATTAAAGCATTTTAATACTTTCTTTACATCATAATGATCTTTTTTTAGTTCTTTAGAAATATCATCAGTGATTTTTAAATATTCTAGATATTTAAAATAATTAGTTGGTAAATGATATAAGTAATAGTTTATGATATTGCCATAATTATAATAAAAGGGATGATTATATTGCTTTAGTTTTTTTATAACATCAAGAGATAATCCTATTTCTTGATATAGTTGAACGGTATTAGCTTCAACCTCTTGAATATTATCATTTAATAAAAAGTCATAAGAAATATGTTCTAATTTCTTGTTATTTGACGTTTGACATACCTTAATAATAGTACTTAATGTTTCAATCGTTGGCGTTATGGTGTTTCTCCCGTTAATAGCATTCAAAATAGTAGGTTTAGAAATAGATGGATTAAAAACTTTACACGCTTCTAAGAACTCTTTCTTGTTCATACCAAGCTCTTTTAAAATATATTTTAATTTATAAGATAACTCACTATTATTCATTATTATTCCCCTTTAAGTATTCGGTCAGCTCTTTTTTCAATTGTTTCGACGAGAAGTTTAAAATAAGCTAGATAATCTTCTATCTCATAAGGGTTGTCCCAATCATGAATACTTGTAAACTCTGAAATTATGTTCCAATTTTTAGTGTTGATATCAACATAATCCTGAAGATAATTTTCTTTAATAAAGTTTTTCCAACTTTGGTATGAATCCAACCAATCTTTAGTACTTTGTAATATTTCTCTACTTTTTTTATCCATCTTTTTTAAATGTAATAATTCTTGTAATGAATAATTAGCTGCTTCAACTTTGTTTACTTTCATTAACTGATAGTAATTAAATATTTTCGTCAAAGTCAAATCCCACATATCATGCATAGCACTTGCTCCAGCACCACTTCTATTAGAGTTAAAATATTTAGCTACGGGTATATAATTACCGATAGTATGATATAAGTTGATAAACTCCCTAACATTAACATATTTTTTAGTTGTAGAAACAAATATCTCCTTAAACTTTGGGAATTCATCTATTTTAGTTAAAATGTTACTCATAGCAACAGCACTCAGCCCTTTAGCTTTTGGACAAAATACTTCTTTAAAATGCTTCCATTCCTCAGGAGCTTCTTTTATATAAAAAGCCGAAAGAAGAGTTTGAGCGCTAGTCATAGTATCGGAATAAATATCTTTTAAATCGCTTTTAGCATATTTAGAATATTTTGTGCGATAAAAAAGTTTAAGTTTTATACTATGATTATCCGGATCTTTTCCTGAGTTAGATGATAATCTATACATTAAATATCTTTCTAAACCTTTTGCTTTTTCATATTCTTCATAATTTGTCGGATTTATTTTGCTACTACCTAAAGTATCATCAGTAAAATCGTAAACAGCAGTTATTTTGTTATCATCTTTTTTTAAAGGTACGGCATATAAATACCAATTAGAACCAAAGTTATAATAAAAACCATGCTTATTAAATATTTGACTTATTTTGTCTGCCACTTCTTCACAGTTCGGAACATCATAATTATATAAATATTCACTAAGAGTAGAGTCCATTGATAAAGCTAATGTATTAGGATAATAATAATCAAAATAATCTTCTATTTTCATGTTTTCTTCAATAAAAACAGGAATACTACCTAATTTATAGTTAGCCTTTTCACCACCTATATAATAAGCCTTATTCATACTATAAATTATGACATTATTAGATAGTCGATTTTTATTATAATCCTTTGTTTTATATAAATACTTAATTAGGTCAAGTACCAAAGCTTCCAAATTATCATTAGAATAAATGTTTTCCTTTTTCATTTCCATTTCTCCTCTCTAAATACATTGTAAACTGTATTTTACTCAAATTCAATAAAAGTAATACGTATTTTACCTAAATGCGTATTACTTTTTCATTTTTATAATCAAACGTCATCCAACACTTAATAAATTATTAAATAGATTATTCATTCATCTTTTTTAACGAGCTATATGATAATACCATCAAAAAGGTGAGTCGAGTCATAAAGCACGGAAAGTTTTACCTATCATCCTATAAAACTTATAAATATATTAATTTAAAGATATTTATAGCTTCTACTGACTTTATAGGATGATTAAATTTATATCTATTTTTTACCAAATCAGTTTTTAAATTTTTCATCATAATAACTAAACATTTTATGAATTATATCATCACCAAATTGATTAATTTTTGAAAAGTCAGACATTAAATTTTTAAATTGTATATCACTTAATATTTCTGATAAATATTTTACAGATAAATAACTTAAATCATAACCATTGTAATCTTCATTAATAAAAGACTTTCCATGATTTAAACTATTCATCTGGGGTATTATTTTTGTTTTTTCTCTTACATTAAAATAGAACTCTTTAAAAGCATCATCAGTTAGAGAATCTTTTTCTCCTGACATAAGTTGAGCCATACCTTCATCATACCAAACGATTCTTTTTGAATAATCATTGTTCAATATATACTTCATATATAAAATATGAAATAACTCATGACTAGAAGTATACAATTTTTCTAATTGCAATTCAGGATTTATATAAGCATTTACCATTCCATTATCATAAGTTCCTTCAGCATATTTAGGTAATGACTCTCTTTCACCTCTTATAGAATAGATAAACTCTCTAAATTCTTCAGTATTATCAAAATAATTAACAACTATTTGTTCATGATTAGAAATATCAAAAAGCGATTCAAATTCTTTCATTTTTTGATTAAGCAAAGGAACAGTCGCTTTGGCTAGAGTTTCTAAACTATCGGAATAATTTATTTTACATAAACTTGTTTCTAATTTTTTCACTATAAACACCTTGCCTATTTTGATTTATATGTACATTAATTTACTTATGATATTTTCATCATTCTACTGTTAATTATAACATGCAAAAAGACAATTTTTTAAAATATCTTATATTTTGATGACATTTTTATTTAGACATAATAATTATCATTGCTACTCATAAAATTTTTTTACCCTTTTTAATAGTGTAATAAATATTATCATTGTCAGATGGTTATATCGCCTTTATAACTAATCTTTGACCGATACTTAAATTGTTGTTTGTTAGATTATTTAGTCTTTTAATATTATCAATAGTTGTGTTATATTTTCTTGCAATGTCATATAAGGTATCGCCTTTTTTTACAATATAATAATCAGTTGTCATTGAAATTGTTTTTATTATTAATTTTTGACCAATACTTAAATTGTTATTTGTTAGATTATTTAGTCTTTTGATTTCATCAACCGTCGTATTGTACTTTCTAGCGATACTATATAAGTTATCACCTTTCTTAACTATATAATAGGTATTACTATCATCAGTTGTTGGTATAGCTTTTATAGTTAGCCTTTGACCGATACTTAAATTATTATTCGTTAAATTATTTAGTTTTTTAATAACATCAACCGTCGTATTATATTTTCTAGCAATGCTATATAAATTGTCACCCTTTTTTACAATATAATAGTCGTTAGCAAGTCCTAAATAGCTTTTGATGGTATTCGCTATAACGTCAATAATCTCATTTATTCGGCCATTTAAATTGCCATAGCGAATAATAATACTAGGGTTAACATTATCTCTAAAAATAGCCTCATAATCTTTAACAGGGACACTATTAGATCGTCTTTGATAGTACTTATTAACTATAAAACCATTTTCTTCTAAGCTATTAGCTAACCTGCTAGCTAAGACATCATTACTACGTAAGGGATAGATAATTTCAAGATTCCCATCATTACTAACGCCATTGGAAATAACAAGCGGCGTACTTCCTATTTCCTTAATCAAATTAATGCGCTCTTCACTTGTCATATTCACATCATTATTACGCAATAAAAGATTGGATACACCAATATCCTTAAGCTTATTACTTAATAGTTTACTAAAACGTAAGTTAAAATCTTTTGCTTTCTCACCACCATAATTAATCCCTACCTCACTACCACCTAATTCAGGATTAATAATGACTTTATAATCCATACCATCACCTAGTAATACGTTATTCATTTGCAATTAAAAAGTTCTAGGATAATTTTTTCCTAGAACTTTTTTTTTCATTTTCATGAAACAAAAGATATAGCAAAGCAAATGTTAAAGGAAGCGGAATAATATATGGCATTGCATATCTAAAATAAGTATTGGCTGGTCCCGCTATATTCGTTAAAATAAATGATAAAGCAATAAAGACTAATGGCAAATACTTATACTGCTTTTTAATAATCAAAGCTACGAACAAGAAGAAATAAACCCAACCCATAAAAGCAATATTAACAAGTAATCCAACAATTGGAATATGTGGGAAGTACTCACCATAAACATT
Source organism: uncultured Bacilli bacterium (assembly GCA_947588685.1). GTDB lineage: Bacteria > Bacillota_I > Bacilli_A > RF39 > UBA660 > UBA5578. The sequence goes on along the minus strand of CANPYM010000004.1, from coordinate 27,356 downwards.
TAAAACTTTACGAGGTACGGATAAGCCATTATAGTGATAATCAAATCCCGCATTAGCTAACTTAGTATTATACTTATAATATAGATACCACATCGTCTTACCTGGATAGAAATAGCCATATGTATTAGCAATCGTCGCATCAATATAGACAACTGGTCTTTTTATTAAACCTTTACTCCAAACTTTAAAATATTTAACTAAATCATCTTTAGTCGTATAAATATTATATTCGTTTTTAACAGGATCAGAAAGACGAGGATTATAACGTGTCGCTAACGTATCAAAGTTTAAAATCTTATCAATTGTCTCTTTATCTTCATCCGTAAAATCTTCTGGATACTCTTTAGCGTAACGCGCTGTTTGTTGGAAAGGAATAGATAATATTTCTCTAACGCTTGTATTACTTATTTTTAGTGTTGGAAGCAATACTTTATTATATCCAACATAAAATAGCAATGTCGCTATTAAAATAGTTAAAATAGCCTTTCTTTTACCTTTTAACCAGATAAGTAAAAATGGGAAAGATAATATAAACGTATAAATACCATTATTACGAGTTAAAACAACCATTATGATAACGAGGAAGACCTCAATATATTTTTTTAAGGTCTGCTCATGGTGAATTAAATCATATACCTTAATACAATATAGTAAGATAAAGCAGCAGAAAATCATATCTTTATTTGTACCTATCGCATAGAATGGATACATTGGAACTAAAGCATAAATAGCTAAAATGATAAATAAGAAAGTATTATTGACGCCTTCTTTTTTCATATAGCTAATAGAATATGATAGTGTTGCAATAACAAGAGCTACTTGAATAATCGTATACATAAATAAGCCCAAATTATCGCTACCCATTACATGACCTAATTTAAAGCATCCACCTAATAATAGGGTATGTAAAACGGGATTAAAATTCGTAATTGTCATATTAGGATCAAGTAAAATAACTGAATCCATATATCTTGTATGCATACCCATTACTTCTTTAATTTGATTAGCTGGATCATATCCCATTATGGCAGGATAATAAGAAATAATATATGGCATATAACAAATTAAAATAACAATGGCACTAACAAGCACGGGGTGTTTGTTAAAAGCATCAATAAATTTATTCTTGATTTTAATCTCTTTGATTTTGCCATTACACATAAAGTCATAAGCTATGTTAATAGCTACGATAAATAGAAAATAATAGCCAACTAGTTTAACACACGAATAGCCAAAGTAAGCAAGGTTACCAAAGACTAAACTGGCATTACCTACAGCAGCATAGCTATATCCTAAAATCATAAATAAACTAAATAATACTGCTAAAAGTCTAAATAAGACATTACTTTTATATTTATAAAGATAATATTTATAATATTTATATGTACATATAAATACAATAACTGATATAAAGAAGTTATTGTTGTCGCCTTGGTAAAAACTTGCCGTAAACTTACTACCTGAATTAACTTTAAATATTAGGGTAATTGTTGTTATAAAGGCCAAAGCAAGATAAACAATAGTATCATTTATCTTAATGTAATCCTTAATATTTAATTTGCTATCACTACCCTTAAACACAAAAAGTTTTTGAGCAAAATAGTTGACAACAAAAAGAATCATCTCTACTGGCATTTTAATAACGGTAGCAATAGGAAGAAATAAAATCATCATATCAGCATCAAAATGACTAGCTAAAGCTTCAACGGCAAAGCCGCTTATAAGAGTTTGAATAATAACTAAGATATAATATTTAACTAGTGTTTTAGAATCGGCTTTACCACTATTATTTTGGAATACCGCATTACGATTTAAAAGATAATTGACAAATGATGAGATAACTCTAGCCATAATAGTTGCCACTAAAATAGCTGATGCTATTTTTTCATTTAAAAGGATTTTAAAAACAGTAAATAAAGTTATATCTAGAATAAAAGAGAAAGCAGCTACCATAATATATTTAATAAAGGTTATATTTTTAGCGATTAGTTTTTTTATGGTTGCCATTCTCTAACCCCCTAACCTTATTTTCTAAAATACCTACTTCTTGACTTAAAGTCGTTATTTGTGCTTTTTGTTCAGCAACTAGCATTGTTAAAAGGAGAATAATTCCTAAAACAATGATAAAACCAAACAAGAAAATCATATTAGATATTGTTTCAATACCCATTAAATCAGCAATAAAGCGTAAAATACCAGGTATAAAGATAAGAATAATTAAAATGATATCTAAAAACCACCATAACAAAGCATGTTTAAAAAGCATTTCTTTTTTCTTAACGGCCCATAAAACAAATAGGAAACCTAAAACGCAAATTACTAATAAGGAAATCATTAAATTATTACTCATTTTTATCACCCACTTTTCTCGTTGTTACACCAGCAATAATAATGGCGATACTTACCTTTATCATATAGTAAGCTGGCTTAAAAATATTTGTTGTAAGAGATGATACACCATCAAGGCGCGGTTTCATTTTAACAGGTATTTCCGATACTCGATAACCTTTTTTGATAATTTTAGTAATTGAATCTGGTTCAGGAAAATCCGTTGGATAGTCTGTAGCAAATTCTTTAATTATTCTAGTATTACTAGCTCTAAAACCACTTGTTGGATCATATATCTTTTTACCGGTTAATATTTTGATTAAGAAAGATAAAAAGTTAATACCACAGCGTCTTATAAAAGTGGATTTAAACTCACTTAATTCCTTAACAAAACGAGAACCAATAGCAATATCATTTCCATCTTCTATTTCTTTAACTAAATCTTTGATGTAAGCAGCATCGTGTTGTCCATCACCATCGTATTGGATAGCAATATCATAGTTATTGTAATAGGCATACTTATATCCGGTTTGAACAGCGCCACCGATACCTAAATTAACTGGTAAATTGATAACATTAAAATGATTTTCTTCACATATTTCTTTCGTATTATCACAAGATCCATCATTGACAATAACATAATCTAAGGTATATTTCTTCCCCAACTTAGCGTCTTTTAAACTATCAACTGTTCTTACAATGTTTAAAGATTCATTATAAGCCGGAATGATAATTAAAATTTTCATCTAAAACACCTCTAATTCTCCACAAAATCAAGCCAAACTACTAGTATTATACTATTATTTCCTAATTTTGCAAATTAAAACATATCTTCTTTAAAAAGATATGTTCTAAGTTTCTAATTCGATATAAGTTTCTGCTTCTTTTAAACCTCTAATATATGTGATTTTAACTTTATCACCTATTTTATGTTTATATAAAAGATATCGAAAATGACTCGTATCTCGGATGCTGGTATCATCTAGTTTTATAATGATATCACCCTTTTGCAAATCCCTACTTATGGCATTATTGTTAATAGCATTTATAACGATACCAATATCATTATCCATAAGTTCTAATCCAAGATAAGGTCTTTTAATCGTCTCGCCTTTTTCTAAAGAATCGGTATAAAGTAATACTTCTTCAATAGGAATAGCAAAACCCATTCCTTCAATTTCATCTTGGACTAATTTTAAAGAGTTAATACCGATAACCTCGCCATTGATATTAACTAAGGGGCCACCACTATTGCCGGGATTGATAGCAGCATCAGTTTGAATAACACTCATCGTATAATCTTCACCAAGAGTGCCTATTTTTACTTCCCGGTTAAGCCCCGATATAATTCCCTTTGTCACCGTTCCCATATATTGTATACCTTCTGGTGAACCAACTGTAAAAACAGTATCACCTATTTTCATATCTGAACTATTGCCAATGGGCGCCACTAATGAGACGTCTTCTTTTGCAATTCTTAATATAGCTAAATCCATAGGCTCATCATAGCCTAAAAGGGTAGCATCAATCTCTTTTAAATCGTTGGTCATAACACTTATAGTATTACTTTTCGCGATAACATGATTATTAGTTAGAATATAACCATATTTATCATCGGTTTTATAGATAAAACCTGATCCAACACTATCACCATCATCAAGGCGATAAGACGTAATTAAAACCACCGCATTATATACTTTGTCGATGGCTTCTTTAATAGTATTTTCTTCAACAATATTAATATTTTTCGTTATTTGATTTGTTCTATTTTGATTAGTATCACTAATATATCCACCTACAACTATTGATAAAACTACCAATCCGATGAAGTTAAGATATTTGATATCATCATCTCCTAGTCATTACGATCAATATCACGCCAGTTTAATGGGAAACCAATTTGTTCAAGAATTGATTCAACCCGAACAACTTTAAGACGTCCGCCTAAAAGGTCAATTTCATATGATATTTCATTCATCATATTACGGAATTCCCGTTCATCAAGCATAATTTTTAAAATGATAATTACGGCAAACAAATCATTTTTACCATAAATATATTCATCTTCAATTTTAGGAATATTTAAATTAGTATGATATTTACTATCAGGTATAACACGCTGTGTTCGGTGATCATACAAAATTTCCTCATGGGCACATAAATTACGATAATTAGATAAAACATTTAGATAAATAGCTAAAGTTGATGGATCAGTCTTATAAAAGTCACTGATAGCCATTTGATCTTCATCTTTTAAAATAGTATATAGCTCTGATACAATACCAAAAGATAATACTTTAACCAAAATCCATAGGGGAATGTAACCATAATTACTTAAATAGTGAAGAGTAGCCGTATGTTGCTTACCATTAACTCTAATTTGCCGACGCATTTTATCCAAAATGTCATGAACTTGTCTTACTTTCATCGGATTTTGTGTAAAGTTATCAACATTTAAATAATCTTTCTCTTTAAAACCATATTTTTTAGATAGTTCATAACTTATTAAAGATTTAATGTTATTTTCAACTATTAAAATATGTTTAAAGAAAATATTACGCAAATTACGATCGAAAGAAAACATCGCATACAACTCTTCAAAAGTTGTACCTGTATAAAATTTATTTTCACGATGCATAAAAAGATGACGATAGCCACTAATAAAAAAGTAATTTTCCCGAAGAAGAACTCTTTTAGTAAACTCTTCATCATTAATGACTAAACCTTTAGAACGCAAGATTTCAATTTGTTCATCTAAAGTTTTAAATACCTTAATTGCTGGCATACTATCACCTTATAGAAATTATAACACAAATGTTTTTAAATTAATATTAATATCCACCTTATTCGTAATATTTGACAATGCCCTTTACTATTTTACGAACCATCTTGATACGTTCCGTCGCATCTTGTAATTTAGCCCGGTCATTAGCATTAGATAAAAAACCTAATTCAATTAAAACACCTGGTACTTTTACTCTTTCATACATATAGTGACCATTTAATTCCATCTGCTTTCTTTCCCCTCCTAAAGACGCTTGTAAATAGGTAGCTATTTTTTCATTGGCTAGATTAACATCATCATAAAAAACTTGAACACCTGACCACTTAGATGATGTTGTCGCGTTTAGATGAAGAGATATAAACATATCACAATTACTATCATTAATTATCTTAGCTCGATTAGCTAAATCACTTCTTTTTCTAAAATAAGCATTATTCGTACTTAAATCATAGTCACCATATCTTGTCATATATACTTTAGCGCCAGCATTTTCTAATTCGCCCATAAGTTCATAACCAATTTCAAGATTAAGATCTTTTTCAAGAAGATCTTTATATTTTGTCCCGCTATCAACCCCGCCATGACCAACATCTATGTATATCATCCGTCCTTTTAAGGGATTATCATAACTTTTTACATTAATAAAAGCAAAAGTACAAATACTAACCACTAATAAAAAGTAATAGTATTTAAGGTTATCCATATCTCACCTAATACATTTTATGATGGATACTAAAAAAATATCAGTTCAAACTGATATTTCTATTTAAATAAACTAAATGGATATTGATTAGGTAGAGGTAAATTAAAAGTCATTACCTCTTTGGTTATCGGATGATGAAAAGATAAAGAATAGGCAAACAAGGCAATTTGTTCCCCAACCTTAGCTTCTTTATTATATCTTTGATCACCATACAAAGGATTACCATGATGCGACATTTGAACACGAATTTGATGGGATCTACCTGTTTTTAAATCAATACTAACAAGGCTTAAATTATCTTTCGTCGCGACTTTTTCAAAGTTTAAAACGGCTTCTTTTCCCTTATCATTAACACTAACCATATTAGTTTTATTATCTTTTAAAAGGTAATCTTTTAAAGTAGCTTTATCTTCTATCGCATTTAAAACAACAGCATAATATTTCTTAGTTAGTTGATGAGTTCTTACTTCTTCACTTAGCCTTGATGCCGCTTTACTTGTTTTAGCAAAGACCATCACCCCACCAACCGGGCGATCCAAACGATGAACAATACCTAAATAGACGTTCCCTGGTTTATGATATTTTTCTTTTAAATAATTCTTAATCATCGTTTGCATATCTAAATCTTTACTATCATCAGCTTGGGTTGGAACATTGACCTTTTTAATGACGACGATAATATGATTATCTTCATATAAAACATCAATCATTGCTCTGCCATCTTCCATAAATACCACAAGGTAATATTAAATTGTTATTCGTAATGCGAAGACCAATCTCACCAGCATCGACTTCGCCTTGATATTTAACGTCCAAGGTCATTTTTAAAATGTTATATAAAACAGTACTAGAGATTCCCGTTGTATAGGCATTAATTAAAAAGAATAGAGGCTTATCGCTTAAAATATTCATACAAGCATTAATTAATTTATCAAGATTATGTTCAAACTTCCATACCTCGCCATTAGGTCCCCGACCATAACTAGGTGGATCCATAACAATGGCATCATACTTGCGACCACGGCGCGCTTCACGTTCGACAAACTTTAAACAATCATCAACGATAAAACGGATATGACAGTCATCTAAGTTACTTAAATGCATATTTTCTTTAGCCCACTCTGTCATACCTTTAGAAGCATCAACTTGAACAACTTCCGTGGCGCCAGCTTTCGCACAAGCCATTGTCGCTGCTCCTGTATACGCAAAAAGATTTAAAACCCGAATAGGGCGGTTAGCTTTTCTTATTTTATCCATCATAAAGTCCCAGTTGGCGGCTTGTTCAGGGAAGAGACCTGTATGTTTAAAATTAGTTGGACTAACTTTAAAAGTCAATTCTTTATATGAAACGGTCCAATAATCCTTAAGTTCTTTATGAAACTCCCAATGGCCACCACCTTTATTACTACGAAAATATTGGCCGTCAGGATTATTCCATAGCGAGGTTTTCATATCGACTAACCACATTGCTTGAGGATCAGGACGTCTTAAAATAACGTCTTTCCAACGCTCTAGTTTCTCACCATTTCCGGCATCCAAGCATTCATAATCTTGCCATTCATCACTTACACGTAACATACTTATCCCCTCGTCATTAGTATATCATACATTTTTTTATTTTAAAATAAAAGAGGTTATGATACCTCTTTAAAGACTTTTTTAGGTGCGCCACAAATAGGACAAACGAAATCATCAGGCATTTCGCCTTCTTCATAGACATAGCCACAAATAGGACAAACATACCTCTTTTTGCCTGATACCTCTTCTTCAATATATGTTGGAGCTTTAGCTGGACTTTTACCTTTTTTGACTTGATGATAATAAGCATATGTCATCGGTTCTTTCGTATTAAGTTTATCTGAACTAATAACTTCACCGACAAAAATAGTATGCGTATTCATATCGACTTGTTTAATTAATTTACACCGCATATAACCAATGGCATCTTTTAAAATAGGATAGCCATCTACTTCAACTGTGTCCATCTTTTCAAACTTATCTACTTCCGCACTTGTCTTAAAACCAAACGTTCCAATAACATTATTATCAATATCATTTGGTAAAACCATACAGACAAACTCTTCACTTTCTTTAATAGCTTGATTCGTAAAGTTATCAACATTAATACTTATAGCTAGTGTTACCGGATTTGATGTTATTTGCATCACGCTATTAGCGATACATCCAACATCTCGCTTATCTTTTTTACTACTAATAACATAGACACCATATGATAAATCTCTTAATATATCTTTATTCATTAATTCATCGCCGCCCCATCTACTTGTAGGATAGCTCCCGTTATATAAGAAGCTAGGTCACTTGCCAAGAACAAATAGGCATTGGCAAGTTCTTCAGGTTCACCAATTCTTCCTAAAGGAATCGTTTTAAGAAGCGGTTCAATATACTCTTTAGGTAAATTAGCTACCATATCCGTATTAGTTACACCAGGGCTAACAGCATTAACGCGAATATTATATTTACCAAGTTCCCGGGCTAAGGATTTCGTTAAGCCATTTACAGCATATTTAGACATCGGATAGGCAACGCCACGAGGTTGTCCATATAAGCTTACCATCGAACTAGTGTTGATAATAGCGCCTTTCCCCTCTTCTTTCATATACTTAACGACTCCTTTAGAACAAACAAAGGTAGCTTTAGTATTAATATCCATTGTTTTATCATAATCTTCAATCGTATATTCCTCAATTGGGGTTGTCGATGTAACACCAGCATTATTAACTAAAATGTCAATACGGCCATATTTATCGATGACATCTTTAAACATTTCATCGACTTCACTCTCTTTACATAAATTGGGATAATAACCGGTTACTTCATAAGTTTCATTTTCATTGCGTAGTAAATCGATTGCTTTATTGACACTCTCTTCACGACTGCCAAGCAAAATGACTTTAGCTCCGTTATCTAGGAACTTTCTTACGATTGCTAAACCAATTCCACGTGTTCCCCCTGTTACAATAGCAATTTTATCTTCTAACATAAAACCATCCTATCTACTTACAATTAAGACATCTTGACCGTCAAATAATTCTTTAGTCCCAAAGGCAAACTCATCAAAGCCATAGATGACTATTTTAGTTTGAATACCCTTATATTTACTATAGTTATCGGTTTCATCAAGCGTTAATTTAAGGCTAATATCCTGATCTCCATAATACTTATAAGCTTGATTAACAAGCCATTTATTAATTCCTAAAAAGCTATTATCAATATGTAAACTTAAAATGTTACAAGCGTTATTGACTAAAGCTTCATATACCGTATCTGGATCCCCATCAGTTAACATAACACAATCATAGTTAAGATCATTAAGTGGTGAGGCATCATTAAGTTGCTTATATAACTCATCATAAGTTAGCGTCGTCATACAAACTTGATTATCAATAGCAAGTAATTCTTTAATAACATCTTCTTCTTTAAGAAAAGCATCCATAATATAACTAGCTAAGGACATTCTGACGACCTCCTCTTCGTAATTGTTCTTCACTAAGTAAAGCATCAATATACGTTTTTACTTCATGCGTATATTCTTGACCACTGATAGCTCGCGCTAAATCTTGCTTCCAACGTTCCATATTCTCACGATGATAAAGTCTTCTAACATTAATTGGTGTTGAACCGATGCTATCACCTTTCATTAAAGCAATAATTTCTGGTTTACTTAATTTTGATAATTCAATAAAATTATCCAAAGTCATAATATAGGTTGCCGTTGATGGTACAAAAGATGACTTATCATTTTCCATCGCTTCAAAGACAACCTTTTTCGTCGGATAGATATAAGCATGATAGCCAGCAAATTTATTAATACCTGATAAATGATACAAATAGTTTGATGCTGCTAAATATTCCCAACCGATAGCTAAACGACGTGCTCTTTCAGTTGAAGCGGCTGATGCCCCTTCTAAATGATGACGAGGTTTAGAAGAAGGTTCTCTTTCCTTTTCATCTTCACCTTTAGGCATAAACTCCCAGTTGGCTGCTAACTCACGATCAGCCTCAAATTTTTCATATAATTTTTCTAAGGTTTCTTGATCTTTCTTTTTACTTGTATCAAAAGCTTCAATCTCTTCATCAGTATAACCATTAGCTTTTAAAATCATTATGATTTTATGGGTATCAGTCATAACAACACCATAGTCAGGATGCCGACTAATCAATTGATCATAAGCTTTTTTGATGTCTTCAATGTGAATAACTTTTTTCTTTCCTGTTTTATGATCAATAACGATAGCAAAAGGATTATAATTAGGTTCTATTTTCCTATATAAATCAACAACATATAGATATTTACTTACATATGTCGCACTACCATCAACAAGATTAGTCGTCTTTTCCGTAAAGGCACAGGCATCTAAAGCACTGTAGCAAGCCATAAGACAAAGCTTATCATAATCAAAGCAATCTACAAGGGCTTGTTCATCAAGACTCTTATTAAAAATATTGCCACAAAATTTTAAAGAAAAAATTAAGGAACTAGTTGAGTCAATTTTTAGTTGAAGAAAAGTTGGAAAAGAAACATATTTTTGGGTTTCTTTTAAGAAGTAATCATAGTTTTCTTTCGCGTCACGATAATATTTTGACGCTTGTAAATGTTCTTTAACATCATTTAATCGTTTAAGTTCATCGCGCAAAAAAGTTCTAGCTACATTAATAACATATTCATACGAATCATCTTTTACTTCTCCGAAAGCTTCCTGGGCATACTTAATGTTTATCAAACTAAGCATTAATTGACGAACAAATTGGCCATAGGAAAAAGCTACTCTTCTTTCACCTTTGTCATAGTCGACATTAAGAGCAATTTTAGGATAAAAATTCTTAATGGGAATTGATGATACAATCGCTGAACGTAAAGGTTTAAAGTAATGTTTATCCAAAAACTCTAGATAAGCATTCTTACCATTTATCTCTTTAGCATTGATAACTAACATATCAACTTCAGGTTCATCTAAATCATAACCACCACCTAAAGTCCATTCACTATCATAAAATGAATCGGGATGAAACAACTCTTCAGGTGGAAAAAAATCCTTAAATGACTCTGGCGTTCCTGATACAGTTTTTATTTTCATAATCTTCCTCTTTTCAATATAGCCATCATATTATAACATAACTTTTATTTTATACAAACTATAAAATTATTCTTGAGCTATTTTCATAGCTAAGTCGAGAGCTAAATAGATTATTTTTTCTTTTTCGGCTAAACGGTCGTCACATTCTAAACTACGTTTATCCCAAGTAGCACTATCTAAATTGTCGGCAGCATAGAAAAATTGAAACAAATCTTTACCGCGGAACTTACTAACAGCACTCATAGCAGAACATTCCATATCGACACAAATACAATCTTCTTGTTTCCGTCTTTGAACTTTAGATCGCGTCTCGCGATATGCAGCATCAGTTGTCCACGTCTTACCCTCGACATAGGTAACTTGATTATGATTTAAAATATGAATAAAATCCGCCCGATATTTATCATTAACACTTACTTCATCACTGGCTTTCATATAGTGATAACTGGTACCTTCATCACGAATAGCTGATGTTGGAATAATAATAGCCAAGTCCTCGATATTTTTATCCAATACACCACAAGTGCCAAACATAATTAATTTGTCTAGGCCCTTAGCAATCATCTCTTCATAAGAAATGACGCATGCAGGAGCGCCAACGCGGCTCATAAATAAAGCAAACTCGTGTCCCTGATAATGGATTTTATAGACAGGAATGCGCCCATTAGCATTAGCTAACTCCGCAATTTTTTCACCATTAAATATCTCGACATAATGATCAATTAATTTTTTAGAAAAACATGTAATACCAATCTTAGGCATATTAGGAACAACACTTTCAGCCTCTGATGGTTCAATCGTTGCAACTCTAGTCTCATCGAATTCTTCTAATTTCATATCATCACATCCTAGTATGATTATATCATAATTTACTTTTTTTATATATTTTAGAGCAACAAAAAACCCATAAAAATGGGTTCTTCTTATCTCTTTGAGAATTGTGGTGCACGACGAGCAGCTTTTAAACCTGGTTTCTTACGTTCTTTAGCACGTGAGTCACGAGTTACAAAACCAGCTCTTTTTAAAATGGCACGGTAACTATCTTCATTACCTTCGTTAGCAGCATCGTATTCAAGAAGTGCACGCGTAATACCTAAACGAATAGCACCCGTTGCTCCTGTAGAGCCACCACCTGTAACTTTTACTTCGATATCAAATGTATTTTCGTTATTCGTTGCAACTAATGGTTGCATTAAATCCATAACTTGAGTTTCGTATGGTAAGAAATCTCTTACATCACGACCATTAACAGTAATTTTTCCTTTACCAGCCGTCATTTTAACTTGAGCAACTGATGATTTTCTTCGACCTGTTCCGCAATATACTTTTGCCATACCTAACCCTCCTATTTAACTTCCATAACTTCTGGTTTTTGAGCCATATGTGGATGCTCCTCACCAGCATATACGAATAATTTTTTATACATTTGACGTCCTAATCTTGTTTTTGGTAGCATACCTTTAACAGCTCTTTCAATCATTTCAACTGGGTATTTTTCAACCATATCACGAGCTGTTCTTTCTCTTAAGCCACCAGTATAACCACTATGGTTATAATAAATCTTGTCATCTAATTTGTTACCTGTTAGGTTAACTTTAGAAGCATTAATAACGATTACACAATCACCGCAATCAACATGTGGTGTATATGTAGGTTTATGCTTTCCTTGTAATACGTTAGATGCTTTAGCAGCTAAACGACCTAGGCTAACACCCGTAGCGTCGATAACATACCAATTACGTACTACATCTTCTTTTTTTTGCATATATGAATTTTTCATAAATATCCTTTCTCCATTACATAAAGTAAGTTTTCCCAGGACTTACTAAATGTGGGATTAATAAAATGTACCAACTAGAATTGTACTAAAAAACAATAGAAAAGTCAACAGAATTCTATTGTTTTTATAATATTTTACGCTACTTATCAAGATTATTTTCAAAATAATCTAATTTCATATGTTCTCTTACACGCATCATTACTTCTTCAGCTCTTTTTTTAGCGGCTTTAGTACCCTCTTTTAAAATAGTATCTACTTCTTCAGGATGTTCTTCATAGTAATGACGACGCTCTTGCATTGGTCTTAAATACTCAGTTAAAGCTTTAGCTAACTCTTTCTTACAAGCAACGCAGCCCCTTGCGCCTTTCTTACATTCTGCGCAAATTGTATCAACATTATTATTAATTAATTTATGGTAGTAATATACCATACAAACATCGGGGTTAGCCGGATCATCTTTTTTAATTTTGTTAGGATCCGTTACTGCACTCATAACTTTTTTTAAGATTTCCTCTTCTGTATCAGCAAGATAAATAGCATTATTTAAACTCTTGCTCATTTTCTCATTGCCATCTAACCCTTTGATTCGTGGCGTCATACTTAAGTAAGCACTAGGTTCCTTTAAAGTCTCACCATAAATATGATTAAACTTTCTTACAATTTCTCTCGTTTGTTCAATATGTGGTAACTGATCTTCACCAACAGGTACTAAATCACCATCTAAGGCCGTTATATCAGCAGCTTGGCTTACAGGATATCCTAAAAAGCCATAGGTAATACTTTCACCTTTCTCACCGAATAATTCTTGTTTTTGACTAACCTCATTTTTAGTCGTCGGATTACGATAAAGACGCGCTACCGAAACAAGATTCGAATAGTAAACTGTTAGTTCAGCTACCTCGGGAATTAATGATTGAATATAGATATGGCTATGTTTAGGATCAATCCCTGCTGCCAAATAATCAAGTGCAAGTTCATGAACATTCTTGCGTACCTTTTCGGGTGCTTCAAAATTATCCGTTAAAGCTTGAACATCAGCTATTAAAATATATGTATCATAATCGTATTGTAAATCAACACGACTTTTAACAGACCCAAAATAGTGGCCTAAATGCAAACGCCCTGTTGGACGATCGCCAGTTATAATTGTTTTCATAAATCTCTCCTTCTATAATTTATTTAAAATAACTATAAAAGGCACCATCGTTTTATTTTCACTATATCACCCTTAATTATTTTTTATATACGCCAAACAAAGTGTTCTCATTAAAAGATAATTCACTTGTCTTAACAACTGTTTTAATACCGGTATAGTCACTATACATTTTGATGGTATCACCATCTTTATAGAAGATATAATCTTCTTCAAAAGCTAGTTCACGATAATCATCAACAGTAAATAGTTTCCGGCGTAATTTTTTCCATTGAACAAAACTACGATATACATTGTATACATCTTCATCTTTTTCATAGAAGTAATAAAAACCGGATAACTTATTACCTATTTTATCAAAAGATGCGTAATTTGTATATGTTTCTTTAGAAGTTTTGAATAAAAGCTTATTGTTAGCCTTAACGGCTGTTATATAAGACCATTTGCCATCATAATAGCTAATACCTCTACTAGCACTACCAATTGCTTTAATCTCGCCATTATCCAAATCAATTTCATATTGTTTTTCATTATTGACATCGTATACATATGCCTTATTCCCAACAAAGCCTTGGATATATGCATCAAAAGAGATATTATCAGGGGCTTTTAAAATTTTCTCTTTACCAGTTATTAAGTCAACAACATAAAAAACCCGGAAATTTTGATTATCACTATAATCAGCAGTTATATAGTAGTTTTCATTAAAGGCACTTATCTCTCGTTTATAGATATCTTCATCAAAGATGTCAACGCTTTTCGTCTCACCATCAGAGACAATAACAATTCCTTTTAAAGTTGATAGAGCAATAATATAACCATCAGGAATGTTTTTAGGGTAATAAGTTATTTTATTTTCTTCTTTAGCGTTTGTCTCATCATCCTTAAACATCTTAGAATCATATACTTTTTTATCTAGCTTTGATATGTAATTATCTAAATCCTCATCAACACCAACTAATGCTTGATAATTAGTATAAACACCATCCTTGTAGCAGACAAAATCAACTTTAACGCCATCTTTTAAAATAGGTAGTAAGCAACGATACTCACCATCATAGTAAACGACATCATCAACAATTTGATTATTATTATCAAATTCATGATAAAACTGATAATTATAAGTCGTTCCTGATGGTGGGGTAATCTCTAGATAATAATTATCATGTTCATTCTGCTCATCTTTTGTATATATCTCTTTAATATTATATGTATCTTTAAGTACATAATTATTAGTGTATCCTTTTGATAAGAAATGGACACAACCAAAAACAATTAAAAGAATACCTACAATAACTAAAGCAAATTTAATATACCTCTTATAACTAACCATAAACACCACTAAATATATTATATAAAAAATTATATAAAGTTGCAACGAAAAAGGTATGAGCCATACCTTTCACGTTTAAACATTAACAATATCTTTATGCTTAAAAATTAAGAATGTTGGTATAATCATCGCTAAAAGGAAAATTAGACAAATAACAAACGAAAAGATAAAAGACATTCCTTCAATACTAGGGGTAGATTTAAATAAATATGGTGTCCAGTTCCAATTAAGCGAAATAATATATTTAATCCACCATATATCAGATGTTGCAAAAGTACTAAATAAACTACCAACAAACTGGCCAACAAAACCCATAATAATTGCTAAAGCTGTATTAGAGAAAATGGTACTAATAGCAAATGCTAATGTAGCTAAAATAATTAAATTAGGTAATTGACCAATAATATTTAATCCTAAATAAGCAAAAATATTATATGTTTGAAGGGTATCAAGTTTAGCATTATAGTATAAAGCTGGATTTGATAATGAAGAGAATCCCAATGTCACCCCACCAATTAAGAGTTCAGCAATAACCATTATTAAGATAGCTATTAGGATACAAATTAATACTGTTATATATTTACTAAGTAATATTTTAATACGACTATATGGTCTTACAAGCAAAAGTTTAATTGTACCATTATTATACTCATTACTCATGATTGATCCAGCTATCATAAATACCATAATGATAATCATAAGCATAAACTCATCAAAGAAATTCATTAGAACTGATTGAAGACTAATTTCTGATGTAATATTAAGATTATGTTTTAAAGCATATTCACTAGTTAAATAAGTCTCTCTTCGCTCCTGATAAAATTCTTTATCTCCGGCGTCTAATTTATCAACGTTAGCATATCCCAATAAAGATATTTTACTTTCTTCATAATTAATCAGATTGTCATTTTGATAACTATTTGCATAAGAAATATTTTGATCTAAACGCATCTTTAAACATTCTAATTTAATATCATACTCTTCTTTGGTATAATCGCCCTCTTCAAATGCTTCTTTTAACTCGTCCATTTCAATTTTAACAACACTTTTCCAATCATCTTCTTTTAATAGCGAAACAATCTTTTCATGCTTTTCTTTAGCCTCATTATAGATTTTAGAATCAAACAATTGAGAGGCTTCATAAAGATGAATGGTCTCTAAGTTATCATAATCATAAGTTATAACGTAATTATATTGCCAAGATGACTTTTCATACTTTTGAGCCAAATCATAAGTTTCTTTTAAAGCTTCATTATAAGCTTTAGTTTCTGGATCAAGATTGTCATCGTCAATCGTGCTCGCTACATTTTGGGCAAATTCCACTTCATCAACATTACTTAAAGTTAAATAGATAATATTAGTTAAAAGAGCATATCCAAACATTACTATAACCATAATTAAAAAACTTTTTTTCTTGATAACTTTTGTAATCTCATTTTTTAGTAAATTAATCAATGATATTACCTCCTGTCTTTCTTAAGAAAGCATCTTCTAAGCTGGCCTTATCCTCAACAATTTGGTAAAGAAGGTAATCATTAGCGATAAGTGTTTTTATCAATTCCGGTATTTTTTCTCTTTCGATATTGATAGAAATTTGCGTTGGTGATATTTCGTCATATGAATAATCGATGATATCTTTTAAACCGTCTATATGATCAAGTTCTAAAATGTATTTAGAATTAGATACCTCCTTCTTTAAATCGATAAGAGATGTTTTATCAATAATCATACCATTTTTAATAATGCATATTTGATTACAAAAGCTTTCTAATTCGGATAAATTATGGCTGGATACTAAAATCCCCATCTTCTCTTCTCGGGCCAATTTTGTAAGCAGGTCACGTAACTCCCTTATTCCCTCTGGATCAAGTCCATTCGTTGGTTCATCTAAAATTAATAAATTAGGTCTATGAAGTAGCGCAGCTGCAATACCTAGACGTTGCCGCATTCCTAAAGAATATTTGCTTACATTATCATCAATGCGATTGCCTAATCCGGAAATAGCGATAACTTCTTCAATTCTTTTAGCGTCAATGTCATGGTAAAGACGCGCAATCATTTTAAGATTCTCACGACCCGTTAAATACATATACAAGTCTGGGTTTTCCACAATAGCGCCCACTCGTTCAATAGCTTTAACAAAATCTTTTTTTATATCAAATCCGTTAATTGTAACCTCACCAGCCGTGATTTTTTGAAGACCTAAGATAAGTTTAATCGTTGTTGTCTTACCAGCGCCATTAGGTCCAATAAAGCCTAAAATGTCGCCTTCATTTACTTCAAAAGTTACATCTTTAAGTACTTCTTTTTTACCAAAACTTTTACATATTTTTTCACATTTTAAAATGCTCATAAAATCCTCCATCGCTACCATCTTAACACAATTCATTAACATTTCCTATTGTCAATTATTTATTTTTGACAATTATTATATCTATTTTTTCAAAATATTACTTTTGTGTATTTAAATAATTGTCAAAGTTATAGTGCCTATTTTTAATTTTAGAAAGTAATCGTCAATTATTTACACGTTTATAAAGCTCTAATCCTATCATTCACATTATAACACATTATAAAGCGTAATGAATATACTAGTTAAAGAAAGGAGAAGAAAATGAGAAAAATTATTATTCCATTAATTTGTATTGCCTTTATTGTAACTTTTTATCTTGTCATTAAAAATAGTCAAAAAGATGAGCAAAAAGAAGAACTTACCTCAGTGAAAGTTGCTGAAGTTACGCACAGTCTATTTTATACACCAATGTATGTCGCTGATGCGAAGGGATATTTCAAAGATGCTGGTTTGGATGTAGAAATTATTTTAACTAGTGGAGCCGATAAAGTTGCTTCCGCTGTTATGTCAGGTGATGTTCAAATTGGTTTTTGTGGTAGTGAACAAACCTTATATATCTATAACCGTGGCGCGAAAGACTATCTTATTAACTTTGCCGGTTTAACTAAAAGAGATGGTAGTTTTCTTGTAGCTCGAGAAAAAATTGATAACTTTAATCTTGATTACTTAGAAAATAAAACTATTTTAGGAGGTCGTAATGGCGGTATGCCCGCTATGACACTAAACTATACCTTAAAAGAAAAAGGTATTAATGCAATAGTCGATACGAGTGTTGATTTTGCTAGCTTATCAGGGGCCTTTATTGGAGGAAATGGTGATTTGGTTACTTTATTTGAACCTAATGCTCTAGCGCTAGAAAAAGAAGGTAAAGGATACGTTATAAGTTCCGTTGGAGAAATTGGTGGGGAAGTTCCTTATACAACTTTTAATGCTTTAAAAAGCTATATTGAAAATAATCCGCAAGTAATTGAAAAGTTTACCCAAGCAATCCAAAAAGGAATTGATTATACAAAAACACATTCGGATGAAGAATTAGCTAAATTGTTAGTTGATTATTTTCCAGATACCAGTTTAGATGATATCGCTACTGTCATCGGTCGTTACCGGGAAATTGATTCTTGGTATGATACTACTAAAATTAACGAAGAAGGATTTAATCATATGCAAGATATCGTCGCTGAAAATGGTTTTCTTGATAAACGAGTAGATTTTAGTAAATTAGTTCAAAATCAAAATAATGACTAATATTTTATCCATAAAAAACGTTTCTAAAGTATATCACACCCCTAAAGGCGAAATAGTAGCTACTAAAAACATATCCCTTGATATTGAAGATGGGGATTTTGTTGCTATTGTAGGACCTAGTGGTTGTGGCAAGTCTACTCTTTTATCAATTTTAAATGGACAAGAAAAAGCGTCAAGCGGAACAATTAATTATCATAATAAAACAATCGGGTATATGCTTCAAGAAGATGCTTTATTCGATTGGCTTAATGTCTTAGATAATTGCCTTATTGGGCTTAAAATTAAAGGTAAATTAGATAGTGATAGTAAAGAATATGTTCTTAATCTTTTAAATAAATATGGACTTAAAGACTTCATTTATAGTTATCCTAGAAACTTATCAGGAGGAATGCGTCAAAGAGTTGCCCTTATCCGCAGTTTAGCTATCAAGCCTGATATTCTTTTGATGGATGAACCTTTTAGTGCTCTTGATTTTCAATCACGACTAAATATATCTAATGATGTCTATAGTATTTTAAAAGCTGAGCATAAAACTCTAGTTATAGTTACACACGACATCTCGGAAGCTGTAACGCTTTGTAATAAAGTTGTCATTTTATCCAAAAGACCTAGTTATATAAAAAAAGTATATGATATTAATTTTGATCAGAACACCCTCCCATCAGAAAGGCGCAACACACCCCTTTTCAATGAATATTATCAACTGATATGGAAGGAAATTGATTATGAGTAAAGAACATCAACTTTATTTAAAGAAAAGAAAGACAAAAAAAATATTAATATACCTTGGTCAAATTATAATCTTTATTATTTTTATTATCTTATGGCAATTATTAACTGATATGAAAGTTGTCGACGCTTTTATTGTTTCCTCACCTAAGAAAATTGTCGATACAATTGTTGGATTATATCAGAGCCATAACTTATTTATTCATATTGGAACAACTATTTATGAAACTATTATCAGTTTTATCATTAGTATGCTTATTGGTATTGTTTTTGCTAGTCTTTTATGGTCATCACAAACTCTAGCCAAAGTTATGGAACCATATCTTACCATTTTAAATAGTCTACCTAAAGTCGCTTTAGGACCGATTATTTTAATTTGGTTTGGAACAACGACCACATCAATCATAATTATGGCTATTTTAATTAGTTCAATAGTTTTAACTATCAACATTTATAATGGCTTTATCAATATTGATGAAAACAAGATTAAATTAGTTAAATCATTTACGAAAAGTAAGATTAAATTATATTATTATCTTGTCTTTCCAAGTAATATTCCAACAATTATCAGCAATTTAAAGATTTGTATTAGTATGTCTTTAATTGGTATCATTATGGGTGAGTTCTTAGTATCTAAAAAAGGGATTGGATATCTTATTATGTATGGATCACAAGTATTTAATCTAGATTTAGTTATGAGTGGCATTATTCTTTTATGTATTGTCGCAACAACTCTTTATTATTTAGTGTATTATATTGAAAAAAAGTATGAAAAAACTACGCATTAGCGTAGTTTATTTTGTTTTAGTTTGCTCATCTTCAAGATTATTAAACCTCGTTCTTAAAATAAGTTGAATCATTTCTGATGGCTTAACAAAAGCGCGAGGATAAACCATAAATGGTTCTAGTTCTTCGCCTTTAAGTTCTGCTAAAACCAAAGAATCATCACGATTAAAATAGCCATCTTTACTAACAAGATGATATGCCTCACATAATTGTTCTTCTAATGCTGGAGCATATGGCATCTTATCATTTAACTTTTCAGCTAGAGCCATTAGTTCATCTTTATCATATATATTCATAGATTGTTTCCTTTATTAGCGGGTTCTTGCTTTTCCATCGTTTGATACTTTATCACCATCAGTTGGAGTAGTTGGAGTAGTTGGAGTAGTTGGAGCAGGTGGTTGTGGTTGACCTTGTTGCTGAGTTGGCTGCTGATCTTGTCCTTGTTGTTGCTTTTGACTAACTTTTCCGATTTGTTGCGATGTCACAACAGCAGTTGTAGTATCCATTTTAGATGCATCGCCAGAAGTATTGACAACAACGTTACTGTCGGCTGCCGTTGCAGCCATTATTGCTGCTAACTGGTTAGGGTCAAGTGGTAAACCTAAAGTTTTTACTGTTTCTATTGCTGCTTCAAGCCGTTTTTGATCTTTATATGCCTGTGCCTCGGCACTTAGTCTAGCAGCGTATGCATCTGCCTCTGCTTTTATCTTAGCAGCTTCTGCCTCTGCTTTAGCTAACTTTATTTTTCTTGAAGATTCAGCTTCGGCAGCTTTTAGTTCATCCTCTCTTTCAAGTATCTCATTTGGCAATTGTATTTTACTTAAGGTAAAATCTTCTAGTTCTATACCATAATCTTTTTCTACTTCGCTAATTTTAGACCGAAGCAGTGTTTTCAATGCTTTATAACCTTTTTCTCTAAACGTATCGGCTGAAACCGACTTTACATATTCACGAACATCATTATCTAGCAAAACACCAATTTGTCTTTCAACACCAGAAACACCTCTGTGCTCATTAATTCTAAAAGCAAATAATTCAGGATCCGCAACATGATACATATAGTTTGTATCAAATGTTACCCTAACTTTATCTCTAGAAATTTCAGAAATAGCTGGTGTTATAATGGTAACTGTACCAGTTGATAAAACGATACCTGATTCCCAAGGCCATACAATACGGGCACCATTTTTAGTTTTAAATCCCTTGAATCTTTTTTCATGTACAAAAGTTAATTTATAGTCTTGAAGCTTCTCATCCCTTCGTACTTCTTCAAGAGGAAGATTATTGTCTCTTCTACTTTTGCGATATTCAATTTCTGCATTGATTAAGTCTCTTTGTAATTGGCTTCCCGTTTCATCTTTTTTACTTTCTAATTGTTCGTCAGATAATTGACGTACCCATAAACGTCTACGATAAGAGAGCTCACTTCTAATCATTTCAATTTCTTCAGATGTTCTTTCAGCATTTCTAAGTTCTTGTCTTAATTCATCATTAGATAGTTCACTAAGAGACTTTTTTTCTTCAATTACTTTCCTATCATAAAAAAACTTGGCAACGGCCCGAATTTTACCATTATTACCCCATCTATTTTGTTTAACTAAAACATGTCCCCCCTCAATTTGCCATAAAAATCCCGTGCGAACAAATTGAGGCATATGTTTCATATTTTCTTCAGCCATAACTACATCTCCGTTTCTAAAACAATTGTACTATATAAAGGTCTTAAAGTCAATTAAAAAGGCTTGATAAACAAACCTTTTACATTTATTTTAACGTATAATATTCACCATCAATAACATAGGCATAAGTATCACTATTAGGATATAAATATTCAAGGAAATATCCAGGTGAGGTCGTCTTATTTCCTTCAGATAGATAATAATCAAATGTTCTAATAACCTCTTTTGGATAAAAGTAAAGCGCTAACGCAATGTGACTACCAATCGGATCTGTTACTTTTTCATGCATTTCAATAATTTTATTATCATCATCAAATCTGACAACACCATAGCGTTTTAAATCTAGTAAATTTAAAGCTTTTTTAACAGCGATGACTGGCGCTTCTTTAAGCTTATAATAGTTATAAATATCTAATAAGTCAAAGTCATATACCGCATCACCTGCGATAATTAGTAAATCATCGTTGATATTTTCACAATTTAAAGTGAACTTAATATCGCCAATTGCTCCTAACTTGGCATCAGGCGAAGTCGTATTATCGTTAATAATCTTAACATCAGAATAACGATTATCATACCAATTTAGAAAAGCATCATAACTTTTACCATTAGTTACAACATATATTTGATCAATTTCCGCAATTTGATGAACCTGATCAATTAAGACATCTAAAGCCGTTATCCCTTCATCAATTTCCATTAAAGCATATGGCTCAATGGTAGCATCATCATTATGATCAGCACATAAGATAAGACATTTCATTTATTCCCTCTATTCTAATTTTGTATTAGCTTTAGCTTTTAGGTCAAGGTCAGCTCTTTTACCTTTTTCATAGGCAAAGAATCCTGCCGCTGCAATCATCGTCGCATTATCCGTACAATATTTAAACTCTGGTATCGTAAGATCAACACCATTTTCAGCACATAACTCTGTAAATTTAGTTCTAATGCCACTATTAGCAGCCACCCCACCAGCGATAATCATATTCTTAACATTGTAATGTTCTAAAGCTCGCATAGTCTTCTTGGTTAAAATATCCACAACGCGTTTTTGGAAAGAACAAGCTAAATCTTCCTTATTAATAGTATGTCCTCTTTGTTCTTCATTATGAACAAGATTAATAACCGCACTCTTTAAGCCACTAAAACTGAAATTGTATGAATCGTCATCAAGGGGTAAAGGAAGATCATAATTATCCTCTCCTTGATAAGACATTTTATCAACTAATGGTCCACCAGGATATGGAACTTTAACAATGCGCGCTACCTTATCATAAGCTTCACCGACAGCGTCATCTAAGGTTCCACCAATTTTTTCGAAGCTATAGTTATCTTTCATATAAATAAGTTCCGTATGTCCCCCACTGACAACTAAAGCTATAAGGGGGAAACTCATCTTTTTCGTTAAGTTATTAGCGTAGATATGACCAGCAATATGATGAACAGGTACAAGGGGTTTATTATAAACGTAGGCAAGCGTTTTAGCTGCCGTTACCCCTACAAGCAAAGAACCAATTAAACCTGGTCCATAAGTTACAGCAATAGCTGTTATATCATCCATCGTCATATGAGCCTTATTTAAGCATTCCTCAATGACCATCGTAATATTTTCAACATGCATCCTACTGGCAATCTCGGGAACAACGCCACCATAATTAGCATGGGTATCCATTTGTGATAAAACAACTGTAGCAATATCTTCCTCACCATTTTTAACAATTGATACACTCGTTTCATCACAACTAGATTCTATGCCTAAAATATATACATCATTTTTCATCTTTTACCAACTCTTTCACCATTAAGACCCCATCACCATCAGGGTAATAATTTTTGCGAATGGCTTTACGTTCAAAGCCATATTTTTCATATAAAGCAAGGCCTGCTTTGTTATTAACGGAAACTTCTAAAGAAATATTGACACAGCCACTATCAATAGCGTCTGTAATAATTAATTCCATAAATTCACTCGCAATATGTTTATTACGATACTCTTCCTCAATATATATATAATTTATTTCAGCTCGCTCATAAATAATGCTGTAGTTAACAAAGCCAACAATCTGATTATCTAATTCGTAGACAAGTAAATGGGCAAAAGGATCCGTTGGAAATAGTTCAACTTGGCTATCATCAAACAAACGATAATATTTAATTAACTTTTCATAATCACTTTTAACTACTTTTCTAATCATTTTTTACCTCTAATTTTTCTTCCGCTTCCGTTTTCTTCAAATAGTTAGGGTTAACACTATGACAAGGAACAGGTTCATTATTTTGATATTTAGAAACTATTTTAAGAACATCTAACTCTGGTTTAGTTGCCATAGGAAGTTCATCATGACTGATGATTGTACCATCTTCAAAATATTCTTTTAAAGCATCATAGGCAATATATTGATCAGCTAAAACACTGTTTAATTCTTGATCATAAACACCAGCATAAACGTATCCTCTTCTAGCATCAATCATCGGAATAATATACTTAGAAGATGTTCTCGTTGTCGCTAAAAAAGCAAGGCTTGATACCGGAATAATATCTTTTTTAATAGACCACGCTAAAACTTTAGCAATAGTCACACCAATGCGGACACCCGTAAAAGAACCTGGACCATTGACAACCATTATTTTATCAATGTCATTAATTGTAAATGATACTTGATTAAAGCCTTCTTGAATGACAGGCAACATCCTTGATGCCATATCATCCTTTATTTCTTCTTGAAATAAGTATTTAATCTTTCCATCTTCAATAATTGCCACTGTAGCAAAAAAAGAAGACGTATCTAAAAATAATATTTTCACAATACCGCCTCACATAATTCTTCATATTTTGTTCCATAAGGAGTGATGATAAGAACACGTTTATCTTCATCGACAACCTTAAATTTTATTTCTAATCTTTCTTCTGGTAAGACGTCTTTAATTGTATCGGCCCATTCAATAGCAACGACGCCACCTTTAGTAAAATATTCTTCCATACCAATGCCATCTGTTTTACCATCTAAACGATAAACATCAAAATGGTATAAAGGTAGCTCGCCATCATACTCTTTAACAATTGTAAATGTTGGTGAGGTAATACTTTCTTCAATGCCTAAAGCTTGGGCAATACCTTTAACAAACATCGTTTTGCCACTTCCTAATTCACCATTTAGGCAAATTACCATATTAGGGAACTTCTCTGATTCAAAATTTTGGGCTAACTCAAGTGTCTCTGTTACACTATGAGATGTATATTTATATTCCATAAAATCACCACTATCATTATAGCAAACTTTTTATATGTTAGACAACATTTTTTAAATATCTGTTAATTATGTTTACGATAGACTTTCATCCGGGCATGTTCTTCCGGCTTGATTTTACTTTCATCACGTTTTAGTCTATCTGCGATAATATTACCATAACGCATTCTTAAATAATACGTGTTTCCTTCTTTAACAATTTTAAAACGACGGTTATCCAAGCCGGCAGCGTTAATAAGACGTAAAGAAGTTTTAGTTTTATCCATTGAATCAGCTAATGTAAAATAAACATTATACATATGGTATTTTCTTTTTTGTTTGCCAAGGCCTAAAGCCATTCGGTAAATATGGAGATTTTGATATTTATAGGTATCAACAATATCTATTTTATCAATATAATTTTGTCTTTTTGCCCATCTAATAAGTCTTACCGTATAAGCTTGAGAATAAAAATTATAAACTTGCTTTTTATTATCTGTATTATAAACAGGTAACTGATTGATAAAATTGACCGCGTTCATCTTATAATAAGCTCTTGGATCTTTTAAAAGACAGGCTTCTAAAAAATTTCTAATGGACGTCGAGCGTTGAATAATGTCAAAACCAAGGAAAAGGCTAAAGCAAGAATGACGAAAACTTTTCATTAAAAGTCTTTCTACAGAAGATCCTAACCACACCCCTAAAGTAACAGCCATGAAAAGTCCTATAATAGCAGGGATATTAGGTATTGTGGCCATTAAAGCCCAAATACTGACTGGAATGATTAAAGCTAGGCGATGTTTAATATTATAACGTTTTAATGCTTCTCTTTTACTTCTAGATTTCATAGTTTATCCTCACTTCACTAATGTTTTAATCTTTGATGACGCACCTAAGTCATCACTTTTAAAGATACGACTTTTAATAATATGCCTATAGCGAATCTTCAAATAATAAGTTGAGGCATCTTTAACAATTCGAAATCGTTCTTGATCAAGACCTACTTCATTAATTAATTCTAAAGCCACATGTGGCTTATCTACTTCGTCAGTTAAAGTAAAACTAACTTGGTATAACTTATAACGTCTAGAGTGTGGTTTATAGCCTAAAGCTTTAGCATAACTACTTAAGGCGTCATTACTCTTATCCCTATTTATAACCACATCTTGGACATAACGCTTACGTTCTAAAATGCGGAAAAGATACATCGTATAAGCGTGTGAGACAAAAGAATAATGCATTCTTTTATCTTCAGCATCATAGATAGGTAATTGATTAATTAAATTAACCGCACTCATTTTATAATAAGCAGTCCGGTCTTTTAAAATTTTACTATCAACATAATCTTTCATACTAGTAAGCCTTTGGGTTACTTCATAATAATCATCATTATGAAAAAAACAAAAGCAAGTATTCTTAAAGCTTTTAACGACAGCGCTTTCCACAAAATCAGTTTCCAAGATAGCCATAAGAGGTAAGAGGGTGAAAAAGACAATGATGGCTGTAATTTCCGATACCAAAGCCATTACAAAGCCCACACTAATTATTGGCATAATTAAACCTAAACGATGCCGAAAATTATACTTTTTCATCCGCTCCCATCGGTTATTTTTCATCATCTCACCCCCATAAATACGTATTATGTATTCTATCATAAAAAGGGTGATTTAACAACAAAAAAATGGCAAGGCCATTTTAAGACAAAAAAAAATTTGCAACGCCCTATTTTCGCATACACTATCGTCGGCGCTAAGAGTCTTAACTTCTGTGTTCGGGATGGGAACAGGTGTATCACTCTTGCTATCGTCACAAATTTACTATGGGAAAATAATTCCCTGAAAACATGATAATGTGTAATCTCATCTAAGAATAATAGGATTAAATCCTCGATCTATTAGTACTAGTCAGCTCAACATATTGCTATGCTTCCACCTCTAGCCTATCAACCAGTTAGTCTATCTGGGATCTTACTACATAATGTATGGGAAAACTCATCTTGAAGTTGGCTTCTCGCTTAGATGCTTTCAGCGATTATCCTTTCCATACATAGCTACTCTACACTGCCACTGGCGTGACAATAGATACACCAGAGGTATGTCCGTTCCGGTCCTCTCGTACTAGGAACAGCTCTCCTCAATTTTCCTACGCCCACGACG
>CANPYM010000003.1 GCA_947588685.1 uncultured Bacilli bacterium | reverse complement strand
TGTATCAAACTTATGTCTTTTTATAAAATAAAACAGTGTCAGTGATTTTCTCACCAACACTATTTATAATACAACCTTTTTTTATATAATTTTTTTCTTTTTTAAAATAAAAATAAAAAGAATGATAAAGATAAAACATACAACTATAATAGCAGGGTAAGTATATTTATAATTTATTTCTGGCATATATTTTAAGTTCATTCCATACCAACTAGTAATGAGAGTTAATGGTAAGAAAATAGCTGTTAAAACTGTTAGTATTTTAATAACTCGGTTTTGATAATAGTCTAGATATGATTGGTATATTTCTCTTAAATGAATGGTATTTTGTATCAAATAATCAGATTGTTTAGTTAATTGTCCTAAAAGAGTGATGCTATGATTTAAAAATGGATAATCTTTATGATGAGTTATGATTGACATAAAACTAATTAAATATTCATAAT
The DNA here is from genome assembly GCA_947588685.1 of uncultured Bacilli bacterium. Classification (GTDB taxonomy): domain Bacteria; phylum Bacillota_I; class Bacilli_A; order RF39; family UBA660; genus UBA5578. The sequence goes on along the minus strand of CANPYM010000003.1, from coordinate 82,372 downwards.
AACGTTTAAGATCTATTAATTCCCGTTTAATATTAAAAATAACATGATTTAGATTTTCATATACTTCTTTTTCAAAAAGTTCTTTTTCGATATTAACGATTTTATTTTCAACATATTCTAATTTATTAAAACTATTATCAATAATTATCTTAATAAAACTGCTAAAATAGTGTTCGGGTGTAAAGTCACTAGAAACGTCATCTAAACATTGTTCAAATAAACCTTTTAATTTAGTGCTTGAACCAATAGTTATAACTATAAAAAGTTTATTTGATAAAATGATACCAACCTTAACCCCTTTTTTACCAATATCATTAACTGACTGAATATTTAGTATACCAACATAATATTTGTCTTCTTTTTCTAAAATACTATAATAGTTATCTTTCTTAAAAATATTAGTTAATAAACTATTATTTGCTTTTAAAATTTCATTTAAATCTTTAATAGATATTAAACCAATATATTTTTGATTAATATTATATTTTTTAAATGGTAACAATCCTTTTTTTGATAATTTAAAAATCATTTTATCACCAGTTAATTATTATACCCAAATAGGTAAGATATAATATAAAAATGATATAATACAATTAAATGCCATTTAAATCTAATATAATGCACTAATCCCAATCTTGATGATTAATTTATCACAAAAAGTGTTTTATTCAAAATAAAGCAAAAAAAGATAGATTTTTTCTATCTTTTTTACTAATTTTTTGGACAACCGACTAATTTTCCGTTAGTTAGTAATTTTGAATATGTAATAGCACGTTTACTAGCTATACTATTAGCTTCAACACATGTTCCTTCTAGTCTAGCTCCGCCATGATTTTTAAAGGCATCGCTAGATAGATATGAAATAAATCGGCTTGCACAGTATTTATAAGTGTCTTTACCAAATGTTGGGTTAGCATCATAACTAACACAATAGTATCCAGTATATCCCGCTAATTTATTATCAGGAGTAGTATCTGAATCTATACCAGTAAACATTCGCATTTCACTATATGGGTCGATATTATTTTCTCGTGCTTCTCTATTTAATTTTCGAATATATTGAATATTGGCTGTATTTAACTCTAGAGAATACATAGGTTCTTTCTGGTATATATCTTCTCTTAAGATATCTTCAACTTCTGAATCACTAAGTTTAGCCCAGTTACGGCCTCTTATCCGTCCTTCACCTAAGATACCAGGGAAGGCATTACCAATGATACTACCATTAGGAGCTACATTATTATCAGAAATTAAGTCAATAACTCTGAAGACAACGTCAATATCACGAATATAGCGATTAGTGTCAATACCAGTACCTGGATCATCAATTTTGTCATCTTTAGTTGGATCACAATATTCTGGAGAAATATCCAATAAATTTCCATCAGGACCATATTCACAATCTTTACCAAATAACTCGTTTATCATATTGAAACTACAACTATAAGTTATTTCTGTTTGTCCTGTTAAATATTTAAGTAAACTTGCAAAATGATCTTGGGCATTACTATAAGAGCCGAGATTACCAATAATCATTGCTAATCTACCATCACTACTTGCAGAAACTCCATAATTTCCATCAGGTGTCATAAATGAAGTAGGAAGACCATAACCTATCCACTTGTACCAGGCCGCTTCGGTAGAATCAATAATATTTGGACCATCTTTTTCAGGAACAGGTTCGCCAGTTGTTTTGTTACCATACCAGTTTAATGATTTTTGATAAAGTATATACCAACTAGCTGATGTAGTTAACATATCTGGCGATAGGTTAGAACAACTCTTGTTTGTACAAGTAGCATTTATATCTTGACTTTCATCAGGGAACCGATCATTTCTAATAGTTATATAATCCATACCTTTATATTTATAAGTACCTGTTGGATCCATATAATCTAAATTGAAAGTTGTTCTCGTATTTGGCGCCCAATCACTTGCTCGATAAAGAACATTAAGATTAGAACAATCGGAATCAACACGATCACCTTCAGAATTTAGAATTTTATCGTTTTTAACAGAACATTTCTTTACAATGGTCATTTTTCCATATTCGTTACCTTTGGTGTTGGGGTCTGTTCCCCATTTGAAAATTGTTCCGGCTCGAATAGGACTGTTGGCCCCACCATCGGAGCCTCCGGCATTCGGTAAATTGAATGTAACTTGTTCACTACAATAAAGCTTACAAATGTGTTCAGCATCGCCATAGCCGATTTTTTTAACGAAACTTCCAACAACTCCGCCATTGGTGTATGCCCATCCATTCATCCAACATTTTTGAGCTTCACTGTTATTTAAACCAAATTGATAATCTGATAAAACAATTGGTGTTCCACAGGTATTGTCAAAGCCACCGGCTGGACAGTCAGGCTCTTGCACGTCACACTGTGGACTTTCTAATCCAACTTGAACCCATAATTCTTTTGATAAATATTTAGCACCAGTAGCAGCAAGCAACCAATCAAAGTATTCATCGTATGAATATCCGCCTTCGTTGTATTTTTCACTTCGTTTAAATACTTTTGCAAACATTTTGTCAATATTATTTTGTTCACAAGGAGCTGGAGCACAACTTGTAGGAAAATAACCAGCAGTAAGCTTTCTCTGATATTTCATATAAGTAAGGTGCCATTGATTTTTGCTATAATCAGTTATTTCTTTATTATGGGGTGTTTTGGTTCTGCCATCAATACTCCACTCTGGATCTTGAGCAGAATTTTCAACAAGAGCTTCTTCATAGCCCCCAAAATTTCTTGTACCAACAGTACATCTATTTCCTGGAGAAGCACTACATTTACGATAAATAGCTTGAGCTTTTTCATGGCATTTTAAAGAAGAACTACAAGTTAAAGTCTTTTTTAAAGTCTCGTTATTATCGTACCAAAATTTAGCATCCACATAATTTGGATAATTAATAAGAAAATCAGTTTTGGTTTTACCCATATACTTTTCTCTTAAATCTGAATATGCTTTAGCACCTTTATTTTCTTTAAATATTTGTTTAAGCTCTGATCCACAAGGATCTAAATCTAACCAAAGTCTCATAACATTGGCTGTATTTGCACTAGTAAAGTAATTAGCTCTTTCAATTAATACGCTAGTTTGATAAGCAGTAGAGTTATTACCAGATGCATCTCTTGCCCATAAACCACTAATTGCGCTTAGGTTAGCAAAACTTCGCGTATTATACCAACCAGCGGTATACCCCGTTTTATCCATAAATCCACAAGTAAAGGCAGCACCACTATTACGAATACCAGATGTACCAGTATCTGTAGAATCATGGTTTTTACACCAAGAATAAACCTCAGCTACTAAACCAATATGTGATTCATTAAATCCTCCCCATGTTTTATAAACACCTGTAGCTACTATTTGGTCAAGTTGGACAAACATATTTGTTTCAGCTTGACCTGTTGAATTATTTATGTAAGATGAGAAAACCATATTTTCAGAATTAACACCTTGAGCACCACTATAATTTAAAATCTTAACGATTGGAGTGTAATCAACAGCAGTGTTCGAACATGTAACTCTTGAGTTACGATATGGATTTGTAGGGTCGTTTGCTGATTTAGGATTAACATAACAATTTATAGTTTCCCAAAACAAAGGTCCGTTTTGTGGATTATCATATATAGTACCAGATCCACTACTAAGTCCAGACCACCCACTATAAGAATAACCTGGAAGGATATCCCCAATGACATATGTGTCAGCACCATAAACAAAATCATAACAACCAGTAGACCAATACCCGCCATCTTTACCAGCAATAAATTCTTGCTTTGTATGTCTTTTTCCGTCATTACTTCTATAATATGTACAATCATTACCAAAGCCTACAAGTTTATCTAGTCGAGCCTTTCCACCACCTACCCGACTGAACCATACGTCAATTGATTTAAGTTCGGTACCAGTAGGATCGTCAGTACATATTTCAAAACTATCTCCAGTTTTCTTAAATTTACATCTATCACCATTGGCATCAGTAATAGTAATACGAGCACCACTTGATGTATACCAACAAGCACCAACATTCTCATTACAACCAATACCTTGGCCGCCACTTCCACCTTCACCAGTATCACCCCCATCAGCATCGACTGTACTAGATGGTACAAGGGCAAGGACAATAGCTAATGCGAGTACTAAAGAAGATAAACAAGCTATAAATGTTCGTTTCTTTCTTTCATTCATTTTAACATTCACCTCTTTTGCCATATTTGTTACAACTAAAATTATTTAAATTTTTAATCATTCTATCACCCATCTTATATCCTCTATTGTTAATTATTTATACACTACGGTATACTAATAAAATTGTATCAAAAAATGAGGGTAATGTAAATACCATATTTGTAGGATATTCTAATTTAAGTTTGACAATTTTGCTTAATCAATATATACTAGTAAACCGTTAAAAAGAGGGGGATAATATGCCAGGATATATTGAAAGATTTATAGCTTATATTGATAAAGAAACCAAACAACTACAAGAAAACATCTTAAGACAAGCTCTAATAGATAAGCGCAAGGAGTTAACCTCATCGGATGATGAGATCATTGATTACATAACCCAAATGGAAAATATTAAACGTCAGCTTTTAGCGCCAACATCTGAGTGGCCACTATTAGGAGAAGTATTCGTTCAATTTGAGGAATTATCCATTATGATGGGTAAAGCAGGCTTAAAAATGCGCGATAAATTAGAGATTGTCATTCATTTATTAAGAAAGAATTTGGCAACCGAGATTGCCACAGAAGATTGTATTGGTTTTGATGAAAGGTTAGTTTCTAGGCACGAGTTTAAATATTTAACTAAAGATGAGGTATACGATATTCTTTATGATAAAAGATATGGAAAATATATTAAAGGATATATGTCAATAGACGATAAACTTACCGAAGAAGAAGAACGAAAAGTTCAAGAATTAAAAGAGGTTCTTGACTCTTACCCTGTTGATATCAAAGATGTTGCTGCTAAGCATACTTTATTAAAACAACATCTTTTTGATAAATGGCCACTTATTTCTAATGAAGATATTGCCATTGTTGTTTCTATTCTTTCATCTTTTGGCTTACACGAAGATATTAGTGAAGCGCTTCGTTTTAATTTAAGAAAACAAGTTATGAAAAGAGAAAGAGAAGAACAACAAGCTAGTATAAGTAAACCTAAGTATGTTTATAAATACCAAGAGGGTTTATCAGATCGTGAATATAAAAGATTAAATCGCGCTTTAAGACCTTATTTTGATTTAAATAGTATGGTTGCATCTCAACCTTTAACGTTAGAAGAACAAATTACTTGTACAAAGATACTAATGGATATGTTGTTAGATGATGCGACTATTATAGCTATTTTAAATCAAATTAATCGTCTAGGCCCTAAAGATAATCATCCGATTAGACGCTACCTTGAATTATATGACAAACTTATCTACTACAGTGGTGAGGATGAAATAGATGAATTGATAGCTGAATTAGAACAGGCTTTTAAGCAATTATTTATAGCTGATAATGAAGATTATGAAATTATTAAGTGTGTGATTGACGATGACCTTAATAAGGTTTTGACGTTAATACCAGCTACTTATGACTATGAAAAAGATAAAGCGAGGGAAGTTTAAAATGCCAAAACAATCGCGAAATTTAAAAAAACTATGTGATAGATTAGAAAGACTTGGTAACCATTATATTGCTAAATGTAGCCCTATTAATGGTGATATTGAACAGGTAACATCTAAAGAATTAGAAATTACTCTTAATATTGGTTCATTTTATACATGGCTACAAAATTATGAGGTTTTCAATAAGGCTAAAATGTTGTATCATCGCTTTGATCTTTTAGATGCCTATGTCAATGCTTTTGAGTTTAGCCCTATTGAAAAAGCTGACATTATTTTTGAAGTTATGAAAAGAAATATTGCTATAGGAATATTGCAAGATGATGCGACCTCAGTAGCGAAAAAAAGAGAACATCAATTTAACTATGAATATTTAAAGATGCAATTTCGATTACCTTCTAAAAATTATATGCAAAGCTTTGAACGCGTCTTTCTTGCTATGATTGAAGAAACTTTAGATAATAATTTTTCAACTTTAGGTGGAACTGTTATATCTAACTTTGATGCTTTAAGACATCTTCATAAGGTTTTAAATGAACGCCTTTTTACTAATTGTGATATGAGTTATAGAGATGTCGAAGTTATAATTAAAACTTTAGAACCATACTTTTTAGATCAAACACTTGAAGGAATTAGACTTTATCTTCAAAATAAGTTAGCTGATCAAGAAAAGGTAAGAGAAGAAGATATTCAAAAAGAAGCCTTAAGACTTCATATATATCTTGAAAGAGAAGCGATTAGGTCAAAGTTAACACCTAAACTTAAAATTATGAGTAAAAGAGAATATAATGCTTTATACCATGAGTTATTAAGTTATTTTGATTTTGATAATATGCGGGCAATAAGGTATTTAAAAATGGATGAAATAATCCATTGTCTAATCATTTTAAGACAGTTATCATTTGATGATGATGTTGTTAATAACTTTTTAAAATTAATAGATACTTATAATCAAAAAAGTGGCGAGAATGCTCTTCTTCGCTACATGGATTTAAAAGAAAAGTTAGAATATTATCAAGATATTCCTGAGGTTGGAGCGCTTTTAAAAGAGTTAGATGATGTTTTTAAGCAAACATTTATGGCAGCTGCTGATGATTATGAGTTTTTAAAACAATATCTTGATATGGAACTTAACCAGGCACTAGATTATCTTAAACAAAATTATGATTATGAACATCAAAAAATTTTAACTATTAAACAAAAAGAAAAGGACAATTAGTCCTTTTTTTGCATATTATGAATTTTAGCGTAAATGTCGTACCAACTATAACATCTTGTAATATTTTTATTATGACACTCCTTGTTATATCCGGCATTAACACAAATAACTGGTAGCTGTTCGGATAACTTGTTAATATTTTTAGGATTATCTTCAATCATTAGATCAATTTTGTTCTCTAAACAAGTATTAAGCTTTTCTGCTTTAGAAAAGAAGATATCATCATAAATAATATGATGCTTATTTAGCCATTCTAAGGTTATTTTCTTGTTTTCTTCAAATGATAATATTTCTTCTCCTTCCGTAAAGAAGTTTCCGCGTGCCGTTACAATATAAATTTCATGACCTTCTTCTTTTAGTTTTTGAATAACTTCACTGGCAAACAAGCGTGGCTCTATCGTAATGGTGTACTTTTTAAAGTATTTTTGCCAAAAGAGTAAGTCTACTTTATAATCCACATCGAAGATATCGGCTGAATCGTATGCTTCTGGATTAATAATTTGTTTGTTTAGTGTTTGATAATAGAATCTACTACCATAATCTAAAATCCATTTTTCAATATCTGTTAATACACCATCTATATCAATTCCAATCCGCATTTTATCATCTAACTTTCTATTTTAAACGTATCATATTTTAACATTATTTTCAAGGTGTGTTATAATCTAAATAGGGGGTATTTATGGCACGAATGAATGAATATGATGGTATGGGAAGTGTCTATTTTGAATTAGCTTATAAAAAGAAAATACTTGAGAACGCTATTCAAAAGAAGAGTGTTGATATAATCGCTGCTAAAAAGAAGATTAAAGAAATAGAAAGTGGCATGCAAGATATAAAAACCGGGACTTTTTTTACCAAAGAACCACTTATAAGTGATGATGTTATTGACATTAGAACACCATATCTTAGTATGGGTATGTATTATATTTGTTTACATAATCAAAAAGAAGTTATTGGTCTTTTAAGCTATCGTGGGTATCACCAAAGTAATTTAGGCGATGTTGGACTATATATCAATGAAGAATATCGACATCAAGGCTATGGTAAAAGAGCGCTGATGCTGTTTAGTTATTTTGCCTATAATGGCAATGTTGATGATTTTCGAATCTATGTTGCTGAAGATAATTTAGCTTCTATTCATCTCGTTACATCTTTAGGCGGTAAGCTAGTAAACAAAGAAGTGCGCGATGGGAAGACAATATTAATTTTTGATGTTACCACAATGCCAAAAGTTAAAGGCAAAGAAAAAAAGATAGGGGAGATTCATAGTGATAACAATTAGAAAATATCAAGATAATGATTATGCTGCTGTCGATGAAATATTGAAACAGGCTTTTAATGTTTCAAAGGCTCACGATAAAGATCTTAACAATTTAGAATATGTAGCTTTAAAAGATGATGTTATTGTAGGATATTTTATTATTCGTACTATGCATGACATCATTACTAGCAAAGATTATGCTCATCTTGAATATGTATGTGTTAAAGAAGAATATCAAAATCAAGGTATAGCCAGTGAAATGATGCGCTATGCCATTAATGAAGGTAAACTTATGAACCTAGCTTATTTCGAGCTAACATCAAATTATACTCGTAAAAGTGCTCACCATGTCTATGAAAAAGTAGGTTTTAATAAAATAGATACTTATGTTTATAAGTTATCTTTAAAGGAGGATAAAAATGTATCAAATGAGTGAGGCGACCAAAGCCAGTCTTAATAATCTTTTTTCTAGAGGTATGGGAATGAGTCTTGATCAATTTAGTCAATTACCATTGGAAGAGCAAGCATCTCTTTTTGAACAACAACGACAACATCGTGCTCCTAAAAAAACAATTAAAATGCGTGTTGGTTCGGGTGAGACAGCGATGACATTAAACGTTCAAAGTGGCTCAAAAGTTATGCTTACTGGTGGGACGATTATTAGAGCTGGCGCTAATCCCGAAAGCGAGAGATTGCGAGTTAATAGTCGCATCGATAAAATAATTGCTTTTAAAAGTACCAAGAAAGAAAAATCAAAAAGTTTACTTAAAAAGTATCATTAGATGCTTTTTTTGTTAAATCACCATATAAACCATACTGCATATGATACAAAGGGTGATTTAATGAACTTTGATTATCGTTATGGAAATACGTGGTATAACTATTATGATCCGGTTGGAATTAAGAGTTTAGAGTATGAAATAATGGCTCCTCCGCAAGAGCAAAAAAACCAACCTGGGTTTGAATATCTTATGAATCCTCGACCAATTTTTGATAATCCTAATTATAAAGGTAGTGGTAAATAAAAAAATAAAGTTGCCATAATAACGGGTGGTGATAGTGGCTTAGGTCGAGCTGCCGCCGTTGCTTTTGCTAAAGAAGGAGCTAAAATAGTTATTCCTTATTATAATGAGCATATTGATGCCGAAGAAACCAAAAAATATATTGAAAGTTTAGGTGGTGTGTGCCTTCTTTTAAGTGGTGATATTACTGACAAATCTTTTTGTAAGAAAATAGTTAATGAAACATTAAAACGTTTTGGTAAAATCGATATTCTCGTTAACAATGCCGGTGTGCAGTATCAACAAGACGAGTTAACATCTATTAGTGACGAACAATTCGATTGGACAATGAAAGTTAATGTTTATGGAATGTTTTATCTAACGAAAGAAGTTTTGCCACACTTAAAAAGTGGAGCTTCCATAATTAATTTAACATCAGTTACAACTTTTTATGGTGAACCACAACTAATTGATTATGTAACTACTAAAGGAGCTATTGTTGGTTTTACGCGTTCATTAGCTCGTAACCTAGCTTTAAAAAAAATTCGTGTTAATGCTATAGCGCCAGGATTCTTTTGGACCCCTCTTCAACCTGCCTGTTGGACTGAAGATAAAATACCATCACTTGGTAGTGATGCGGCTATGGCAAGGGGAGCGATGCCTTATGAATTAGCTCCTACTTTTGTTTTTTTAGCCAGTGATGATTCAAGTTATATGACAGGGCAAGTTATTCATAACAATGGTGGTCAAATAATGGGATAAAATACTTTGTAGAGTATTTTATTTTGTTGAAATAAGATAGTATTTATAATATAATACTAGATAGTAGAAGAGTAGGTAGGGCCGTATGAAGTTGGATTTTCGAAAAATATTTGTTATTATTAGCGCTATTTTCCTAAGTTTTATGGTGTCTTTTTATGGTTACCGTCTCGTTCATTTTTACCTTAAGGAAAAGGAAAAAGATACGACATCTTATACGATGATTGCTTACTTAACGAAAGAAGAAAATTTAATTAATAACAAATTAATTAAAGAAGAAAATAGATATTATTTTCCAAAGGATGCCCAAAATAATTATCTATATTTTAGTGGTTTAATGTATCGCATCCTTTATATGGATGATAAAACGATTTATGCTATTACTGATCAAGTTGTAACTAATTTAAAATATGGTATAACTAGTGATTATAATGCTTCTAATATTAAAGTATGGTTGAATGAAGTATTTTTAAATAATCTTCATAAAGACTATTTAAATAGCGAGGAAGTAAGACTTATAAATAAGGAGTTATATCAAAAGATTGGCGCTAATGAAAGCTCTATCATTGGTAAAGATATGTGGGTTTTAGATGATAATGAAGGCCTTGTTTTAACTGAGAATGGCAATCTTATGAAGCCAACAAATTATGAAGATTTCTTAGGTATTAAGGTTTTAATTGAATTAAATGGTACTAAAAAATATATTGCTGGTAAAGGAACCATTGATGAACCTTATTTATTTGAAGAAAGAGGCGCTAGTACATTAAATGATCTTGCTGTCGGTGATTACTTAACTTATAAAGGTATGGATTTTCGCCTTATTGAGAAAAATGCGACCGGCGTTAAAGTTTTAAGTGTTAATAAGTTAGATAATCAATTAGCCTTTTCGGATAAAAGTAATGTCTACCAAACTAATAATAAAAAAGCTTTAGGTTATTACTTAAACAGTACTTATTTAAGTTTATTAAATCAAGATGATTTGGTATTAACTAAATGGTATACTGGTGATTATCATTTTGACTATAAGGAAACTTTAAGTAGTGGCCTTAATGCTTATGTTGGCTTATTAAAAATTGGTGATTATTTTATTACCGATGTTTTAAATAGTTATTTACTAACGCGAAGTGGTAGTTATGTCTATACCATCAATAGCAATGGTGATTTATCCCTTAGCTCACCAACTAAAGCATTAGATATTTACCCTGTTTTAACATTAAAAAGTGATTTAAATGTCGGTAGTGGGTTAGGATATATAGATAATCCCTATGTAGTAGGTGAGTAAATGTTTAAAAGAAAAATAAAAAAGGAAAATAATAGTGAGACATCATTAGATGTTCTTAAAGATGTAATTTTAGAACCAAAGAAAAATAAAAAGAAAATACCTCTCTGGATAGTTATTATTATGGCTATTCTTGATTTGGGTGCTATTGGATGTTTAGTTTTAGCATATGGTCCTAATGAAGACTTTAAAGAATTCCTTATCACAACCGCTATGTCGACAATGAATCACAAATATTTAGCGCGGACAATCTATGATGAAGAAACCATCAATAAGGTTTTAAGAGAAAATACGATTATTGAAATCGACGAAGTAACTAATCCTGATGAAATTCAAATTGGCAGTTATGAGACTAAAAATTATGAATCTAAATATGAAGAACAAATATTAAAGAAAGATCCTAATAATGATGTCTATAAACTTTTAAAGATTAAAGAAAACAATAATACTTATCATATTGCTGTTATTTATGATCCATCAAGGATAAGTTTAGCCTTTTCTTCAACACCTGGTGTTAGAGGTGAAAAGGTAAAGACGATTGCTAATAGAAATAAAGCTTTATTAGCTATTAATGCGAGCGGTTTTGAAGATGCTAAAGGCGAAGGCAATGGGGCCTATGCGACCGGTGTCGTTATTCATAATGGTAAAGTTGTGTATAGGGGTAAGCCTAATCATTGGGGTGGTGGCCTTGTCGGCTTTGATAAAAATCACAAACTTGTTTTAACGAAGAAAAGTGCTGAAGTAGCCATTAAAAATGGTATGTGGGATGCTATCCAATTTGGCCCATTTTTAATTGTTAATGGCAAAGAAGCTTCCATTAAAGGTAGCGGTGGTGGCGTTCATCCAAGAACCATTATTGCCCAACGCCGCGATGGGATTGTTCTTTTTATCGTTATTGATGGAACAGGTGTTAAAAAAGGATATCGTGGTGGAGCTAGTTTTAAAGAAGTAATCAAAGTTTTAAAACGCTACAAAGTTTATAATGCGGCTAATTTAGATGGCGGAGCTTCTAGTATTTTAATTGAAAAGGATAAAATTGTTAATAACCCAGTTGGCTATTCAGCAACAGGTGAGAGATTTCATCCTAATGCTTGGATTGTAAAATAAGGTAATATGAATTGCCTTATTTTTTAATATTATTTACAATATTTTAATTATTTGTTAAAATTTAGATAGTTAGACTAGGAGTGTTACAATGAATGATGGTATTAAAAGAGTTGAAATAGATGGCAAGGAAGGTAAACTAAGTAAAAGAATGATTGCTTTAGGTGATGGTGTTTATGGCGTTGAAGTTTATCGTGGTCTTAAAGCACCGGGACTTGATCTATTTAAACGTGTCAAGGAAGAACTGGGTATTGATTTAAAGAATAACCCTAACTATCGCTTTTGCTCTGATGGTGTTGAAGATGATTATGGCATATCTGAATCAATATATGAGGAAATAGTAGTTTACCGCATTGTCAATTTATCCGATGTCGTTCAAAGAGTTGAAGAACCTCTAGTTATTCCTAAACCAATTGCAAGTGCTGAACAAGAAGAGGAAGAAAAAGGCAAAAATCAAGATATGCTTGATAAACTTTGGGGAAATGCAGCTAAAAGAAAAGAGTATAAAGAAAGATATGAAAGGTTTATTTCCCACTTAGTAAAACGTGGTAGTTATAGTGTTATTGAAGATTATCCAGAAAAAGCACAGGATGAGGCTTTCTTACAATTGACGGAATTCTCTTATCGCTTGGAACGTTTATCACGAGCCCAAAGTGGTGATAAAAGCAAATATTTAGAAGCAATTAGGTTATATAAATGTACTGGTAGTTTACCTAAAGATAGTGAATGGCATGAGTATACAGATGAAGAACTTATCGATTTACTTATGCATCAAGATGAGGAATATATTGCAACCAATAACTATGCGTATAATCAGCATCAGACAACGCATCAAAATTTAAAAACATTAGGTAAACATGGTGAGAAGGGATCTTATTATCCTCTTAGAGAAATTGTTGAAGAAAATGAAAAGACAGGGCGCAAGAAATTTAATGCTAGAGCTTTAGCAAGTGATATTGTATCTGTACCAACGAATGCTTTCGTTTTCCTATTAAACCATACGAAAAAGCCTCTTTATGCTTTCGTTGGAAAATCTGTTGTAGCCCCTATTCAAGATTTGATTTTTAAGTCAAAACAAAGTGCTGCTGCTGTTTATAAAGATTTAGCTACCCATCGTTATCAAGCTCGTAAAGATATTTTTGAGCAACTGATGGATATGGCTTTAATAATAGAAAATATTGAACGCGAAAAAAAGGGTGAGAAACCATTAAAACCTAACGCCTTGGCCTATGCCTTAAAGAAAGCTTTTGTGCCTAGATTTCAAGCTATATTTAGAGCTAAAGAAGGAAATATTATTATCGCTAGCGCTAAAGCAATTGAAATTGAAGAATCAGCTAAGGACCATGAGCGTGCTAAACAGCAACAACAGGCTTTGGGAATTGCCTTAGTAGCGCGTAAAAAGGAATTGATGGATGCTTTAACAGATTTAGATCTTGCATGGCAAACCGAAAAAAAAGATTCTACAAGGCAGCATATAGAATCTCTTCAAAAAATGATCAGAGAAAAAATAGATGATATTGATTTATGTATTCGAGCTAATAATGAACACCCTGTTCCTGGCGTTGTTCAAACTGATCCAATCTCTTTAAGCATTCACGAAGAAGCTAATCGTAGTAATATAACAAGGGTTGTATCAGGTATTGCTACTGTAGCTAGGGTTGGTGCTATTAGTTATCTTGGACCTAAAATAACAAGATGGATTCAAAAACAGTGTGGAGAGATGACAGTTCAACTACCTGATACAGTTATTGAAGAACAACATGTTATTCCAGGTAAAGTTGAAGTTAGAAGAAAAGCTCTAGAAGATTTAAGTATTGGTGAAGCTTATGATAAAACTGACAAAGTAATTGACTATTATGCCCATGGGGCTGGTAATCAAGTTGCTGCGCCAGCTCGACCTCATTTTAGAGGTGTTGACTTTGTTTGGGAAGGAAAAGAATATTCTGGTGTTTGTCTAGATAATTGGGGCGATATCCAGTACGCAACAATGCATTTGAGTAGTAATCCTAATAGTTCGGATAAATTATTTGAGATATTAGCGCGTGTCTATAGTGAAACGACTCATCAACCGATGACGGCTAAAGATATTATTGATAAAATAGCTAGTTCACCTGATCCGGAAGCGGCTGCTAGAAAATTTAGTGAAGGAATTAGATTTTGGGTTGATTATGATGGTGATACAAGCAAAGTTGCTGAAGGTTGGGTTGAAGCTAAAGATATTCTTGTTGACTTTGTAACCAAAACTAGTGAACACGTTGAGACCGTAAAGAGGGTTGTTGGCGGCGATATTGCTATAATTCCTTTGCTAAAATGTAGTAAAGTTGTAGACCCTCGTATTTTATCAGCCATAATTGCTTTATCTGGGGGTGAATTAGGAGATTTGTATGATTTATTAAGAAGAACGAAATCTAAAACAGAACTACAACGTCAAGGTTTAATTGGCCGTACCTTAAAACCAATTGAAAAAGCAACTGATAAGCCTTTACAAGAACGTCAAACTGATAATACGTATGGATTTACGGGTACCAGAAGAGGGGACTATGAAAGTTCCTATAATGAGGAAGATTTTACACCAGATACTCCGCATAAAACGAGGTGATAATATGGAAGAAAAAAATATAATAACTTTTATAGATCAAAATAATCATCCGGTTGATTATGAAATCCTTGATATTCAAGAGTACAATGGAAATATTTATTGTGTATGTTATTTAGCTGATAATAGCAGTACAGAAGTTTATATTTTTAGAGTAGAAGAAGTAGACGATATGCATGATCGCTATGTTTTAGAAGCTGATGATCAAATAACGCAAGCTGTTTTTGAAAGTTTTAAAAATAGAAATAAAGATAATTTTAAATTTTCGTAAAAAAATAAAGTTCATTTAAGAACTTTATTTTTTTATTCAATAATTTTACATTTGCAATATTCACATACTAATTTACCATTAGTAGGAGCATAACAATGTGGACATGTAGCTGGTAAATTTTGTAATTTCTCTCGTTCGTCGACAGCGTCATGGTAAGCATTCATTTTTTCTTCATTTTGAATTTTCATATCCGTGGTTACAGAATTGATACCTTCCCCAGCCATATTACCAATAGCGTCTCCAATTGCATGACCTGCTGAGTAACTTGCACTACTAACAACATTACTAACAATGCGATCTAAAAGCCCCATATAATCCTCCTTTAGTCTAATCTTATTTTAGCAAAGAAAAAAAGAAAAAGGCTAGAACTATTTTAATATTTTTATCATCTTGACACTATTATATGTATATTTTGTCAAATATTTTAAGTTTTTTTTATTAAACTACTTTCCTAATTAAAGCCTTTTAAAATCATCAATTTAATGGTATACTTTTTATAAGAGAGGAGTGTGCATATGAATCGTGCAGAATTAAAAAAGAATGCTAAAGCTTCATTAAAAGGAAATTATGGTCAAGCTATTTTACTTATGTTTTTAGCTGTTGCCATCCCTATTTCAATTGCTTTAATCGGTTGTTTAGCTATGGGATTAGACTTTTCAGCTAATGGCTTTAATATTGAAAAATTTGGAACATCTTGGATATTATTAGGGTTGATTATTTCCGTTGCGACAGCAGCTATTGCTTTAGGAGAAGTAAATTTCTACTTAAAAATATCTCGTAATAAAGAAGCATCAGTAGGGGACTTATTTAGTAAAGTAAATCTCTTTTTACCATATATTTGCGTAAGTATTATTACGGGATTTGTTATTGGTTTAGGAACAATTTTATTAGTCGTACCAGGTATTATTGCGGCACTTAATTATGCTTTAGTAAGTTATATTTTAGTTGATAATCCTGAATTAGGGGTAATGGGATCTATTAAAAAGAGTAAAGAAATGATGAAAGGACACCGTCTCCAATTAGTTGTATTAATTTTAAGCTTTTATGGATGGGCTATTCTTGGTGTTTTAACTTTAGGAATTTTATATCTTTGGTTAATTCCATATATGAATGTTACTATGGCTAACTTCTACAATACCTTAAGAGGACCAGTTGAAGAAGAAGTCGAAGAAAAAGAAGAAGAAGAAACGACTATCGAAGAGGAAGAAGTCGAAATATAAGGTAATTTAATTACCTTTTTTTGATGTTCAAAAAGGATTTTTAACATTCTTGTTTTATACTAGAAATAGTGATAAAATAAGCACAACAATGAGAGGAGGATTAAGATGTTTGAGTTAGTTTCTGAATACAAGCCATCTGGTGATCAACCTAAGGCTATTGAAAAATTAGTTGAAGGCATTAAAGAAGGCAAGAAAGATCAAGTTTTACTTGGCGCTACTGGTACTGGTAAAACATTTACGATTGCTAATGTTATCAAAGAAGTTAATAAACCAACCTTAGTCCTTGCTCATAATAAAACTTTAGCAGGTCAACTATATGGTGAGTTTAAAGAGTTATTTCCACATAATCATGTTGAGTATTTTGTATCTTATTATGATTATTATCAACCAGAAGCATATGTTGCTAAAACGGATACTTATATTGAAAAAGATGCCGCTATCAATGATGAGATTGATGAATTAAGGCATTCCGCAACGGGCGCTTTACTTGATAATAAAGATGTTATTGTTATCGCTAGTGTTTCTTGTATTTATGGTATTGGTGATATCGATGATTACCGCGATAAAATGCTTGTTTTAAGATGCGGTGAGACCGTTGAAAGAGATGCGATTATTGAACGTTTAATTGAAATGCTTTATGAACGCAATAATATGGATTTTAAGCGAGGTACTTTTAGAGCTAAAGGGGATGTTTTAGAAATAATTCCTGTTAACCAGCATAGTAAAGGTGTTAGAGTTGAGTTCTTTGGTGATGAGATTGACCGTATTTCCGAGTTTGATGTCGTAACGGGGGCTATCTTAACGAATAAACAGACGATATCCATCTTCCCAGCTAGTCACTTTGTGACATCAGAAGAAAAATTAAATCAAGCTTGTGATAATATTGAAAAAGAATTAGAAGAACGCTTAGAATATTTTAAAAAAGAAAATAAATTACTTGAATATCAACGCTTGGAAGAACGGACTAAGTATGATCTTGAAATGTTAAGAGAAACAGGCTTTTGTCGGGGTGTCGAAAATTACTCTCGGCATCTAGCTTTAAGAGGTCCCGGGGAAACGCCAACGACATTAATGGACTTTTTTGGTGATGATTTCCTTTTAGTTATCGATGAATCACACGTTACAATTCCTCAGGTACGCGGTATGTATAATGGCGACCGGGCACGTAAAGAAGTTTTGGTTGAATATGGCTTTCGTCTTCCTAGTGCTTTGGATAACCGTCCTTTAAAGTTTGATGAGTTTGAAGCTAAAAAAGGTCAGACAATATATATATCAGCCACTCCTGGTGATTATGAACTAGCCAAGACGAATAATGAAGTTGTTGAACAGATTATTCGGCCAACCGGTTTATTAGACCCTAAAATTAGTATTCATCCAACGAAGAATCAAATTGATGATTTGTTAGAGAATATCAATGAATGTATTGAAAAGAAAGCCCGCGTTTTAATAACGACTTTAACCATTCGCATGGCCGAAGAATTAACTAATTACCTAAAGAAAGCGGATATTAAAGTAGCTTACTTACATAATGAGATTAAAACATTAGAGCGAATGGAAATTATTCATGACTTAAGAACCGGTAAATATGATGTTTTGGTTGGTATTAACTTATTAAGGGAAGGTTTAGATATTCCAGAAGTTGAACTAATTGCGATAATGGATGCGGATAAACAAGGTTTCTTAAGAAGTGAGCGAAGTTTAATTCAGACCATCGGTAGGGCCGCTCGTAATGCGAATGGTCATGTTATTATGTATGCTGATGAAATTAGTGAATCAATGGACTTAGCTATTAAGGAGACGAACCGAAGAAGGGAAATCCAAGAAGCCTATAATGTAGAACATGGTATCGTTCCTAAGACGATTATTAAAGCTATTCGGGAAGTTATATCTAATAATAAAAATGTTACTAAGAAGAAACGTGAGAAATTATCTAAACATGAAAAGATTGACTTAATGGCTCAAATTGAAGCAGAAATGCATGAAGCGGCTAAAAACCTAGACTTTGAGCGCGCTATGGAATTAAGAGATGCTCTATTTGAGATTCGTAGTGAATAGCTTAAAAATAAAGACAAAAATGGAATAAAAATAAAGGCGGTAAGAGTGAAATCTTACCGCTTTGAATATTTGAAATAGCTATAGAATAGTGTTATAATGAATCAAGGAGAAATTATGAAAAAAGAAGAGATAACAACTGAAAAAAAATGGAATAAACGTGAAAGTATTAGCCGTTCTTTAGATATTTTTATTCATCTTGTCGGTTATACTTTAGTTTTAATTACAGTATCAATGATTTTTAAAAATACCGTTTTTATCAAAAATATTTATTGGGGCTTTTTAGCTGTTTTAATTATTTTTGTTTTAAATCGAACTATTAAACCTGTTTTAACATGGTTAACGATTCCTTTAACAGCTATGACTTTAGGATTATTCTATCCTTTGATTAATGCTTTTATTTTAAAGTTATCCGATTGGATTTTACAATCTAATTTTAATGTTCATGGCGTATGGATGTTAATCATTGTATCAGTTGTTATATCAATTATGAATGCTATTATGGATAATTGGATTATCGATGGTATTTTAAAAGGAGGTAAGCGCAAATGAGTCCTGTTGCTTTTCACGTTTTTGGTTTAACTGTATATTGGTACTCATTATGCATTCTTACAGCCTTTTTTATTGGCTTTTTCCTTGTTTATTTAGAGATCAAAAGACATCCTAATATTAAAAAAGAATTTTTATATGACTATTTCTTTTATTTAGTACCAATTGTTATTGTTGGCGCTAGACTATATTATGTTATCTTTGAGTGGAATGCTTATAAGAATAATATTATGCAAGTATTTGCAATTTGGAATGGTGGCCTTGCTATTCATGGCGGGGTTATTGCGGGGTTAATATTTACCATTTTCTATACGCGTAAGCATCATATCAATACTTTTAGATTTATGGATATTGTTGCCCCATCACTCGTTTTAGGGCAAGCAATTGGCCGGTGGGGAAATTTCTTTAATCAAGAAGCTTACGGACCTGTTATTTCTTTAGCTAAGTTAAAATCCTTACCAATTCCAGGCTTTGTTATTGATGGCATGAATATTGGTGGTGTGTATCATCACCCAACTTTCTTTTATGAATCAATGACTTGTCTTTTATGTTTTACTATTTTAATAATTTTATGTAAAAAATATAAAAAGCTTAAAGTTGGTACTCTAAGTGGCATTTATTTTATCATCTATGGCGTGGAACGCTTCTTTGTCGAGGGGCTTAGAACCGATAGTCTAATGTTAGGACCTATTAAAGTAGCACAGTTAGTATCTGTTATTATGGTAATAGCAGGTATTATCTTTATCATCGTATCTTTAAAAAAAGGTGTCTTATATTTAGAACCTGAAGAAAAAGGAAGGAAGAGAAAAGCATAATGAAAAAAGTTGTCGTTTTAGGAGGAGGAACAGGGTCTTCAACCCTACTTAGAGGTTTAAAACAGTTCCCTATTGATCTAACGGCCATTGTATCTGTTTGTGATGATGGTGGTGGGACTGGTGTTTTAAGAGAAGAGTTTAATATCCCAGCTGTTGGTGATATCAGAAGAGTTTTGGTAGCTCTATCAGAGACGGAGCCTTTAGTTATGGACCTTTTTAATTATCGTTTTAATACGACAAGTGATTTAGAGGGTCAGACAGTTGGTAATATACTACTTACCGCTTGCGCTAAAATAAGTGGTAACTTATCTGATGGTATTGAAGCCTTAAGTAAAGTTATGAACTTAAAAGGTAAAGTGGTTCCACTAACAGAAGATAATGTCGTTTTAATGGCCGATATGAATGATGGCAGCGTTGTTGAAGGTGAACACAATATTACTTTGTGCAAGAAAGGTGTTAAAAAAGTTTATTATAAAGACTCACCCACTCCAACTAAAGAGGCTATCGAAGCTTTAAAAAGTGCCGATTTAATCATTCTTAGTATGGGTAGCTTGTTTACAAGTATTATTCCTAATCTGATTTGTGATGATATCATTAAGGCTATCGATGAGAGCCAAGCCAAAGTAATGTATGCTTGCAATATGATGACGCAGCCAGGGGAAACTGATGGCTTTACAGTATCTGATCATATTAAGTTATTAAATGGTTATTTAGGTAAGCATAAAATCGATGTTGTAGTAGCTAATAGTGGTGAAATCGGACCTGAAATAGCCCATAAGTATGAAACATTAGAACAAAAAGATGCTGTTGTTTTTGACGAAGATGAAGTAAAGAAAATAGTTAAAGATGTCATCAGCGATAACTTCTTTATTATCAATAATAATTTAATTCGTCATGATGCGATGAAGTTAAGTTTGCAGATTTTCTCTTACTTATTAAAGGACTAGATATTTATGTCATTTACAAGTGATATTAAAAATGAAGTAAGTAAATTAAACCATGAACGCACGGAAATGATTGCTGAATTATCTGTTATTTTAAGAAATAGTGCCATTATTACTGATACTATTAAAATAACTACGGAAAATGCTAGTGTCGCTAGATATGTTTTTTCATCAATTAAAGAAATGTATGATGTTTCTCCTAAAATAACCGTAAGGCGTGGTTATAACTATATGAAAAGTTATCTCTATATTTTAGAGATAACCCGTAAAGTTAAAGATATTATCAATGATTTAAGTCTTGATACGAATATTCCAAGAGATTATATTCTTGATGATGATTTATCGAAACGAGCTTATTTAAGAGGATTATTTATAGCCTGTGGTAGTATTAATGACCCCAAGAAGTCACGTTATCATTTAGAGTTTTTTGTTGATAACTTAGAATATGCTAAGTTTATTAGTAAGTTATTAAATGAATACTATTTAAATAGCAAAGTTTTAAAACGGGATAATAAGTATATGATCTATGTTAAAGAAGCCGAAAAAATAGGGGATTTTCTTCGAATGATGAACGCTATTAATGCGTTATTCTACTTTGAAGATATTCGTATCTATAGGGATCACAAGAATATGACGAATCGCCTTAATAATTGTGAACAAGCCAATGTCGATAAAATTATTGAAACAGCGACGAAACAGGTAAGAGATATCGAGGTAATTGAAGCAGAAGGCGGACTAGATCTTTTAGATGAAAAAGAAAGATTAGTTGCCACTTACCGTTTAAAATACCCCGAAGCTTCGTTAGTTGAATTAAGTGAAATCATCAGTATTGAAACCGATACCAAAATTACTAAATCTGGTTTGTATCATCGCTTTAATAAAATAAAAGCGTTAGCTGAAAGAATTAGAAATAAAAAAGAAAGAAACAAGTAACTAATATATCTCGCAAAAAAGTTACTTGTTTTTTTTTTTTTTTGTTGATATAATGATTTAGAAAAGGATAGATAAAGATAGTAATGTCCAAATATTTGAATCTATTTTAAATATAAAAAAAATTATTAAGAAAAGTAGGAGAAGTTATGAATAACATTAAAAAAATATCTTTAAAATTATTGGTGTTAACGATATGTATTTCTTTAGCTGTTATAAGCTTTGGTAATAAAAGCTTATTGACGATGATGGGATTTATCAATAACAAATCTTATAGTTCATCTAATTTTAATCGTATTTCTGATCCTAGTACGATGGATTCATATCAAAATCTTTTACTTAGTGATGCGGATGGTTCAAGATATGCTGGCCGTATTTGGTCTGATAAGTCTGTTTTTACTAATGATTTAACTTTAGATATGGCCACTGACGGATATGACGGTAAAGTCAAACTTAATACTGATTTTTTAAATGTTTTCTCAGCTTTAGGATCTAGTCAGGCTTGGATAGGTTTACCACCAACTAAAACCGTTATTGTTATAGATAATTCTGGTTCGATGTATTCTAATAATAAAACAGATTGGTCTAAAACCCGTATGGATAAAACTGTTAGCGCTGTTAACGAATCTATTGATAAGTTAATGCGCGCTGGCGCTTTTAATGAAGTGTCTGTTGTTCTTTTTGGTAACAATGGTAAAAATGGAGTAAAAGATGATGATTGTAATACAGCAACAACTATTGTTCCAATGGGGCATTATGAGGTAAGTGATGATGAAGAACAACCATATCATTATCTTGATGCCGGCTGGGTAGAAGCAGGGGTTACTGATTACACCCAGTTTAGTGAACCTATCAAAGATCCAAGTCATGCTAATACCGCTGGTGGCTTTGTTTTTGTTGATAAAAGGTATGTCAATGATACTTTTAAAGTTGATGAGAATATACGACTTACTGATAATGGTATAAAAAGATATGATACATATCGTAATGGAACAACGAATATTAATGCTGGTACTTATGCGGCATTTAAAGCTTTATTACAAGAGGAAACTAAAGTTAAGGTTGCGGGAATTACCTTTAATTATATTCCTTCCGTTGTTGTATTATCTGATGGTGCAGCTACCGATATGTTGGAGGGATCATGGTCTAATCCTACCCTACAAGCTATGGGCTTTACAAATGATCGAGGTAATAAAAAAGCTAGTTATATCAAGGCGTTTGAAGATCCACAAGGAACCTGGACATGGGATTGGAATATGTACATTGATTTAATAGAAAAAGATGGAGTTCCAACATTAGAACAAATTGGTTATGGAGATGGAACATTAACAGATGGCCATATTAAAGACTCTAACCCTGGTGCTGTAGGTGAACAAAAGTTAAAAGAGTTTGCTAATGAGGTAAGATCTTCACAAGCAGCGATTATATTAACAACAATTTTAAATGGTTCATATATGAGAGCTCAGGTAGAAAAAAAGTTTGGAGGAAATTGTAAATTTTATACAGTTTCTGTTGATATGAATAATCCAGAAGAAGTAAAACTACCTGATCCAGAAGAATGGTTTAGTGGTACAGCTAATTATACTATAAATACTAGTTCAGTACTTATGAACCCCAACGATTATTTTAATACTGATTGGTTAAAAGAAAAGGGTTATATCAAACAAGATGCTGATGTAAACAATTTAAAAGATGATGATATTGTTTATGAACCATATACGGTTGGTTATGAAATAATATCAGCCATTATTGATGCTATTAATGCTTATGATGAATTCAAAAATGATAGTAATTCCTATGATGATCGGGGAAAAATAAATAAATATGTCATTTACGATGAAGCAAAAGGCCTTTGGGATGATATGAAAGATGGAAGAGCTACTGTTAATGGTGTTGAATATGATGCAACTGTTCCAATAGGACACAACCATTCTAATGCTTATTTTGTATCAGAAAGAAAAGATGTATCATTTGATAACTTAGATCCTGGTGATACAGCCAATAATCCTTACGGATTAAGTAATGCTGATTTAGAATATGACTATGTAACTAAATCTTATTATGCATCTAGTAAAGAAGAAGCAGCAGATAAGATTGCTGAAACATTTGATGCCATCGTTGAAGATATTGTTTCTAGTGCTTTCGAGCCCATTAGTGGTATTAATGATATTGGTATCGAAGATTCAATGACTTTTATGGATCCACTGGGACAATATATGGATGTCAAGAATAAGGCAATTACCGTTAGTGGTGAAACATATGACATGGGTTTACTTCTTTTTGGAAAAATTCATGGTATTACAAAGACAGCTGTATACGATTATAATTTTAATATTAAGCATCGTGGGCCAAGTCATGATAGTGAAGATTTATCATTACCTTTTGAGATGGGTTGGTATAATAAAGATGGCGAATTTTTAGGGACTAGCGGTAGCTGGGATAATGGTGATACTTATTATGCTGATAGTGAAACTGTTCGAAAGTACGTTCCAAATCTTTTAGAAGAGGGAAGCATGACCAATCAGCAAAGAAACACTATCTATACTTTGTATCGCTTTATAGAAGATAGCAGAAATGACGAAGTTCATAATCCATGTTATAACGATACAAAGATCAAATATAAATTAAGTGATATTCGGATATGGGTCGAAGACACTGAAAATTTTGAAGATGAAAATAATGATGCAGCTATTGATTTAGGCTTTGATCGAGCTATTTATGTCAATATTCCAGTAAGTGCTTTACCTATTGAAGTAGCAAATATTACAATAGGGCCAGACGGCTTTGTCTCATCATACACAACTAATTTAGGTAATAAAACGATAACGACACCATTTAGACTTTTCTATGGTGTGGGCTTACAAGATTCTATTTTTACGGATGATGGCTTAAATGTAGATATGGCCAAAATTTCTCCAGAATATCTACAAAAAAATAAGATTGGCGATGTTGTTTATTTCTATTCTAACTATTATAGTAACACGCTATATAAAGATTATGTTACAGACACAAGCGCTGAAAGAACTAGAGGCGATGCTGTCTTATCTTTCTCACCAAATGAAACGAATCGCTTCTATATGTATCAAAATCCGCTACCTTTATACAATTTAGGTGCTGATGATGGTGACCTTGAAACTAATGGAACATATAAAGATGTCCCACTACTTACGGATGATGAGTTAAATGTCTTTAAAGCTACTCATCAAAAAATAACTGATGCTCAAACATTAAGTCCTGATAAATGGTACTATGTTATACTTGATTATTACTTGCCAGGTAGAAAGGACCTTGTTCATGTTGCTGTATCAAGATTAGGTAAAGAATTTGGTTCAGGAATAGCTGGTGGAAGTATTGAGGCAGGAAACTACTTAGCTTGGTATGATGAAGTAAATGACACATGGGTTCAATATGAACAAGGAAAAGATAAACCTAGTGGTGATAATTGGGTAATTGCAACACGCCCAGGTGGTTTACGTGTTGGTGATATGGCTCAAAGTTTAAGACCAAAAACAACTAACCGAACAAGCACGGCTTATAATTATTACCTACCAACCATTAGTGCGACTACAGGAACAACTTCTAATGATAGTAATATTATCATTAATTCTTATCTAGGAAATAATGGTCGCCTTGAGGTAAACGATTCTTTGTTATTTATGACTAAAGAAGTAGAAACTAATGAGGTTGGTAAGCAAAAAATTGATAATAATAAAGAGTTTAATTTTAGTGTTAAGTTAGATGACCATGAAGGCGATTTTGAAGCTTTAAAAATGTACAAAAATCCTTATAGTAATGAGTGGCAACTTCGTTTAAAAACCATAGATATTTTGACTGACAATAGAGGATTTTTACAAAACGCTAATAATGATTTAACTGTTTATCGTAAAAATAATGGCCGAAGTTATTATGTTTATATTGGAACTAATAAAGCCAAAAGTGTCAGTGATGAAAATGTCTTTAGGCTATATCAAGCACCAGATAGTGAAGATTATGTTGAATTAACATTATCAGGTATGACCACTTATGTTGAAAATCCTGATGCGATAAGTAGTAGCTTAAAGAACGATTTAAATAAATATAAAAAATATGACGATGAACATACCCTTGGATCATTGGATTTCTGGATAAAGAAAGCTTATCTAATCCCTGTTATTGAGGTTGAAAATGGTACATGGAAAGGAACAACTTCTGGATATGATTCATTAGATGAATTTGTTATCGCTCATCTAAATCCATATTCATATGGCGCTAGTGAATTATCATCACCTTATGCAACCCAAACAGCCTTTTTAACCCAAAAAGTATATTTTGGGTATAGTGACGATAAAAAGCCAGGAGATAAGCCTGAAGGTTGGACCGATGATGATTGGAAAAATCAAGAAGTTAATGTTGCTCATATTACATTAAAGAATAATGAAGGCTTAATGTTCTCCGGATTAAATAGCGACTCAACATATGAAATCGAAGAACTTCTTACCGAGCCTGAACACCGCGAAGGATATTTCTTTGATCGTATCCATTTAGCGGAAAAAGATACGGCCACAATCGAAGGTACGAAGGTAATCGGTCAAGTTAACGATAATTACTTCGATGAAGTTGACTACATTAATACTTTCTATGCTCCGGTTGATTTGACGATTCAAAAAAATGTTGTCGGAGCTTTAGCTGATCAAGAAAAGGAATGGACATTTGATATTTCTTTAACTCCTAGTGTTAATGTTACATTAGAAGAAAGTTATGAAACTTTAAAACATAAAGCAACTGGTGAAGATGAGACTGGTAGTATCTCTTTGATGAAACAACCTAGTGGTAACTATACAGGTAGTGTTACTTTGAAGCATGGTGAAAAAATAACACTTAAAGGTATACCGCAAAATACGCAATATGAAGTTACGGAAACTTTAGCTAATCGTGATGATTATGTAACAACGGCTGTTAATGCTAAAGGAACATTAGTAGATAATGAGACTAGTGTTACGTTTGAAAATGCTAAATACTCTAAACATGATATTGTTTTATCAAAAGAAGTGTTAGGTAGTTGGGGCGATCAAGAAAAAGAATGGGTATTCAATCTTACTCTCACCCCACAAGAGAATATTCCATTTGCTAAAAGTTATGCTTATCTTGGAAGCAAAGATGGAATGATGGAACTTACCGATAATCACGATGGAAGTTATACAGGAACTATTAGTCTAAAACATAATGAAAGTGTGACAATTAAAAATATTCCTGAAGGTACAAGTTATGAAATCGTGGAAAAAGATGCTAGCCAAGATGGTTATATAACTTTAAAAAATAATGAAACAGGATTATTAAAAGATGAACCAAGTGTTAATGTTAAATTTACAAATATAAAATATTCCCGTCATCAATTAAAATTAGAAAAAATTGTAACTGGCGGTGCTGGCGATAAAGAAAAAGAATGGACCTTTAAAGTTACCTTTATGCCTGCGGAAGATGTTATATTTGATACGACTTATCATTATGTAGGCGGTCATGCTGCTAATGGTGTGACTGATCATGCTGATGGAGATTTACATTTAACGAAACAAGGAGATAGTTATACAGGAACTATTAAATTAAAACATGGTGAAAGTGTAACAATTGAAAACATTCCAGAAAGAACAAAATATAAAGTTGAAGAGGTAGAGGCTAACCAAGAAAAATATTATACGATGGCAACGCTTAATACCGAAGGAGAATTAACTAAAGATCTTGAAACGGTACGCTTTACTAATACGAAATTAAGTAAGCACGATATAACTATTTCTAAAAAAGTAACCGGTGCTTGGGCTGATGAAGAAAAAGAATGGACCTTTAAAATTATCTTAAAGCCTTTAGAGTATGTCATTTTAGATAAAGAATATCAATTTGATGGAACTAAGAGTGGAAAGATATCATTCACTAGTAATACAGATGGAACTTACACCGGAGAAGTATTACTAAAACATAATGATACGGTAACAATTAAAGGTTTACCAGAAGAAACAAAGTATAAAGTTGAAGAAGAAGAAGCTAATACTGATGGATATACAACTCGGGTAACAGGCGATGTTGAAGGTACTTTGACGTATGGAAAAGATAATCCTAGTATTTCCTTTAACAATATCAAATTATCGGAACATAGTTTAACAATTTCTAAAGAAGTCCTTGGTAGTGATGGCGATCAAGACAAGGTTTGGAATTTTATAGTTAAGTTTACTCCTCAAGAGGGTGTTACACTATCGGATAGCTATCCAATTACGAGTGGTAATTTTGTATCTGAAATAGTGCCATCAAATGATGCATATATAAAGTTACAACATAATAGTGATGGTACAAGTAGTGCCCATGTAACACTAAAACATGGTGAATCAGTGACAATTAATAATTTGCCACAAGGAACGCAGTATGAAGTGGTAGAAGAAGAAGCTAATACTGATGGATATGTTACTTGGACAACAGGCCAAGAAAAAGGCACACTTATTGATACTGATACATTTATGGTTAAGTACAATAATAAAAAGCCATCAAAACATTCTTTAACAATATCTAAAGAAGTAGCCGGTGGAGCCGGAGATAAGAATAAAGAATGGACTTTTGAAATAACTTTAACACCGGATGATCATATAACATTATTAGATGAATATTTATATGATGGATCTAAAACAGGTCTAATTGCATTTGCAAAACAAAGTGACGGTAGTAGTGTTGGAACAATTACTTTAAAACATAATCAAACAGTTACTATTAATGGTTTGCCAGAAAAGACGACTTACCGTGTTAGAGAAAAAGAAGCTAATCAAGACGAATATATAACTCATGTAACTGATGAAGATGGCATATTAAATGATGATGTAAAAGTATCATATAAGAATACAAAATTATCAAAACACAATATTATCATTAGTAAAGAAGTATTTGGTAATTTAGGCAATAAAGAAAAAGAGTGGACGTTTAAAATAAAGCTTGTAGCGCCAAGTATCAAAAAATTAGATAAAAAATATGCCTATATTTTGACGAAGAAAGTTGCTCAAGATGATATTGAAACTGAAGAAGTTGAAGAGGTTGAAGAACTTCAAGAAGGAACAATCGATGTCGTAGAAAAAGATGGTTATAATGAGGCTACTATAAAATTAAAACATAATGAAAAAATAGAAATAAAGGATTTGCCAGAAGGTACGGAATATGAAGTAACCGAAGAAGAAGCTAATCAAGACGACTATGTAACTATTACTACGGAAAACACTAAAGGAATCTTAAATGGTGATGCTCCATTAGTTAAGTTTAGTAATAAAAATTATTCAAAGCATAGTATCAGTATTGAGAAAAAACTAGAAGGAACTAATGTTGAATCCGAAAGAGAGTGGACCTTTAAAATTACTTTAAAACCAGATAAAGATGCCCCATTTAAAGGAGCGTATGCATATACTGGTCTTGATGAAGATGGCATAATTAATTTTACGCCAACAGATGATGAAGAAACATATGAAGGAACAATTACCTTAAAAGGTGGCGATAAAATTGTTATAGAAGATATACCTTATGATACTTTATATGAGGTAATTGAAGAAGAAGCTAATCAAGATAAATATCAAACGACTTATACCGACAATGAAGGAATAGTTAATGATGATATTGTCGTAACTATAACAAATAAAAGAAATATTGAAATCCCATTAACTGGAGATCAAATAAAGAAGTTTATAATTATTTTTGAGATGGCTTTAATCACTCTTTTAAGCGGTATACTTCTATGTAGAAAATTTCTAAAGAGTAAGTGTTAGATATTAATCAAATGATTAAAATCGTGCCTGCTTTTATCAAATGAAAAGAAAACTTGATGTTTTCTTTTTTTATGTTGGTTATGTTTGTGGAATGATAAATTTTATAGTATAATATTAAGTGATTAAGGAGGGCCTATGGAAAGTTTATTTGGACGTTTAACGGAGTTAGTTAAAGACTATAACAAAATTATTATTGCTAGTCATAAAAATCCTGATCTTGATGCTTTAGGATCAAGTTTAGGCTTAAGTTCTATTTTTAATGCAATGGGTAAAAAGACATATATTTTTATCAATCCAGATAGTGATGAAAATAACAATACCGTTAAGCAAGCTTTATCATTAGTTCCTAACTTTAATTATGTAAGTGAGAAGAACTATAGTAAGTTAGTTAGTGATAAAACGTTATTAGTTGTCTTAGATGTACATCAACAAGAGCGGATTGTTTGTCCTAAATTGGTTGATGAAATATCTGATAAGGTTGTTTTAGATCATCATATTAAGATGGGTAATTATATTCGGGAAACAGAGATTTTTTATATTGATTCATCTTTATCAAGTGTTGTTGAATTAATTGCCTTTTATAGTAAAAATACGAGTATTCCTATTAGTCCAGTGGTAGCCTCTATTATGCTTGCTGGTATGGAAATTGATACGAATGGTTTTAACGTCAAAATAACGGAGAAAACTTTTGAAGCAGCTGCTTATCTCATCTCTTTAGGTGCTGATCCAATTGTTAAACAAAACCTTTTAAAAGAAAGTAAAGATGAGTTTTTAAGAAAGGCCGATTATATTAAGAGTAGTTATATCTATGATAAAGATATGGCTATCTGTCTTCTTTATGCGACATCCACAACCCCAGAAGAGTTAGCTGAAATAAGTGAAGAGTTACTTAATTTTGATGGTGTTAAAGCTAGTTTCACTATTGGCCAATTAGGTAAAAAATTAGTTGGCATTAGTGCACGTAGTATTGGTGATGTTGATGTCTGTGAAGTCATGAAACGTTTAGGCGGTGGTGGTCACACCAATACGGCCGCTGTTCAAGTCGAAAATACGACTATCAAAGCATTAGAGAAAGCTTTAAAGAAAGTGCTAGGTGAAATAAAAGATGAAGATAATCTTGCTTGATGATGTTAAAAAACAAGGTAAAAAGGGCGATATTATCAATGTAGCTGATGGCTATGCTAATTATTTAATTAAAGCTGGCCAAGCTGTTCCAGCAACCGGAGCGGGTGTTAACCGCCTAAACCGAGAAAATGAAGAAAAAAAGCAGGCAATGGATGCTTTAATTAAAAAGTGTGAACAAATTAAAGCTAAATTGGAAAAAGAAGAACTAAAGTTTAAAGTTAAAACCGGTGAGATGGACCGTGTTTTTGGTAGTGTTAGCGCAAAACAAATTGCTAGCGAACTAGTAGGTAAAGGTTATGAAATAGATAAAAAACAAGTTCATATCAACACTCCCTTGTCAACCCTAGGTTATCATAATGTTGATATTGAACTACACAAAAAAGTTATAGCTAAAATAAGAGTTGAATTAGTAAAGTAGGAGGTGTTTTATGCCTGAGAAAACAATACCCCATAATACCGAAGCTGAACAATCAGTAATAGGATCAATGTTTTTAACTAAAAAAGCTTTACAAAAAGCTGTTGAAGGATTAACTAGTGATGATTTTTATATTGATGCTCACAGTAAAATTTTTACGTGTATAAAGTATTTAAATGATAAAAAAGTTCCGGTTGATTTAACAACGGTTAGTGAAGAGTTGAATCACCGCCATTTACTAGAACAAGTTGGCAATATCGAATACTTAGTTCAAATTATTAATGATGTTCCAACGACCGCTAATATTGATGAATATATTAAGATTGTTTCTGAAAAAGCCGTTTTAAGACGTTTAATTGATGAAGCTACTAGTATTGTTCAAGATAGTTATAATGTTGGTAGAGATATTACGGACTTTTTATATGAAGCTAGTAAAAAGATTAGTGATGTTTCGGAAGGAATTAAAACAACGGAGTTTAAGCCTATTAAAGAAGTATTGGATAAAACCCAAGCTGATATTGAGTTTTTGGCTGCTAATAAAAAAGATGTTACCGGTATTCCAACGGGCTTTTATGATTTAGACCGCCTAACAACCGGATGGCATCCCCATCAATTTATCATTATCGCTGCTCGTCCCGGTATGGGAAAGACGGCTTTTGCCCTAAATATGGCAACGCATATGGCAATTAATGCTAAAAAATCTGTAGCTGTTTTCAACATGGAGATGGGTGCAGAACAATTGGCAACGCGTATGTTATCATCTGTTGGACAAATTACAGGTGATAAATTAAAGACGGGTAATCTTGAACACGATGATTGGAAAAAGCTTAATGAAGCTATTAGTAAATTAGCTAAGACAAATCTTTTTATTGATGATAGTGCCGGACAAACCGTATCAGAGATTATGTCTAAATGCCGGCGTTTAAAAAGTTCGGAAGCAGGCCTTGATATCGTTATCATCGATTATTTAACATTGATCCAAAGCGCAACTAAAGGTGGATCTAATGGTCAAAATAGGCAACAGGAAGTTGCTGAGATATCAAGAGCGTTAAAGACGATGGCAATGGACTTAGATATTCCGGTTATTGCTCTATCCCAATTATCTCGTAGTATTGAACAACGTAATGGTGATAAAAAGCCGATGTTAAGTGATTTAAGAGAATCTGGTGCTATCGAACAAGATGCTGACTTTGTTGCTTTCCTTCATTGTACGGAACAAGAAAAGGAAAAGCCTGAAAGCTTGATGCAGCTAGTTGTCCGTAAGCATCGTAATGGTCCATTAAAAGATATTAACTTATTATTTCAAAAATCTATTAGTACGCTTGTTAGTGTAGCTGATAGTGATATTAAAGAAACCGAAGAAAAATAGGTGATTTATGAAAAAGTGTGTTGTATACATCATTGTTTTCCTTTGTGGTGTTGCTGTTTTCTTTTTACAATTTAACTATGGAAGAAAATACGTCCCACGGAGTTTTTATCAAGTTTATCTTGATAATGAAAAAATTGGTGTTATTACCTCTAAAGAAAAATTTGAAAAGCATGTTGCCGAACAGGGTGAAATTATCCAAAATCAGGTCATTGAATATCAGTCTAATATTGAGACAATTGAATCTGTTCATAATGTGATGAAAAAAGTATTTGTAAGAGGCAATTCGTTATATTCAAATTATATTTATATGATAAAATTAGAAGATATTTATAATGAATTATCTTCTTATGTTGATAATAATGGTAATGCTAAAGATGGGAAATATGCTGATTTAAGTAAGTTATATAGAACCTTTAGTGATGAATATAAAGAAGGTAATGGTTTAACTAGTAAAGGTATTAAGAATTATGATCGCCTTCAAGCTATTTTTGATAAAAACATTAAAAGTTATCAAAAAGATTTAATTGATTATCTTTATCAAAATCGTGAAAGTCTTAATATGACGAGTAGTGAGGTTAGTTACCTAGAAGAGTTTGTTAGTAACAAGATGATTGACGTATCTTATAGTAGATATATTTATATGAAAAATTATGTCAATGATAATGAAATATATCTTCATACGACAAACGTTTTAGAACCTTTAGGTATTAATATTAAAAAAATTACAACTTATGATAATACTTATAGTGATATTGAGGATATTTATAATAAAATTATTGCTAAAAAGCCTTGTACTATTGAAGGATATCAGTTTAGAATTAAAGTCAAGGAAGATGATGCTGAAGATATGGAATCTGATAGTACTCTAGAGGATTTGGATTCATCATCTACCAGTAGCAATGCCAAAAGTAAAGATATCATCTTATATGTTACAGACGAAGATATTTTTAATGATGCCATTGAAGAAGTCACTAAAGTTTTTGTCGGTAATGAAAAATATGAAGATTATCAAAATGGTACCCAACAAGAGGTAAAAACAACCGGTACAATGATTGATAATATTTATCTTGATGATGAAATAACCGTTAAAAAAACTAATGTTTCAGTTAGTGAGAAAATCTATACGGATTCATCAAGTCTAGCTAGTTATTTGTTATATGGTGATAACAAGATATCTAAGACCGTTTTGGCATCATCTAAAGATAGTGTTGATGATTTAGCTTATCGTAATGGTATTAGTGTTGAGGAGTTCTTCCTTTCTAACCCAAGTTTTACTAGTATCGATAATATGTTTTATGATAATCAGCCGATTACCATTACTAAGTTAAATCCTAAAATAGAAGTTATTGTAGAAGAATCCCAAGTCTTTGATCAAACAATTTACTATGATACGATTGAAAAAGCTGATAAAACAATGACAACAGGATCAGAATATGTTGAACAAAGTGGTCAAAATGGCATTATGCGTGTATCTCAGACTGTTCAAAAAGTAAATGGTTCCGTTGTTAAGACTGTTCCAATTAGTAACGAAACAATTAAGCCATCTCGTAATAAAGTCGTTCGTGTTGGTACGCATAATGTACCAAGTATTGGTAGTGTTCGTAACTGGTTATGGCCAACTAATGCTTATTCAATTAGTTCACCTTTCGGTTGGCGTACTTATCCATTTAACTATAAGAAACGTGAACTTCATAGTGGCGTAGATATTCCAAATAACTATGGTAAACCAGTATATGCTTCTAATAATGGTACTATCTATGCTATTAATGATACAAGATATGGTTATGGTAAGCATATTATTATCAATCATAATAATGGTTATTGTACATTATATGGCCATATGAGTGGCTTTGCTAAAGGCTTAAAGAAGGGTAGCGTTGTTGCTCGTGGTCAAGTAATCGGTTATATCGGTCATAGTGGTGCTGCAACTGGTAACCATGTTCACTTTGAAATTAGAGTTGGAGCGACAACGAATAAATGTCCAGGTAGTGGCGGAGCTACTAATCCATTACCATATTTAAGGAAGTAAGATTATGCAAGTATGTGTTTTAGCAAGTGGAAGTAAAGGAAATTGTACCTATATTGGTGTTGGAAGTCATAAAGTTCTTATTGATATAGGTACTTCTTCTTTAAGCATTGAAAAGAAATTAAAATCTTTAGGTGTTAATCCTAGTGAGATTGATAGTGTTTTTATAACCCACGCTCACACGGATCACGTATCAGGCGTAAGTGTCTTTTATAAGAAGTATCATCCCCATATTTATATGTCTGATGCGATATGCAAGGAAGCTAATTTAAAGGTTGATTATACTAATCTAAATGAACCGATTGATTTAGATGGTGTCGTCATCACACCGGTTCCAACGAGTCATGATGCTAATGATGCCAGAGGATATATCTTTGAATATGATGGTAAAAGTGCAGTCTATATGACTGATACGGGTTATATTAGTGAGAAGTATCACAAACTTCTTAGTAATCGTACTATCTATATTATGGAAAGTAATCATGACATTGAACTTTTGATGAATAATGAACATTATCCTCATCAAGTTAAAATGCGCATTCTAGGTGATAGCGGACACTTATCTAATAAAGATTCAGCTCTATATTTATCTAAGTTTATTGGTAGAGATACAAAAAAAGTCTTTTTAGCGCATCTTAGTGAACAAAATAATACGAAAGAAATAGCTTACAACAATTTAAAAGAGACACTTAGTAAGAAGCATATTTCTTTTGATGATATTAGTATTGCTGATCAAAGAGAAGCATCAGAATTGGTGGAAGTATGATTAAAATATTATGTGTTGGTAAAATAAAAGAAACATTTTATCAAGAAGCCGTTTTAGAATATGTTAAAAGATTAAGTAAATATACGAAAATAGAAATTATTGAATGCAAAGACTATAACGATAAAGCTGATAATGTTTTAGTTAAAGAAAAAGAAGAATTAGAAAAACATATTGACGATAAAGATTATGTCATAACTTTAGAGATAACAGGACAAGAATTAAGTTCCGTTGCTTTAGCTAAAAAGTTAGATGATATCTATTTAACTAATTCTACTATAACTTTTATTATTGGTGGTTCGTTAGGCCTTCACGAAGATATTAAAAAAAGAAGTAATTATGCTCTTTCTTTTTCAAAATTAACTTTCCCACATCAGTTATTTAGAGTTATCTTATTAGAACAAATCTATCGTGCTTTTAAGATTAATCATAATGAAACATATCATAAATAATGGTATGATGAGAATATAAGGAGGTATGTATTATGAAGAAGTGTAAAATGTGTAATAACATGGTTGATGAAAAAGTTGAATTTTGTCCATATTGTGGTGGTAATAGTTTTGAAAATGGGGATTATCAACAAACTAATTATGCTCAAAATCAAGCATATTATCAACCATATCAAAATTATCAAGGATATCCTTATTATCAATATCCTGCGTATAATCAAAATTATCAATATCCCCAAAAGAAAGGTAGTTTTGGTTGGGCTGTCTTAGGATTTTTTATCCCTTTGGTTGGTTTAATTTTATTTGCTGTTTGGAATAACGATCGTAAGGGTGATGCCAAAATGGCCGGTATCGGAGCTTTAGTTGGATTTATTACTACGATTGTTTTATATATTGTCTTTTTCGCTATTACCATGATTATCGCATTCAGTGCAGTATCAGACTATCAAGAAAATGATTATCAGGATTATTATGAAGTTTCAAGTAGTTGTTGTGAAGATGCTGGTGGCATATGGAAAAATGGTTATTGTGATACTAATACATTCCTTTTTGATGAAGATGAATATGATAAATGTCATAATCAAACCATATATTAAATGTAACAATTATATTTTAATACGCCATAATTTGTGATATAATGGTTGTAATCATAGGTAACTGTTTTCTTAAGATTAAGGAGACGTTTGATGAGGCTAACATCGATATTAAAAGGGAGGAGTATGTTTAATGAAAAGATGTAAAGCATGCGGTAGCCAGGTAGCTGATACTGCAAATAATTGTCCAAACTGTGGTAGTGCTGATTTAGAAGTTATGGCTGCTATGCCACAAGCACCAGTTAATGGTGTACAACCAATGATGGGAGGATATCCTCAAACTCAAGCTCAACCTCAAATGGGAATGACTTATGCTGTTGTTTATATGGTTATTTTAGGATTATCTGTAATTGGTAATGTTATGAACTTATTTAGTAATTTCAACATTGGAACTTTAATTGGTGTTGTTTTCCTTGGAGCCACTATTATTTTATTAGCAATGCGTAATAAAGTTGGACGGATTCTTGCTATGATCCAATCAGTAATTGAAATAATTAATGGTGTACTATTTGGTATTTTAGCTGTTATTGGTGGCGCAGCTATCGAAGAATTTGCTGGTGAATTAGTAGCAGTAGAAGGTCTAGGAACGGCTATTGGCGCTGTTTTTGGAGTTATTGCTGTTATATCAATTGCTTTTGGTACTTGTTCATTTATCTATTTCAAGAAAAGAGCTTGTATGTATACAAAATAGTGAGTAATCACTATTTTTTGTATAAAATTAAAGAATGTTTATCAATATATAGTAGGTGATGATATATGAAAAACATTCTTTTTATTTTAATTGCGGTAATTACTCTTGCGTTAGTAGCTAATACTCTTACTAGTAACAATTTAATCCCTGATGAGGCTATTAGAATCCGTGTTATAGCTAATTCAAATAGTGAGGATGATCAGGCTCTAAAACGGGAAATAAAAGAAGATATTGAAAAATACTTATATACTAAATTAGATGGTGTGGAAAATATTGAAGAAGCCGATGCGCTAATTAAGAAGAATATTCCTAAGGTAAAAGAATTAATTAGCCAATATACAAAGAATTATAAGCTTAATTATGGTATGAATTATTTCCCTGAGAAAGAGTTTAGAGGAATTAACTATGAAGCTGGGGAATATCAATCATTAGTTGTAACTTTAGGTAATGGCTTAGGTGATAATTGGTGGTGTGTCCTTTTCCCTCCACTTTGCTTGTTAGAAGCCGAAGAGAGTAGTGATGTGGAATATCGTTCTTTTGTTATGGATATGATTAGTAAATATTTCCCGAGTAAAAGCAATGTCTAATTGCTTTTTATTTTGCTTAAGTTTATTGACTTTTATGAGTATACATAATATATTTAAATTGGGTGAGAATATGTTAGTTAATATGATTAAAATGTTAAATGAAGCTAAAGAAGGTAAGTACGCAATTGCGCATTTTAATATAAATAATTTAGAGTGGACAAGATTTATTTTAGAAGAATGTGAAGAATTAAAAGTACCAGTCATTTTAGGTGTTAGTGAAGGAGCATCTAAATATATGGGTGGCTATAAGACTGTATTTGATATGGTTAAAAACTTAATGGATTATCTTCATATAACGATTCCGGTTGCCGTTCATCTAGATCACGGAAGCAGTTTTGAAGCTTGTAAGGAAGCTATTGATGCCGGCTTTACTTCCGTCATGATTGATGCATCTAAATATGAATTAGATGAGAATATTCGTCTAACGAAAGAAGTATGTGATTATGCGAAAGAAAGAAACGTCAGTGTTGAAGCAGAAGTAGGACACGTTGGCGGTAGTGAAGATGGTGTTGTTACAGGTATCTTATATGCTGAAGTAGCCGATTGTAAGCGCTTTGTTGAAGAGACGGGTATTGATGCTTTAGCGCCAGCTTTAGGAAGTGTTCATGGACCATATCATGGCGATCCTGTTCTTGCTTTTGACCGGATGGAAGAAATTAAAGAGGTATGTAATATCCCTCTAGTTTTGCATGGCGGTAGTGGCATTTATGACGAACAGATTAGAAAAGCCATATCGTGTGGTATTTGTAAGTTAAATATTAATACGGAATTACAACAAGCTTGGACAAAGGGTGTTCGGGAGAAACTTGAAAGTGATCCTGAAGTATATGATCCTCGTAAGGTTATTAAAGCTGGTGAAGCTTATATGAAAGAGGCCATCAAAGCTAAAGTTGCCTTACTTGGAACTAGGCACGTGTAATAAGTATTAACATATAGTATTAAGGGAGGTATGTATGAAAAGAATTAAAATAGAAGGTGGACATAAACTAACCGGTGAGATCAATATTAGTGGTGCTAAAAACAGTGCGGTAGCGCTTATTCCAGCCGCTTTGCTTTCTGATGAAGAAGTAGTTATTGACAATGTACCTAATATTTCTGATATTGATGCTTTACAAGAAATACTAGTTTATTTAGGGGCTAATGTGATAAGAAGTAATGGTCAAATAAAGATTGATGCAAGACCCGTTGTAAATAAAGAAATACCGGAAGCTATTGCTAAAAAGTTGCGTGCATCTTACTATTTTATGTCCTCTTTACTAGGTAAATATAAATACGTTGAAATGTATTTTCCTGGTGGCTGTTCGATTGGGGCTCGTCCCATTGATCAAACTTTAAAAGGTTACCGGGCTTTAGGGGCAAATGTTATTGAAGAGGGAAATAAGTTTACTATTTCTGCTGATAAATTAGTAGGTAATAATATTTATCTTGATATGCCAAGTGTTGGCGCTACAGTTAATACTCTTTTGGTAGCTGTTAGAGCCGAAGGCAGGACTGTCATTGAAAATGCTGCCAAAGAGCCTGAAATAGTTAATATTGCGACTTTCTTAAACAATATGGGCGCTAAAATAATGGGAGCTGGAACTAGTACAATTACGATTGATGGTGTAGAACATTTAGGTAAAGGTTTTACCGAAGTTATACCTGATCGTATTGAAGCTGGTACTTATGTTATTGCGGGAGCTTTAATGGGTGATAATTTAACCATTAATAATATTATCCCGGAACATATTGATGCCTTAATTGAAAAACTTAAAGAAGCTGGTTGTAAGATGGAAGTCTCATCATCATCTATCACTTTATCAAAACTAGATAAGGGCCGGGCTATCAATGTTAAAACCCTAGGTTATCCTGGTTTTGCAACAGACTTACAACAACCTCTTACGACTTTATTAACTCAGTTAAGTGGAGAGTCTGTTTTAGAAGAAACTATCTATGAAAATCGTTTTCAAAATGTTAAATATTTAGTCGATATGGGTGCGGATATTACTATTGATGATCGTAAAATATATGTTCATGGTCCTTCACCTTTAAAAGGGGCTACGGTAACAGCCACTGATCTTCGCGCTGGAGCTTGTCTTGTTCTTGCTGGTTTAGCCGCATCAGGGGAGACAATTGTTGATAGTGTTGAACACGTCTTAAGAGGTTATGAAAATATTATTGGCAAATTGACAAGTGTAGGTGCAAAAATCGAATTAGAAGAATATAATTAAGTAGCTTAGGCTACTTTTTTTATGAGGTGAAAATGAAAAAGCTACTATTTATCATTATGGTCACTATAGTTGTTATAACCATCAGCCTTAAGGTTAACTATAAGGCTCATATAAGTTTATCTTTTGGTAATAATATTAAAAGTAATTATTGTTATCCTTATCAAGATACGCGTCCTAAAGATATTACTAATGATATTTTAGATAACATTAAAATTAATGAACATCATATTCAAAATCTCTTAGTTAAGGCGGATAATATATATATTGATTTAAATGATCTTGTAATTACAAAGAATAGTTTTAAAGACCTTAATCATCTATTTGATACGATGCGTAAATATACGAAAGAACGGATAACAATAATTTTAAAAGAAGAAAATAATTATGATGATTATCTTTTGAATAAATGGATTTTTAAAATTAAAAATAATTATGATATAATGGTAAAGAGGTGATTTGATGAGCGATGAATTAAGAGTCGTTTTTCCAAAAATATTTATGTGGTTATTTGTTGGTCTACTTATAACTTTTGGTATGGGTTTTGGTCTTCAAGAATCAAGTTTAATGGATACTTTATTTTCAGGAGGTTTATATTTACTTGTTTGGTTAGCTGAAATTGTCATTGCGATTGTATTAGCTGTCCGCATTAGAAAGATGTCGTCCTTAACGGCAACAATCTTGTATTTATTTTATACAGCTTTAACCGGTGTGACTTTTGCAACTATTTTTGCTTATTTTGAATTAGGATCTATTATGATTATCTTTGGTGTAACCGCTATTATTATGTTAATATTTGGTTGTATCGGTTATTTTACCAAGATTGATTTAACTAAAATATCGACTTTCTTATTTATGGGTATTTTAGCAATCATTATTATGTCTGTTATTAATATCTTTATTGGTTCTGAAGCTTTAGACCTTGGCTTATGTATTATTGGTATTATTATCTTTATGGCGTATATTGCCTTTGATATTCAAGCTATTAAAAGAAAATTATATGGCATTGAAAATCAAGATAGCCTAGCTATTTATGGTGCTTTCCAATTATATTTAGACTTCGTTAATATTTTCTTAGATTTACTACGTTTATTTGGTAATAGTAGAGATTA
This sequence comes from uncultured Bacilli bacterium, assembly GCA_947588685.1. GTDB lineage: Bacteria > Bacillota_I > Bacilli_A > RF39 > UBA660 > UBA5578. Next base: position 41,642 of record CANPYM010000003.1, on the reverse strand, counting down.
ATGTAAAATACCTCTTAAATACTTGCAAATTATAAAATAATTTGATAAACTAGGTAGGAATTAGTTTTCTATGACTTATCAAAGTCATGGCGGAAGGAGCGAAGAAGATGAAAAAAGGAATTCATCCAGAATACGTTGAAACTAAAGTAATGTGTGCTTGTGGCAATACTTTTACAGTTATGTCAAATAAGCCTGAATTACATATTGAAACATGTGACAAGTGTCATCCATTCTATAATGGTAAGAAAGATGGCGCTAGTGCATCAAAAGCTGGCCGTGTTGAAAAGTTCAATCGTAAATATGGTTTAGACAAACAAAACTAAAACGTACTTAGGTACGTTTTTTTGTGAGTATATTTAAATGATTAAAATCCATAATATTATTGGTGATATTATGGATTTTTCAACCCTTGGAACGGTTACTTATCGGGCTTTAATTAGTTTATTTACTCTTTTTATTGTTACTAAATTATTGGGTAAAAAACAAGTGTCCGAATTAAGCTTATTTGACTATGTTATTGGTATTTCGATTGGTAACTTTGCTGCAGAAATGACCATCAACACTGAATCACCAGAAATAAATGGCATATTTGCCGTTATCTTATTTGGACTAGTCGCCTATTTAGTTTCATGGTTAACGATGAAAAGCATTTTTATGCGTCGCCTTTTTATGGGAACCCCAACCATCATTATTCAAAATGGTAAAATCTTAAGAGATAATATGCGTAAAGCACATCTTGATATTAATGAACTATTAGAAGAATGTCGTATTAAAGGCTACTTTGATATTTCCAATATCGCTTACGGCATTATGGAAGTAAATGGCGAGATGAGTTTCCTACCGAAAGCCTTATATAAACCATTAAGTCCTAGCGATATGAAAATAAAGCCTGATAAAGAAGTATTAGTTGGTAATGTCATCATCGATGGACATATTATGGACAAGAATTTGTCTTTAATGCATAAAGATGCTAATTGGCTTTTAAAACAGCTTAAAGTTTTAGGGTGTAATAATGTTAAGGATATCTTACTATGTACTTTAGATGAAAGTGAGAAGGTAACAATTTATAAAGATAATGAGAACATACAAGGACTTGACATTCTTGAATAGACAGGAATGTCTTTTTTTGTTATAATCAAAATGGTGATAGTATGGCAAGACATTTTTGTGCCTCTGTTTTTATTATAAATCCAGTGGATAAACGTATTTTACTAATTATGCATCGTAAAAATCATCGTTGGACGCAACCAGGAGGCCATATTGAATTAGATGAAACTCCTGAGGAGTGTGCCTTAAGGGAGGCCTATGAAGAGACCGGTTTAAAAGTAACTTTGTTAGGTGAACATTTCCCTCGTGAAGAAGATTTTATCCGTCCTTTAGGTATCCAAAAGAATCGTCATAGTAATGGTGAGATGCACGTTGATATTATTTATGCTGCTATTCCTAATAATGATACAAATCCAACTCTTAATATTGAAGAAAGTACAGATATTAGATGGTTTACTAGAGAAGAACTTGATCATATCGATTGCTTTCCGGATATTAAAATTACGATGGATTATATTTTAAAAGAAATGATAAAGTAGGTGGATGATGGAAGAATATACGTTTGTTTTAACCATAGCTTCAATTGTTGTACCCGTTTGTGCGACGATTATAGCGGCGATGTATACCGTTGCTGGTCGTGTCAAAGCAGAACATAAGCCATATATAATTTTAGATAAGATTGAAGATGTTAGTAACTTAGATAAATGCTTTTATTTTATCGTTATGTTAGGTAACAAACTCCGAAAAAAATATAAAGGTACTGCTCTAGATAAAATAGCTGGAAGTAGTGATAGTATTGACGTCAAGATAATGTTACGAAATATCGGCTATGGTGTGGCAACAAATATTAAGTTTTATGATTTAGAAAGTGGCGAAAAGATCTATGGCGCTCAAGAAGTAACCGACAACTTAAATCAACGGTTGTTTACAACTTTTGATATTGCGGCCGGTGAGGAAAAAAGCGTTCAAACATCTTTAGCTATTCAAAAAGAAGAAGGTAAGATTATTGAGGATACGATAAGTGTTTTATGTATCTATCAAGATTTAAACAGTAATGTATATAGTTTCATCTTTGTTATTGACGTTAAAAGAGGTGGCGGATATAGTTATTATGCTTGTCAACCAAGTAGTCATAGCTATAAGAAATTGGCTAAAAAGTATCGCCATACACGAAGAAAAATTATTTTTGATTATGAAAGATAAACTATTGTAAAATAGTTTTTCTTATGCACTTTACTTTATTCTTGGGATGTGCTATAATCTCGAAAGTGTGCGAAAAGGGTGTATATGTATGAAGAAAAGAAATATTGCGATAATTGCTCACGTCGATCATGGAAAGACAACTTTAGTTGATAAGTTATTACAATCATCAGGAACTTTTCGTGATAATGAAAATGTGCAAGAGCGAGCTTTAGATTCTAATGATATTGAAAGAGAACGTGGTATTACTATCTTAGCTAAGACAACAGCTATTAATTATAAAGATACAAGAATTAATATTCTTGATACACCAGGCCATGCTGATTTTGGTGGCGAAGTTGAACGTATTATGAATATGGTTGATGGTGTCTTACTTGTTGTTGATGCTTATGAAGGAACAATGCCACAAACCCGCTTTGTTTTAAAGAAGGCCATGGAAGCTCATGTTAAACCGATTGTCGTTGTTAATAAAGTTGATAAACCAGCCGCCCGTCCTAAAGAGGTTATCGATGAAGTTATTGACCTATTTATTGAACTAGGTGCTGACGTTGATGATTTAGATTTTCCGATTGCTTACTGTTCAGCCATTAATGGTACCTCATCACTAGATCCTGATTTAAGTACGCAAAAAGAAGGTATGGAAAATATCCTTGACTTAATTATCGATTATATTCCAGAGCCTAAAGTTGAATTAGATGCTCCTTTACAATTTCAACCAGCACTACTTGACTATAATGATTTTGTTGGTCGGATTGGTATTGGTTTAGTCAAAAGAGGAACTATCAAATTAAATGAAATGGTATCTTGTGTTCGGGTTGATGGCACGATTAAACAATTTAGAGTTGCTAAAATATATGGCTATCTAGGTCTAAAAAGAATTGAAGTTGATCATGCTGAAGCTGGCGATATTGTCGCTATTGCTGGTTTACCAGATATTTCGGTCGGGGAAACTGTATGCACAGTAGGAAAAGAAGAAGCTCTACCACTTCTTCGTATTGATGAACCAACTTTGCAGATGACTTTTGGCGTTAACACCAGTCCTTTCTGTGGTAGAGAAGGTAAGATTGTTACAGCGAGAAAGATTGAAGAACGCTTGATGAAAGAAACAGAACGTGATGTCTCCCTTCGTGTTCAACCAAATGATTCAGAATCCTTTATTGTCTCTGGTCGTGGCGAGCTACACTTATCAATTTTAATTGAAAATATGCGTCGTGAGGGATTTGAGTTACAAGTATCAAAACCTAAAATTATTGAAAAAGTTATCGATGGTGTAACATGCGAACCTTATGAAGAGGTTCAAGTCGATGTTCCTGAAGAATATGTTGGCGCTGTTATTGAAGCTTTAGGTAATAGAGAAGGAACAATGGAAAATATGACGAATACGGAAAATCAAGTTCGTCTTAACTATCTTGTTCCAACAAGGGGTCTTATCGGTTTTATGACCGAGTTTATGACGATGACAAAAGGTTATGGTATTATTAATCATACTTTCAGCGCTTATCGTCCTAAAGCGGGAGCTTTAGTTGGAACTCGTAAAAATGGTGTTTTAGTTTCAATGGAAAATGGCGCAGCGACAGCTTATGCTTTAGGTGGACTAGAAGAACGGGGCGTTATGTTTATTGAACCTGGTACCCAAGTTTATGAAGGAATGATTGTTGGTGAAAGTAACCATGAGACGGATTTAGCGGTTAATGTTGTCCGTGGTAAAAATCTAACTAACACGCGTTCTGCCGGAAAAGATCATACCGTTGTCTTAAAAAGGCCAAAACAAATGAGTTTGGAAGTATGTCTAGATTATATTAATGACGATGAATTAGTTGAGATAACACCAACTAATTATCGGATGCGCAAAGCTATTTTAAATACGAACGAACGAAAAAAATATGATAGTCGTAAATAGCTATCATATTTTATTATAGGAGGATTAAAATGGAAAAAGTAAACATTCAGAAATTACCTTTATCAGCTTTATCATATACTGTCATTACTAATGATGATAGTTATGGCGTTAATCCTAGTGAAGCCGAAGCTGAAATTAAAAGACGTTTTGAAAATACCGGCTTTGATTATGATGAGTTTTTAGCTTATGAAGAAGATGCTATTTATGAACGAGGTGAGGATAAGAATAATTATTTAATCAGTTCTAATCCTAATTCCCAAAAATTGATGGAAACATTCTTTACCCAAGTTTATCCTGTTCCGGCCTATTCGGAACATGGACGCCTTTTATTTAGTGAAGTCCTATTATGTAATAGCCGTGGCGGGATTGAATTCTTTAAAGAAGCCGTTCAATGGGAGCTTCAAAATCTTCGTAAAAGAATGGAAAATGAAGAATTAACGGAAGAAGATCAAGCTTTATTGCGAGCTGTTTTTGAAGCCTTAAAAGAGCGTAGTGAGGTACACCGTGATCTATTTCAAGATAATTCTATATCCGATGCCGTTATGGACTTTGTCCTAAATGAATCATCACTTATGAGTGACAAAAGAGTGGAACATTTAGATGAACTAGCTCATTGTGGTAAAAAATTAGCTCTATACCGTGCTTATCTATCATCAGCTGTCTTGACCTTGGATAGCGTTGATCACTTAAATATGATGTGGTTCGCTAGAAGAGATTTTGCAAGACTAAAGGAACAACGAAAAAGCATTATGCATTCTGTTCGTTCCGGTGATGAAGTAGATTATTCTTTTGTTCGCGATAAGCAATTAATTTTAGAGCCAGCTAAAACTTATTATGAAGCAAGTTAAGACCAATCGTGATGATTGGTTTTTTTACCCCACTAACTTATTGGCTTTATAGGGTAAAGTATGATAAAATAGATATGTGAAAGAAGTTTAAAACAGGTGAAATTATGGGAAAAATTATAGCATTTGTTAATCAAAAAGGAGGCGTTGGTAAGACGACCTCTAGTATCAATCTTGCGGCTTCTTTAGGCCTTTTAGGGAAAAAGACTTTATTAATTGATTTAGATCCTCAAGGTAATGCCACAACAGGTGTGGGTGTTGATAAAGGAACATCTAAAGCAACTACTTATGAATTACTAACCGATAAAGCTAATGTTCAAGATGTTGTTATTAAAACGCACTTTAAAAATTTATATATGATGCCAGCATCTATTAATCTAGCTGGTGTCGGAAATGAACTACGTGATTTATCAAGAGAAAATAGTAAGTTTATTCCAGCTTTACAATTAAAGAAACATCTTCGAAAGCTCGTTGATGTATTTGATTATGTCATCATCGATTGTCCACCATCATTAGAGATTATTACAACTAATGCTTTAGCGGCAGCCGATTCCGTTATTATACCTGTCCAATGTGAGTTTTTTGCGCTTGAAGGAATTATGCAACTACTAAGTTCTATCAAACTAGCGCAAAGAAAACTAAATCCGGAATTAGATATTGAAGGTGTTTTACTTACAATGCTTGATAGTAGAGCTAATCTAGGTCTTGAAGTTGTTGAAGATATCAGGAGTTACTTCAAGGATAAAGTATACGATACGATTATTCCTAGGTTAGTAAGATTAGCTGAAGCACCAAGTCATGGTAAGCCAATTCATGCTTATGATCCACGGAGTCGTGGAACAGAAGCTTACTTAAATTTAGCTAAAGAGGTGATTGAGAGAAATGGAAAATAAAAAAAGAGCCTTAGGGCGCGGATTAGAACAATTATTTAATACGGAGAACTTAGATTTAGATAGTTTTGAACAAGCTGTTTATGAAAGTGCTTCCCACGAAGAAATTATTGATCTTAATCTTGATGAATTAAGACCAAATCCCTATCAACCACGTCATAACTTTGATAGAGAAGCCTTAGAGGAACTCGCATCATCAATTAAAGAACACGGCGTTTTCCAACCTATTATTGTTAAAAAGAGTATTAAAGGTTATGAGATTATTGCAGGTGAACGAAGAGTAAGAGCGAGCCAAATAGCTGGTCTTAAAACAATTCCTGCTATTATTCGTAACCTTGATGATATGCAAATGATGGAAATTGCCTTACTAGAAAACTTACAGCGGGAAGATTTAAGCGCGATTGAAGAGGCCCTAGCTTATAAGACAATGTTAGAGCGCCTTCACATAACTCAAGATGAGTTAAGTGCCCGGGTTGGTAAAAGTCGTAGTCATATAACTAATTTATTAGGTCTTTTACGTCTACCTAAGGATGTTCAAGATTTAGTTACATCGAATAAACTTAGTATGGCTCATGCTAGAGTTTTAAGTAAATTAGAAGATGATGAACGCATTAGAGAGCTTGCCTATGACATTATTGAAAACAAGGTACCTGTTCATAGTCTTGAAGAGCGCGCTAAAAAAGAAGATAAAAAAGTTAAAAATGTTCATCATACGAAACCCGTTAGACCAGATTATCTTTATGTTGCTGAACTTTTATCTGACAAGTTAGATACGAAAGTAAAAGTTAAAGAAAATAAGATTGAAATTGGTTTTACTAATGTAGCTGATTTAAACCGTATTTTAGATGTTTTAGGAATAAAGGAATAATATGAAAAAAATATTAGAAATAATTCTTAATCGTAAGATTATCGCCCCAATTATTATCATTATTGCAGCGATTTTAATTTATGTTATTATTCATAAAGTAATTAAGAAAGCTTTTGCAATTAAGACACGTAGTGTAAGAGTTGATTCTCGTCGTCAAAAGACGATGGTAGGCTTAATCGATAACATTTCAAAATACTTTATTGCGGTAATTGCTCTACTTATGATTTTAGATGTCTATGGCATTGATACTAAATCATTACTAGCTTCTTTAGGAGTAGTTAGTTTAGTAGCTGGTCTTGCTTTACAAGATTTATTAAAAGATATTATCGCCGGAGCCGGAATCATTTTTGAAGACCAATTTGATATTGGTGATGTGGTAACTATCGGTGATTTTAAAGGTACTGTTACTTATTTAGGTATTAAGTCAACACGTCTTACCGCCTACACCGGTGAAGTGTTAGTTATTGCTAATCGTAATATTGACCGGGTTATTAATCATACCCTTCAAAATAATATTAGTATTATTGATGTCGAAGTTGCTTATCGTTCTAACTTGGATAAAGTAAAAGAGGTTTTAAATAAAGTCTTAGACGAATTCACTAAAGAATTAAACATTACGGAACCGGCTACTTTATGTGGCGTCGAAGAGTTAGGTGAAAGCGGTATTCTTATGCGTGTCATTTTTGGCTCTAATTATAATGATCGTTATAATTATGAACGAATTTTAAGAGAAAAGATTAAAAAGGCTTTCGATGAAAATGATATTGAAATACCTTTCCCACAGGTGGTGGTTCATAATGGAGAATAATTATAAATTAGGTAGTATCGTAATGATGAAAAAAGAACATCCTTGCGGTACGAATGAATGGGAAATAACTCGTATTGGCGCTGATATCAAAATCAAATGCGTTAAATGTGGTAGGAGTATTATGTTTCCGCGAATTGAGTTTAATAAGAAATTAAAAAAAGTCATTACTTATTAGGAGGGCTTATGCGAAAAAAAAGAACAAGAAAGATTAATCTTGGACCTTTAACAGTTATGATTTTACTTAGTGCGATTATTGCTGCTATCAGTTTTATTGGCAGTAAATTAGGATTAAGTGGCGTTTTAACTGATCAAGAAACATTAGAGACAACAACGATTACAGTTAATAACATTTTCTCTAAAGAAGGTATCCAATACGTTATTGGATCAGCTTTAAGAAATTTTCGGGGTGTTGAACCATTAGTAGCTGTTATCGTATCTTTAATCACGGTTTCTATTTTAGAGGTTAGCGGTTTATTAAGACATTTATTTGGTGGCCTTAAAAATGTTAAAAGTAGTATCATAACATTTGTTGTTTTATTTATCAGCATTTGTTCAACTTTTGTTGGTGACTATAGTTATGCTATTTTACTACCTTTTGTGGCAGCCATCTATCGAATTATGGGTCGTGATGCTAAAACAGGTATAATGACATCATTTATTGGTATTACAATGGGTTATGGAACTGGTTTAGTCTATAATTATCAGGACCTTGTCCTTGGTAATATGACTGAAGTTGTTGCTCGTAATGTTTTAGATAATTATAGCTTTTTCCCTTGGTCAACCCTATTTATGATGTTAGCTTCGACAATTATTTTAACGATTGTTGGAACAATTATGATTGAAAAAACTTTTCCTAAGAAAGTTCGTTATGATGATGAAGAAGAACTAATAATGTCTAGTAAGGCTTTAAAAGCCGCTATTATAGGATTTGTTGTTATGCTCCTTTTAGCTGTTTGGTCAATTATTCCTGGTTTACCACTTTCAGGTTGGATGTTAGATGAAAAAGCGGGATCATATATGACTAAATTGATGGGTGATAATGCGCCATTTAAAGATGGTTTTATGGTTATCCTTTTAGGAATGGCTTTAATATGTAGCTATATTTATGGTAAAGTATCCCGTAATATTAAAGGTAGTAGTGAGTTTAATAAAGCGATATCTAAAACATTCCAAAATACGGGCTTTATCTTTGCTGGTTTGTTCTTCGCATCTATTATGTTAAGCGTTTTGGAGTTTACTAATTTAAATACGGTTCTATCTTTAAAATTATTAGAGGTTTTACGGATAAGTGAGATGTCCGGTGTCTTTATGGTTGGTGCGACCCTCATTGTATGTATTATTATGACTATTTTAAATCCATCAACCATTAGTAATTGGCGCATCGCCTCACCAATTGTTATTGATAGTTTAGTTAGAGCTAATATCGCACCTGAGTTTGGGCAAATGATTTTTAAAGCTGGTGATTCTATCGGTAAATGTTTTAGTCCCTTTTATATTTTCTTCATTATTATGTTAGGATTCTTATATAAAGCTGATAGTCAAGATGAAGAAATAAGCTTCTTTGGAACAATCCGTAAGATGTGCCCGGTTTTATTAGCTTTAGCGCTTACTTGGTTAGTTATTATTGTTGGTTGGAACCTTATTGGTGCTAGTATCGGTATTGGTTCAACGGCAACATTATAAAAAGGAATTGTCGGATTCCTTTTTTTGTGCTATGATAAAAAGCAATTTATCGGGGGTAAATGATGAAACATAAGATTCGCTTTTATGCAGGACTTTTAGCGGTAATTATGACAGGTAATGTAGGCCTTACTTTATGTAAAATGCATTTTAGAAGTTCTGAAAATATCAAATTAGTCGCACAACAGATGGAAGATAGTGATTATCCTTATTTTCATCGTGCTCCTAATAAAATAGCGACAGTAGATGATATTGTTTTATCTCTTGATGAAAAGACAGGTACTGATTTAACTACTGCCAAAGATTGGGCCCAAAAAATTAAAGCAACGGGCTATGTTTCTGATGATATCATTAATACATTAAACATTGATGATTATCTTTTTGATGCTTTAACTGATCCTAATGTGACAGGATTAGTTATGAAGCATGATAATATGCTTTTTTATAATCGTTCTAAAGATACTATCAATTGGACTAACCTTGCTCTTAAAATTAAAGCTAATGGAACTTTACTTGTTCTTTTTGATAGCTTAAATTTAGTTAAAAAAGAAAATCATGATAAGTATAAGGGTATTAAAAATATGTCTTTAGACGATATTAATATTGTTTTAAATCAATTAAAAGAAATTGTTTTAGAAACGAAAAAAAGATACCTGGATTATGATATGGCTCATCTTGCTTGCCTATTATCGCACATAGCTTTTACGTATCGTGATAATGCGGATAGTGAAACTTTGGGGGTTGTAGCTGCCACATCTTTTGAAGACATCAGTTGGATCTTAACAAGTGATAGCAAATACCCATCTTTAGAAAGTTTTAAGCCGATTAATATGCACGAGTTTAAACATTTTTTAGCGGCTGCTTGTCCTGATGAATACCAAGCTGATGTGTATACAACTTTTACGGGTATAAATTATTATGAAGATGATACCTTAATGTTTAATTTTATTGAGGAAGTAACAGCGGAAGAATATGCGATGAGTTTAACCGATCGCGGTCTTTTAGCTAGTTTTGAAGAAAGAGAAATTTTAGATAATATCCGTTTTGTTTTAAGCTTACAAGATGACTATGAACAAGATGGCTTTTTAAGATATAGTCTATCTAAAAATCCGATTGCTCTATTGGAACAATTTCCGGTCTTTAGTAATGAGGACTTCGTGGATGTTGTTAAAATGCTCGTGGCATATGATTTAATGTTAGGCCTATTTCCTAGTGATTTATATGAAAAAGCCTTGGAAATTAATCCAGATCTTGATATACAGAGTTTTATCAATATAGTTGTTGATTACGCTAACATCCAGCTTACGGATTTATTCTTTATTAATCTATTAGTTTTAAATGAGACTAAGGATGTTCCAATCGATTATAATATGTATTTAATTCGTCTCTTCGAACAACGAATGAGTGTTGGCTTCTTTGCTTTACTTCAAACCCGTGGATATCATATTACAATCGATAATTATAATGCTTTATATAGTCAAAAGTTAGATGTCTTCTTAACCTATTTAGCTGAAAAATATGATTTGGCTCCTTATAAGACTTATAGTGAGTATCAACTACCAAAAGAATATGATTATCCAGCTTTTGTATCGAAAGACGTAATAGAACTATATGACAACATTCGTGATCGTCGCTATAATTTAGAAGCGATAAGAGAAGTTGTCAACGATGAATTAGCTAAATATTTAGTATATAAATAGAATGATTGATTTTTAAAAATGAATATAGTAAACTTGATATGAAGGTGATTTTATGAGTTTAACAACCGGTATTGTTGGTTTACCTAATGTTGGTAAGTCAACCCTATTTAATGCGATAACGAAACAAAAGATTTTAGCAGCCAATTATCCTTTTGCGACAATTGAACCTAATGTTGGTGTTGTGGTTGTTCCCGATAAAAGGCTAGACTTTTTAAATGATTTATATAAACCAGCTAGCTTAGTTCCAACAACTTTTGAGTTTACCGATATTGCTGGCCTTGTTAAAGGCGCTTCTAAAGGGGAAGGATTAGGCAATAAGTTTCTATCTCATATTCGTGAAGTTGACGCTATTGTAGAAGTTGTAAGGTGTTTTGAAGATAAAAATATTATTCATGTCGAAAATGAAATTAATCCTTTAAGAGATATTGAGACGATTGCTTTAGAACTTATTTTAGCGGATTTAGAAATAGTTGATAACCGGTTAAATAAGATTGGTAAAAAAGCAACAATGTCCAAAGATAAAGAAGTTCAAAAAGAGGCAACGCTTTTAACAAAATTAAAAGAAGCTTTAGAAAATGGTCAAAATATTCGTGATGTTGAACTTACGCAAGATGAGATTAAGATAATCAAACCATATAACCTATTAACAGCTAAACCAATTATTTATATGGCTAATGTTAGTGAAGATGACGCTAAAGATGGTAATACTTATGTTGATAAAGTTAAGGAATTCGCTGATAAAACTGGTGCAAAAGTCATTATCGTTTGTGCTAAAATCGAAGAAGAATTAAGTGAACTTACAGACGATGAAAGGTTAGAGTTCTTAAGCACTTTAGGCATTGAAGAGAGTGGCTTGGATAAACTGATTAAAGCATCTTATTCTTTATTAGGGTTAAAGACTTTCTTTACCGCCGGATCTGATGAAGTAAGGGCTTGGACTTTCAAAGATGGTATGAAAGCTCCTGAATGTGCTGGCATTATTCATACGGATTTTGAAAGAGGCTTTATTAAAGCTGAAGTTATGAGCTATACGGACTTAGAAGCTTGTGGCAATGAAAAAGCTGTTAAAGAAGCCGGTAAGATGCGACTTGAAGGTAAAGAATACTTAATGCAAGATGGCGATATCTGCTATTTTAGATTTAATGTATAAACTCACTAAATTAGTGAGTTTTTTGATGTCTTTTTTAGAGTATTTTATAAAGTTATGATATAATGATTTATAGTAGGAATATTAGGAGATGGTGGTTGTATGAAGAAAATTTCCAGTTGGATAGCGACAATATTGTCAATGATTATATTATTAACAGTTGGTTTCATATTTAGAAGTTATGATTTTGACGAGGCCTTTTTTGTAGAGGGCATACTTAGTATATTTGTATGTCCTATCTTTTTAGAACCCCTTGCTGGCGCTATTCGTCCTAATGACGAAGGACGTCTATTCGTATGGCTATGTGTTGCTAGAGTAATATTATTATTTATTGGTAATTTGATAAACGCATCTACTACTGAAGTCATCGATGGGCTATCAATCTTTATTGGTGGCGGTATTATTGTGCCAATTGCATTAGCAATAGCTCAAAAGAAAAATAGCGCTACACTAGCTACAAATACGAGTAATTTGAATTTTACTCAAAATACTCCTAATGGCAATTTAACTAATACATTAACAAGTGTGAATCAAACTTCTAATGCTCCTCAAACCTTAAATAGCGTTATTTTGACTTGCGCTAATTGTGAAAATGTGATGAAAATCAGTGATAAGTTTTGTACTAATTGTGGCAAAGCTTTTTCCGGAGATAATGTTATCGTTACTCCTAACCCTGACGCTACTATAGCCCCTAGACAAATTGTCGATGCTAGTAGTTTTGATCCTATGTATAATTTATCAGAAAAGGCTTTAACTGAGGAGTTTATTAAAAGAGAGCTAGTTAAAGTTGGGTTAACAGAACAACCTAAAATGCTTCCTAGAGAAATGATTAAGAGAAAGAAAATATTAGGATTTATTTTTGCGTTCTTAATTTTCATTTATATATCTTTAATTTTCTTCCATTTTCCATTTTTAACTTATTTTATAGGTCTAATAATTCTTGTTATTTATGGCATTTTAATGCGGCGAATGAAGTTTATTAAATATTTAGTTAAGCAGGTAAAAGCTAGGCCAAGTGAGAAAATATCTAATATTGTTATGAGTACTAAAGAACAGTTAGTTCCTAATAATAGTTATCCTTTACTTATAACAGCAACATTATTAGCTATTTTACTTCCCCTTGTAATCTTTTATAACCCTCATACTATTTATGATAACAATGACGATGGCTATGTCTTAAGATTCTACACTTTTGGTTTAACGAATTTTACAACCGTTAAAGTGCCAGAAGAGTATAAAGGAAAACCGGTAATAGGCTTAAGAGGTAATGCTTTTTCTAATATGTTTTTCTTAAAGAATGTTGAACTACCTGAGACTATGATTCAAATTCGTGGTGGGGCTTTCGCTAATGATTATAATTTAAAAGAAATAAACATTCCTGATAGTGTAACTTACATAGGTGGCGAGGCTTTTAGAAACTGTTTTTCATTAAAGAACATTCATATTCCATCAAACATAAAGGAAATCCGCGGTAATACATTTGAAAATTGTCGCTCGCTTGAAAAGGTAGAAATACCTGATAAAGTGGTTCGGATTGGTGGCCATGCTTTCTATGGTTGTTCCTCTTTAAAAGAAGTTAAAATTAATCCGACTAGTAAATTGAAAGAAATTGGCTCTTCGGCCTTTAGGTCATGTGATAACTTATATAGTATTTATCTACCATATGAGACAGAATACAACTATCGTGCTTTTAAAGAAAGCCCAACTAACATTCACAAATATACACCGAAAGGTTCAACCCTAATTTATACAGGTGATTATGACTATAGCTATGATAGTAATTATGGTAACAATAACAATAGTAATTTAAATAGCAATATAAATAGCAACGTAAATAGTAATATAAGTAGTAATCAAAATAGTAACATTAATAGCAATGATAATATTAATACAGGTAATAATCTAGATAATAATTCTAATGTTTCAACATCTTCTAATATAAATGATAGTAACTTAAGTCCTTTAACGAATATGATAATGACTTTTAGGGGTAATTATGAATAGTGATTATAAATATATTCATCTTTTATATGTACCGACGATGGCTTGTAATATGGCTTGCAGGTATTGTTACTTAGAAGATAATACTAAAGATGAACAAACATCTTATAAAGCCTTAGATACTTTAAAGTATGCTGTTTCCAAATTCAAAGAGAGTAATGTTATACCTTTTAACATTTCCCTTCATGGTGGGGAGGTAACAACTCTTAGCAAAGAAGATTTTCATAATCTTATTGCCTATATAAGCTCTTATTATGATATGAATAAAGATATTATAACAGCTGGGGGCTTTAAAGTTGGTAGACCTCATATTAAAACGAATATGTATCAATTAGATAAACATATTGATACGATAAAAGAGTTTAATGTTTCTATCTCAGGTAGTCTTGATTTACCCCTTTCATTACATGATGAATATCGTCTTACAAAAGGTGGAGGAAAAACCCTAGATAAAATACTAGAAAATATTGAACTACTTAAAGATATTCCTAATAAGAAGAAAGTATCTGCCACCATTTTTAAGGAACATTATCAACATCTTGATCAAATTATTGAAGATATCATTTTCCTACATAAAAATACTTGTTTGGATATGAATGACTTCAATTTTATGATTGGTTTTGACTACAATTCGAATGGTCTTCTTCATCATATGAGTGAAGATGAGCAGGTTAAGTTTTATCAAAGAATGCATCAAGAGTTTGATGGAACAGACTTAGATGCTGGTGTTAACGGAGCTTGGTTTGATGAGTTTGGACCAGAATATTGTACCAATTGTGATAATTGTGGTGAGAAGTTTTTCTTACTTGAGAAGAACGGCGATATATATTCTTGCGTAAGAGGCCAAAAGAATAAAGATTATTATTATGGCAATATTTATCAAAATAGTGTTGAAGAAATATTAAAGACAGCTAGAGAAAAGATATTTATTAATCATAATAGAAAACCATTTAATGAAGAATGCGCTAAATGTGGCTATTTATATCTATGTAAAACAGGCTGCCCTTTTGTCAAAAATACTTATCAAACTAATCAAAGTTATACTTGCAAATTGCAACAGCAATTATATAAAGACCGGGGATATAAAGTTGATGAATATAATGAAGATAATGTCTATACATATCTAAAAAAGATGCGTGTAACTAAATTAGACAATTATATGCCTAAACCCAAAGGACAAGAATATCCTAGTCTAGAAGAAATTATTAATAGTGATCCTAAACTAAAATATATTTATGATGATAGTGTCTTTATCTTGAATGTTGACGATGTATGTTATCCTTTAGCGTCACAAATCTTAAAGAACAAACGTGAAATTATTTATTTAACTTTAAAAAGTAAAGTTATGATATATATGAAAAAAAGCCTTCTTGATGCTGAATGTGATTACCCAATTAACAATTCTTTATACATTATGTTATTAAGTGGGAATATGGTAACATATGGTGATGAAAATAGAACTAAGCAACAACATATTATGACGCATCAAATATATAAAGGGGTTTTAGATAATATCCCATCTGATAAAGAAGATTATTATGCCTATGATATAACTAATTTAATTTATGAATATAAAGACCATTTATCTTTGGATAACCCTAATAATATCTTTTTTACGACCTCTGCTTTAAGAGATTATCATTATACTAAACAAAAAAATAATGCTTACTATCATTTGCAAGCAATTAATTTACCTTTTCAAAATATGGAGTTTTACTATATCAATAAGGAGATGATTAAATGAATAAAGAACCAGAAACCTATGAGGAACTAATTAGGAAAAAAAGATGTATTGATCTTACCAAACATTATAATTTGACAGCTGATGAACTAGAGCTTATTTATAACTTTATAGAAAAAAATCCTGATGGGGTTGTTCATGGTGGGGAAGATAATATATCATTTATATATAATAATCAAGTCCTTCATGTTATTAATACTCCTTGTATTGACGCATCAATTGATGGATTGGATTTAACGGGAGCGAGTCTCATCATTATTCCTCATTATGTAGCTTCAAGTGGATCATCTTCAGGAGGCTCTTCATCAAATAACAACAATAATAATAATAACAATAATAACAACAATAGGTAGGAGGATTAGATGTCTATGGTATCAGATGCCTTTCATAAAGAAAAATTAAAACGTTATAATATTCGTATTAAAACTAAATATATCGTCGGTAATGACATCGTTATTCGTGATAGTCAAAGCCCTAGCGATGTTAACATTAAAAATGGTATTAGATGTGGTAAAGAATATTATGTCAATAATGTTTTAAAACATACCGAAAAGGAATTTGATTCAAGAATAGAATATACCTTCATTACTACTAACCAAGATGAAGAATACGTGTGTCCAAACTGTGGAATGCGATCATTAGTTAAAGATGTTCTTGATGGCTGCCCTTATTGTAAAACATATTATAATATTGACTATGTTGATAAAGACTTAGGCGGTAAATATCATTATGATGCTGTTCTACATAGTAATATTTATCGTGTTATAACAGGTATTATCGATATTATAGTAAGCCTTATTTTAAGTTATATATTTATTAAAACGACATCTAGAACTTTTAATGATATTGATATTATTAAAATATTTGTTTATGCGGCTATCCTTTCATTAGTACTATATTACTTATTCTATATAGCTGATGCTTATATTATTTTAGGACCGATTAAAAGATATAAAGCTAAACAAAATAAAGAACAACAACTATTTTGGCAAAGGACCAATATTGATAAAAAGAAATTTTTTAACAATTTTAATTATGAAATAAGAAAATATTATTATACAAAAGAAGATGTAATTGATTATGACATTTTAGATTATGTCTCTTTTAAGGATTACATTAAAGATAATCGCCATTTCATCGATGTTCAAGTTAGAATTAGAGTTATCTATTATATTGATGGTAAAATTGTGCCTAAAACAATGGTATCAACCTATACGTTAGTTCAAAATCTTAATCAGCAAGTTAATCTTGATGGCGATGTTAATATCATTATGTGTTCTAATTGTGGGGCATCAATTGACATTAATAAAGGTATGTGTGATTATTGTCATACGAAAATTGCTTATTTTCAAGAATGGATTTTAGTGAGTTAAAAGTTAAAACAAAAGCGACAATCATTAACAATTGTCGCTTATATTTTATATACTTTTTCTTTTCCTGTTTTAGTATCCATAACAATTTTTTGATGTTGCTTTTGAATTACTTGTTCTAAGGTTCTTAGACTACTAAAACGAATACTATTTAAGGTTCCTTCTAGTTTTTCTCTTTCTAAAAGATAAGTAATAATCTTTTCATAGATAGCTGTACTTTCTAAACTTGTATGAATCTCAAATCGTCTTTCATAGCCATATGATAAGTCATAGATAAAAAAACTAGCATCTTCTAAATTGAAATCAAAAGAAATATGATCATCTAATGTTAAAACGGCCTCACGCCATACAATAAAAGCTGGCTCCCGGCTATAGCGTTCTAAAGAAATGGTTCCATCAGTCAAAAATTTTTCTTTAACTTCTTGACGGTAAAGGCGTCCACTGGAAATTTTTAATGGCCCATTAACATCATTATGGATAAAAAGCTGACATTTAGGATGAGCCTTATTTAATCCCTTTTTAAAATCATATAATGGATCATTTCTTACGAATATTTGTGGCGCAACTGCCATATACATCACCTGTGAAGCGTATTATAATAAAATTAACTATAAAAGTAAAGATATTTATTTACAAATCGCCTTTTATTTGTTATAATCTTAAGCGAGTAATTTAATTACTCCTTGCTTCAATGAAGCCAAAGACCATAAGGAGGTGTAGAAAATGCGTAACTATGAAATTATGTTCATTGTTCGACCAACATTAAGTGAGGAAGATATCCAAAAAGTAGCTGATTCTTTTAAAGCAACTTTGGAAGATAAAGGCGCTAAGGTTACTTCTGTTGATGCTTGGGGACAAAAAGCATTAGCTTATGATATCAAGAAGGGTTCTGAAGTTTATAAATCAGGATACTATTTTGTATATCAAATTGAATCTGCTGATGATGCAGGCGTTAAAGAGTTTGATCGTTTAGCAGGTATTTCATCAGATATTGTTAGACATTTAATTATTAGAAAAGAAGACTAATAGAGGTGAAGTATGAATAGAGTAATTTTATTAGGAAGATTAACAGCTAAACCTGAATTACGTTATACAAGTTCTAATACAGCTTTCTTACGTTTTACTGTTGCTGTCAATCGTAATTTTACGAGTGCTGATGGTAAAAGAGAAGCTGATTTCATTAATGTTGTAGCTTGGAGAAAGCAAGCTGAGACCATAGCAAAATACTTTGATAAAGGTAATTTAATTGCTATTGAAGGTAGACTTCAAACAGGAAGTTATGATGATAAAGATGGAAATAAACGCTATACGACCGATGTTGCTTTAGACAACTTTGAGTTTGTTGAAAGTAAGAGTAGCCGTGAAAAGTCAGCGGGTGAGGATATAAATTATGATGAGCCAAGCCCATATGATTATCAAGATAGCGTCAATGTTGAAAATGATCCATTTGCTGAATATGGTGATTCTGTTTCCATTGATGATAATTTCCTAGACTAATAAGGAGGATTAAAAATGGCAGAGTTCTATCGTAAAAAGAAAAAAATATGCCAAATGTGTGCTGGTAAAGACGTTGACTATAAAAACGTTGAAGTTATAAAGAAATATGTAAGTGCTGATAAAGGTAAAATTTTACCAAGAAGAATTACAGGTGCTTGCGCTAAACATCAACGTCATATTGCAACGCAAGTTAAGTATGCACGTTTTATGGCATTAATTCCATTTGTTAAATAATAAAAAATAAGACTTAGAAAATTAAGTCTTATTTTTTTGTTTTAATATGTTGTTTTCCCTGATGATCTAATTCATCATTATCATCAATAGCCATATCGCTAAATGATTCATGGTGACTAGGGAATAGCGACATCTGTTCATCGATATCGCCTGTTAAGGGTTCCTCGTTTTCATAAGGAGGATTATCAAACAATGATGTTTGACCATCAACTTCTTTTCTCTTTTCACGTTTTTTTATTTTTTTCTTTTTACTAGCTAATGGGTAGACAATCTGATCATTTATTTGGGCATATTCACCCAATTCTAAATCAAGTTGACTACCGAGCCACATAATAAAATTATGAAACTCTAAATACTTAACAGCTCTTGAACCATCTTTATTTGTTTTAAAAGATAGTTTGGTCGCATCGTCAATATCATCTTCGGCAAATGTAACTTGATATTTAATTCTTAAGAAAAATTCTCTTGCATTGTTGTAAGCACTTCTTACCTCACCATCACTATGGGTTTTATGACTAGCATAAGCTAGCATACTATCAAGTAGACCTCTTACGACCCGCATTTGATTATAACGATAGTAGTATGAACGAAGGACGTTTCTCTGTTTTTCAACCCCTTCAAAATTGTAGTGTAGGCTATTTTCTATTTTGTGAATTTTATTTTCTAAGGCATCAAAGATAAAATCATTATACGGACCTTCTTTTTTATATTTAGTAACTAAAGCATTGATGAAAGTGTAATCATCTAGATGCTCCTGAAGAGTTCTAATAACGACATTATCATACTTAAGTAATGGCAAATAAGCTTTATAAGCAAGTCCAAATTGTAAGCTACCATTTGGTTTAAAGGCTACGCCATCAGGACTTTTTTTATCTTGCTTGACCTGGTATATTTGAAGTTTAATACCTCTAGCAGCAGCTGGTGAGAGAGCCTCAGCATTAATAAGTTCAGCAATAAGACTTTCTCTATTTGCATAATGCGTTGTAAAAAAATCAATGCCTTCTAAACGATACTTTTTTTTCTTAAGACTCGCAAAAGCTTTTACTTTGGTCCAATCAATAACAATTGGCATTTCGCCGCCTTTACCCATAATAACATAACTATTATATCTTCCTTCCGCCATTATTTCACCACCAAAAATTCTAGTAAATCAGTTACTGGTTTGTTATTATATACGATATCATTAATTAAATCAATAATTGGCATTTTAACTTTCTTATCTTGTAATAGTTTATATATCGACTTTAGAGTATACAAACCTTCAATAGTTGTTGTTTCAATATAATTATTAATTTCTTCTTGTGATTTCTTCTGACCAATTAAGCGTCCAAACGAAAAGTTTCTACTTTTAGTACTTGTACAAGTTAAAAGCAAATCGCCGAAACCTGCAAATGATAGAATCGTCATTTTATTGCCACCTAAAGTATTAATTAGTTCTTTGATATCATTCAAAGATTCGGTAATTAACATAGCTTGGGTCGATATTGGTAAACCCATTCCATCTAACATACCAGACGCAATAGCGATAACATTTTTAATGCTGCCACATATTTCAACGCCTAAAATATCATCGGTCTCACGCAATTTAACGTGTTTATTTTGCAAAGCTTCTTTAATGATACGAATTGTCGTTTCATTACTACTAGCTAAAGAAAGACCGATTGGTACTTTTTTGATAACATCGACGGCAAAACTTGGACCAGATATAACACCTACTTGATCACTAGTTATATATTTTTTAAAAACATCATAGACGAAAAGACAAGTACTTTGCTCAATACCTTTAGAGGCGATACAAACATGTTGATTTTCTTTTATTTCTTTTTTTAATAGTCTTGATATATCATCAACAAAGCCAGCCGGAACAGCAATGATAATTAACTCAGTTCCCCGGACTGTTTGTTTAAAATTGGTGGATATTTTAATATTTGAATCAATAATAAAATTTTTTAAATTAGGACTAGTATGGGTTTGATTTAAATAGTTAGCTTCTTCTTCAAATTTGGTCCACATTTTAACACTATGGCCATTTTCATTTAAAATGGAAGCTAAAGCTAAACCAAAGGCACCTGTTCCTAATACAGATACTTTCATATAATCACCAGTATCATTATACCATATAAAAACGTTTAAGCAAAAGTACTTATAGACATTGACTAAAAGAGGTTCTTACCTTATAATTGTTAATAGTAGGAGTGATAGCATGGAAAAAGCAGATATGTCTGATAATAAGAAAGTTATTTTAAATGTTGTTAGTAAAAATGGCCTTTATTTAAAGCATGCCAGTTTAAGATTAAGAGATGATGACGAAGTTGTTATGGCTGCCGTTAAAAATAATGGACGGGCTTTAGCTTTTGCAAGCCCTAGAATCCATAATAACCGCGATATCGTTATGGCTGCTGTCCAATCATTTGGGGGTGCTTTAGCGTATGCAAGTCCTAGATTACAAGATGATAAAGAAGTCGTTTTAATGGCTATTAGACAAGATAAAATGGCTATCAACTTCTTTTATGCAAGTGAAAGATTACAAAATGATAAAGAGGTAGCTTTAGTCGCTATTAGACAAAATGGTTATGCTTTAGCATATGCGAGTCCTAAGTTAAGAGACGATAAAGAAATGGCGATGATAGCTGTTCAGGAATATGGTTTAGCGCTTGAATATGTAAGCCCTCGTCTACAAAATGATTTTGATGTTGCCTTAGCGGCTATTAGAGGTAATGTTGACGCTATTGATTATGTTGGCGATAGATTAAAAAACAATAGCCATTTTATGGCTGAGTATGAAGCGTTGGTAAAACAAAAAGAAGGTAAAACTGATGAAGTAAGTGTGCCTCCTGTTCAAAGAGAAGAGGTAATGCCACCAGTAACTTCTAAAGAAAAAAGCCCTGAAACGCCTAAAGAAGATCAACCATATAGAAAAATGATTATGCGAACGTTAAGTAGTAATCCTCTTGCCTTAGCTCTTGTCTTTAAAGAGTATCAAGATGATAAGGAAGTTGTTTTAATAGCTGTTCATCAAAATGGTTTAGCGCTTCAATACGCCAGTGAAAGATTACGAAATGATAAAGAAGTAGCTTTAGTTGCTATTAAACAAAATCCTGATGCTTTAGAGTTTGTCGGTGAGGCATTAAAGGCTGATGAAGATTTCTTCGCGTTGTTTGGTAGTAGTGACGAAAAAAGTGGTGGCAAAACAAAATAAAAGGAACCTTAAAGGTTCTTTTTTAAAACTTATTAATTTCATCGTTCATCTGCCTAATTGATCTTTTAAGTGTATTCATATCAAAATCATTGACGATATGCTCACCATTTTGATTATTATTGCTATTATTTATAACTTGTTGTTGGGCTGCATTAGTACAAAGTACTTGTCCGATGAGCATAAACCAGTTCCCAACCGTATTTTGTTCAGAAGGGTCAAGATCATTACTTAAAACATAACCAATCGCAATCGCACTTAAAGAAAATGCCGGTGGGCTAATGGTTGAAAGAAGATTTTTCATACTAAAATATATGATAAATACTATATAAAAAGTAGGGAATGTGATATAGTTATAATAGGTGGTACGATGAATGAGTTAATCGCTACATCAATCAAAATCTATGGTATAACTGATTATGATTGGTTATCATTTAAAATAACGAATGAAAACCCACTAACGAATCACCATATTAAGAAAGATGAACATGGTGGAAGAAGGGTTATATCCAATTTAGCGCCCTTAACTAAACTCGCTCATCAGTATTTACATGAAATTGAAAGAATTGATATCGATGCGTATAATACCATCAACTATTTATTTCAAGTTATTAATGATAGTGGTGCGGCCGCAACGCCAAGTGCATTAGAACTTATTCAAAAAACTTTGCTAGAATATGAACAAGAACATAAGAGTGAATTAGCAAAGAAGATTAAACATATGCATCTTAATATGGAAGCAATAAAAGAAGTTATGCCTAGGCGTTTAACCTTAAGTCCTACTAGTCTTCGTCTTGTTATGCAAGAAGGGATAGATCCCGTGATTCATAAAACGAAAAAAGCAAGACGAAAGCAAAAACAAAAAATAAAAAAGAGGGTATGGCGAGATATAAATCAAGTGTCTAGCGATAACTATTTATAAAAAAAGTAAAAAATAAAATAAATTTTCAAAAAGTGTTGATTTTTCAGCACTTTTTTAGTAAAATGGATTATGTGTGGCGTGCATTGATGTGTGAGGTTGCTGATACGCCCGGTTAAGTTGTTATATAAACACTGACCGATATCAGGTTTTTACACGGAGCAAGTCTATACGAGATATAGGCGAAGGGAGGACATTATGTCAAAAGTAAAAGTTCGTATCAAATTAAAAGCATTTGAACATAAAAGTTTAGATACTGCTTGTGCGAAAATTGTTGAGACAGTCAAAAGAAATGGTGGCGAAGTAAGTGGCCCAATTCCACTACCAACGGAAGTTGAAAAAATCACTATTTTAAGAGCTGTTCACAAATATAAAGATTCACGTGAGCAATTTGAAAAAAGAACACACAAAAGACTTATCGATGTCATCAATCCATCAAAGGAGACTATTGAAGCATTAGCTCATTTAGAAGTTCCAAGTGGTGTTGATATCAAAATTGTGAAATAATTATAGGAGGAAATGTATATGAAAGGAATCTTAGGTCGTAAAATTGGAATGACTCAAGTATTTACAGAATCTGGAAAATTAATTCCTGTAACTGCCGTTTATGTTGAACCAAATGTAGTAACGCAAATTAAGACTAAAGAAAACGATGGTTATGAAGCAATTCAATTAGGATTCGATACTAAAAGAGAAAAGTTAGCGACGAAAGCAATAGCTGGTCACACAGCTAAAGCAAACACTACACCTAAGCGCTGCTTTAAAGAAATTAAAGGTGTAGATATCAATGAATATACAGTTGGTCAAGAAGTCAAAGCTGACATCTTTACTGCTGGTGAAGTTGTTGATGTAACAGGAACTACAAAAGGTAAAGGGTTCCAAGGTGTTATTAAAAGACATGGTCAATCAAGAGGTCCTATGGGACATGGTTCACATTATCATAGAAGACCAGGTTCAATGGGAACGATGCGACCAATGCGTGTTTTCAAAGGTAAGAAATTAGCTGGCCATATGGGAACACTTACAGTAACAATTCAAAATCTAGAGATTGTTTCTGTTGATATGGAAAATAATGTAATATTGATTAAAGGTAATATTCCTGGACCAAAACAAGGATTAGTTATCATTAGATCAGCTGTTAAAGCTAATGGCGCTGTTAATGAAGCTGAAGCTTTAGTTGATTATAGTGTTAAAGAAGAGGCTCTAACTGAAACAGAAGCTAGTGAAGCTCCAGTTGAAGAGGAAACTGAAAAAGAAACCGAAACACCTGCAGAACCAACTGATAATGAATCCCCAGAGGAAGAAAATTAGGAGGTATAACATATGAGTAAAATTGATGTGTTAAATGTTAAAGGTGAAAAGGTTAAAGATATTACATTAGCTAAAGAAGTTTGGAATATTGAACCAAATGATACAGTATTATATGATGCTATTCGTTTAGCAACAAGTAATGCTCGTCAAGGAACACATAGTGTTAAAAATCGTTCCGAAGTTTCTGGCGGTGGTAGAAAGCCATGGCGTCAAAAAGGTACCGGTCATGCTCGTCAAGGTTCTACTAGAGCACCACATTGGTATCATGGTGGCGTTGTTTTTGGACCACAAACAGAAAAGAATTATACAAAGAAAATGAATCGTAAAGAAAGACAGTTAGCTTTAAAATCAGCTCTATCTTATAAAGTATTAGATAGTGAGTTAATCGTTTTAGATGAATTAAAGTTAGCTTCTAATAAAACGAAAGAAATGAAAGATATTTTAGCAAATCTAAAGGTAGATAGAAATATTTTAGTTGTTGTCGATGAGTTAGATGATAATATCGTTTTAGCAACTCGTAACTTAAATAATGTTCTATTATTAAGTGCTGATGAAATTAACACAATGGATGTTGTTTCAGCTCATGCCTTAATTGCTACCGAAGCTGCTATTAAGTCAGTAGAGGAGGCTTTGAAATAATGAATAACTATCGTGATATTATTAAAGCACCGATCGTTACTGAAAAAAGTGCTGCTTTAGCTGATACTAATACAATTGTATTTAGTGTTGATCCTAAAGCTAACAAAACACAAATTAAACAAGCCGTAGAAGCTATCTTCAATGTCAAGGTTGTAAGTGTTAATACTTTAAATGCTCCTACGAAGAAAAAAAGAGTTGGTCGTTATACAGGACGTACTAACAAAGTAAAAAAGGCTATTGTTAAATTAGCTGAAGGAAGTTCAATTGAACTAAACTAAATCTAAAGGAGGATTATACATATGGCAATCAAAAGTTATAAGTCAACAACTAATGGTCGACGTGGTATGACGACTTTAGATAATAGTGAATTAACTAAAGTAAAACCCGAAAAATCATTAGTGGTTACAGTCAAGAAAAATGGTGGTCGTAATAATCAAGGACATATTACAGTAAGACACCAAGGTGGTGGCGAAAAGAGAAAATACCGTATTATTGATTTTAAAAGAAACAAGGACGGTGTTATTGGTACTGTAGCAAGTATTGAATACGATCCAAATAGAACATCAAATATTGCTCTTATCAATTATGCTGATGGTGAAAAAAGATATATTATTGCGCCAAAAGGTTTAAAGGTAGGAGACAAAATTGAAAGTGGAGAAAATGCTGATATCAAAGTTGGTAACGCTCTTCCACTTGCAAATATTCCTGAAGGTACATTTGTACACAACGTTGAATTAAAAGCTGGTAAAGGTGGCCAAATGGCTCGTTCAGCTGGTTCTAGTGTTCAAATCCTAGGCCGTGAAGGGAATTACACTTTACTTCGTTTAACAAGTGGTGAAGTTAGAAAAGTATTAAGTACTTGTCGTGCAACAATCGGTGAAGTAGGAAACGAAGATGCTGAATTAGTTAACTTAGGTAAAGCTGGTCGTAAGCGTCATATGGGTATTAGACCTACCGTTCGTGGTTCTGTTATGAACCCTAATGACCATCCACATGGTGGTGGTGAAGGTCGTGCGCCTGTCGGACGTAAAGGCCCAGTTACACCTTGGGGTAAACCTGCACTTGGTTATAAAACTCGTAAAGGTAAAAAACAATCAGACAGCTTAATAGTTCGTCGTCGTAAAGTTAAATAGAAGGGAGTTACTATGGCAAGAAGTCTTAAGAAAGGACCTTTCGTTGACGAAAGTCTAATGAATAAGGTTAAGAAAAATAATAGTGCTGATAAAAAAGAAGTAATTAAAACTTGGTCACGCCGTTCAACAATATTCCCTGAATTTATTGGTAATACATTTGCTGTACATAATGGAAAAGAGTTTGTTCCTGTTTATGTTACAGAAGATATGGTAGGACACAAATTAGGTGAATTTGTTCCAACTCGTAAATTTGGTGGTCATGGCGATGCCAAAGAAAATAAATAATCGAAATCCAAGGAAGGAGGACTAAAATGGAAGCTAGAGCGATTGCAAAGGGAGTTCGTATCCCACCTCGTAAAGCCCGTTTAGTTATAGATTTAATACGTGGAAAAAATGTCGAAGAAGCCGACAAGATTTTAAGAAATATTAATAAAGAAGCTGCAAGATTAATACATAAAGTTTTAACTTCAGCTGTTGCTAATGCCGAAAATAACGCTGGTTTAGATAAAGCTAAACTATATGTTAAAGAAGCATATATTAATGAAGGTCAAACCTTAAAAAGAATTAAATTTGGTTCACGTGGTCACGTTGATCCAATTAAGAAAAGAACAAGTCACATTACAATTGTTGTAAGTGAAAGAAACTAAGTAAAGGAGGAACACTTGTGGGTCAAAAAGTTAGTCCAATTGGACTTAGAGTTGGTATAAACAAAACTTGGGAATCTAAATGGTATGCTGATAACAAGAATTTTGCTGAATACCTAAAGAAAGATGATATGATTCGTAAGTTTTTAGCGCGTAAATTAAAAGATGCTTCCGTATCAAGCGTTCTAATTGAAAGAAACGACAAACGTACTGAAGTAATCATTAATACTGCTAAACCAGGCGTTGTAATTGGTCACGGTGGCGATGAAATCGAAAAACTAAAAGCTGAAATAGCTAAATTAGTTAAAGAAGATGTTAAGAGCATTCAAATTTCTATTAAAGAAGTTAAGAATCCTGACTTAGATGCCGCTTTAGTTGCAGAAAATATTGCTAAACAAATCGAGGGTCGTGTATCATTTAGAATTGCTCAAAAAAGAGCAGTAAGAAATACGATGAAGGCCGGAGCAAAGGGAATTAAAACTTCTGTATCTGGTCGTTTAGGTGGAGCTGATATGGCTCGTACTGAAGGTTATATTGAAGGAATTATTCCACTACATACTTTAAGAGCAGATGTCGATTATGCTCATAAAGAGGCTAATACCGCTTATGGTAAAATCGGTGTTAAAGTATGGATTTGTAAAGGTGAAATACTTCCTGAAAAAAATAAGGGAGGTAATGTAGATGGCAGTAATTCCAAAAAGAACTAAATTCCGTAATCCACACCGTCTTCCTTATGAAGGAAAAGCAAGAGGTAACACAGAACTTCATTTCGGTGATTACGGACTAATGGCAATGGAAGGTGCTTGGATCACTGATCGTCAAATCGAAGCTGCCAGAGTTGCTATGACACGTTATATGAAACGTGGAGGAAAAGTTTGGATAAACATTTTCCCTCATTTATCTTTAACAAAGAAACCACTAGAAACTCGTCAAGGTAAAGGTAAAGGTTCTCATGATGCATGGGTTGCAGTAGTAAAAGAAGGCAAAATTATGTTTGAAATTGGAGGCGTAACAGAAGATGTTGCTCGTGAAGCATTACGTCTTGCAATGCACAAACTTCCAATCAAATGTAAGTTTGTAAAGAAAGAGATCGGTGAAGCTAATGACTAATCAAGAAATTAGACAACTATCTGATGAAGAGCTAATCGCTAAAATTGAAGAGGCTAAAGCAGAATTATTTAACTTGAAGTTTTCACAAGCAACGGGAAACTTGGAGAAACCTTCACGAATTAGAGAATTAAGAAAGTTAGTTGCGCGTATGAAAACAATCTTACGTGAAAGAGAACTATCTGAGAAATAAGAGGAGGATTTATGCAAGAAAAAAGATTACGTGAATTAGTTGGTAAAGTTGTAAGCGATACTAACGATAAAACGGTAACCGTTTTAGTTGAAACTTATAAAAATGCTAATTTATATGGCAAAAGAGTTAAATATTCTAAAAAATATGCTGCCCATGATGAGAAAAATATCGCTAAGAAAGGTGATATCGTTCGCATCGTTCAGACGAGACCATTATCAAAGACAAAACACTTCCGTGTTGTGGAAGTAGTCGAAGAAGCCGTAATATTATAGGCAAAATATTGACGAAGGAGGATTATATATGATTCAACAAGAAAGCCGTTTAAAAGTTGCTGATAACTCCGGAGCACGTGAATTATTAGTTATTCGTGTTCTTGGTGGCTCAAAGGTAAAAACAGGCAATATTGGAGATATAGTGGTTGCTACCGTTAAAAATGCAATACCAAACGGGACAGTTAAAAAAGGCAAAGTTGTCAAAGCTGTCATCGTTAGAACAAAATCTGGTTTAAGAAGAGAAGATGGATCTTATATTAAGTTTGATGATAACGCTGCTGTTATTATAAAAGATGATAAGACTCCTGTAGGAACTCGTGTCTTCGGACCAGTTGCACGTGAATTACGTGACAAAGATTTTATGAAAATTATATCACTTGCTAAAGAAGTGCTATAAAAGTTTGGAGGAATGAAAATGAACTTTAAAACTGGAGATAAAGTAGTTGTCATTTCTGGTAAAGATAAAGGTAAAGAAGGAAAAATTACAACCGTTTTGAAAAAAGAAAATAAAGTAGTTGTAGAAGGTATCAATATGGTTAAAAAACATATGAAACCAAACGGTCAAGCAGCTGGTAGTATCGTGGATATGGAAGCTCCAATCCATGCATCAAATGTTATGATCGTTGATCCTAAAACTGGAAAACGTACTAGAATAGGACATTCTACGGATAAAAAAGGCAAGAAAGTTAGAGTAGCTAAAAAATCTAATGCTAGTCTTGATTAATTGGAAGGAGGGTATATAATATGAACCGCCTAAAAGAAAAATATACTAAAGAAATCGTACCAAGTTTAAAAGAAAAGTACAATTATAAAAATGTTATGGAAGTACCAAAGCTTGAAAAGATTGTTGTTAATATTGGTTGTGGTGATGCAACCGGTAATGCTAAATTACTAGAAGCTGCTATGCATGACTTATCAGTTATTACAGGTCAAAAACCAGTTGCAACAAAAGCTAAAAAATCAATTGCTGGCTTTAAATTAAGAGAGGGTCAAGCAATTGGTTGCAAGGTTACTTTACGTGGGGAAAATATGTACAACTTCTTAGATAAATTAATTAGTATAACATTACCACGTGTAAGAGACTTTAGAGGTATATCTAGTAAAGCATTTGATGGCAGAGGAAATTATACTTTAGGACTTACAGAACAATTAATCTTCTCTGAAATCGAATACGATGAAGTTGTTAAAGTACGAGGAATGGATATCGTTTTTGTTACAAGTGCAAAGACAAACGAAGAAGCTTTAGATTTATTAAAAGGTTTCGGTATGCCATTTAGAAAATAATTAAATATTAGGAGGAAATTATGGCTAAGAAAAGTATGAAAATAAAAGCTAGTCGTGAACCTAAATTTGAAGTACGTAGATATACTCGTTGCAGTCGTTGTGGTAGACCTCACGCAGTATTAAAGAAATACGGAATTTGTAGAATTTGTTTCAGAGAGCTAGCATACAAAGGACAAATCCCAGGAATGAAAAAATCTAGTTGGTAAAAGGAGGGAAGTATATGGTAACAGATCCAATCGCAGATATGCTTACACGTATTCGTAATGCAAATCAAATGCGATATAAAGAAGTTGAAGTACCTGCTTCAAAAATAAAGATTGAAATAGCTAGAATATTAAAAGAAGAAGGTTTTATTGCTGATTATAAAATTAAGCAAAATAACGTTCAAGATGTTTTAGTTCTATTCTTAAAATATGGTGATAATAAAGAACGTGTTATTACTGGATTAAAGAGAATTTCTAAACCAGGATTACGTGTTTATGTTAAAGCTGAAGATGTTCCAAGGGTATTAAATGGGTTAGGTATTGCTATTATATCAACCTCAGAAGGTCTTATGAAAGATAAAGACGCTAGAGAACGTTCTCTTGGAGGAGAAGTTTTAGCTTATATTTGGTAGAAAGGATGATTTTATGAGTCGTGTTGGTAATAGAGTTATTAAAATTCCAGCCGGAGTAACTGTATCAGTTGATGGCAACGTTGTTACAGTAAAAGGACCTAAAGGTGAACTTTCTACTGAAATTAATGAACATATCACTGTTGAAATTAATGATACAGAATTAAAAGTATTACGTGAAAGTGATGAATACAAAGCTTTCCACGGAACAGCTAATGCTAACATTAATAATATGATTATTGGTGTAACTGAAGGTTATGAAAAGAAACTAGAATCAGTTGGTGTTGGTTATCGTTTCCAAGTTAAAGGAAATGAATTAGTTGTAACTGCTGGATTCTCACATCCAGTAAACGTTGAAGTACCAAAAGGTATTACCGTTGAAACACCAAGTAATACAGAACTTTTAATTAAAGGTTTTGATAAACAATTAGTTGGTGAGTTTGCAGCAAACGTTAGAAAAATAAGAAAACCAGAACCATATAAAGGTAAAGGTATTCGTTATAGCGAAGAGCATATTCGTCGCAAAGAAGGAAAGAAAGCTTCTAAATAGATAGTAAAGGAGAGAAACTATGATAAAAAAAGTAGTTCGTAATGAAGCACGACAAGCAAGACATAGTCGTGTTAGAGCTAAAGTATCTGGTACGAAAAGTGTACCTAGATTAAACGTCTTTAGATCAAATAATAATATTTTTGCTCAAATCATTGACGATGAAGCTGGTGTAACATTAGCTAGTGCCTCTTCTATTGACAAAGAGTTGAAGCTTACAAATGGTGGCAACGCTCTAGCAGCCGCAAAAGTAGGAGAGCTATTAGCTAAAAGAGCTAAAAAAGCAAAAATAACAAAAGTAGTTTTTGATAGAGGTGGATACCTATATCATGGTCGTGTTAAAGCATTAGCTGATGCCGCACGCGAAAACGGACTAGAATTCTAAAAGGAGGATAACGATGGAACAAGAAATCGAAAAGGTTGAACCAGTTGAAGCCAAAGAGGCAGAACCAACAGAAAAACCAAGAAGAAATGGTAAGCCAAATCGTCAGGCAAGAGAAAAACGTCAACCAAGACAACAAAGACAACCAAAATTATATGAAGAAGAAGTAATATCTATCGGACGTGTTACAAAAGTAACCAAAGGTGGACGTCATTTCCGTTTCTCAGCAGTTGTCGTTGTTGGTGATCGTAAAGGTAAAGTTGGTTTAGGTACCGGTAAAGCTAACGAAGTACCAGATGCTATTAAAAAAGCCTCACAAGCTGCTACAAAAAATGTTACAAGAGTTTCAATCGTCGAAGAAAGAACTATTCCACATGAAGCTACAGGCGTATGTGGAGCTAGTAAAGTTATGTTAAAACCTGCTAATAAAGGTACTGGTGTTAAAGCTGGTGGACCAGTTCGTTCAGTACTTGAAATGGCTGGTGTAAAAGACATTTTATCTAAATCACTTGGTTCAAGCACTAAAGTTAATATGGCATACGCTACCCTTAATGCCTTAAAATCACAAAAGACTGCTGAAGAAGTAGCTAAATTACGTGGTAAGAAAGTTGAGGATTTGATATAGTATGAAGTTACATAGTATTGAACAACCTACTGGTGCTATCCGTGAATCTAAAAGAGTGGGACGTGGCGTTTCATCTGGACACGGAAAAACATCAGGAAAAGGACATAAAGGACAAAACGCTAGAAGTGGTGGCGGCGTAAGACCAGGTTTTGAAGGTGGACAATTACCATTATTCAGACGCTTACCTAAAAGAGGATTCTCTAACGCTCGCTTTAAAGTAGAATATGCAACAATTAATGTTAGTGATTTAGATAAATTTGAAGATGGAGCTGTTGTAACTCCAGAATTATTAAAAGAAATGGGAATTGTTAAGAAACAATTAGCTGGTATTAAAGTATTAGGTAATGGTGAATTAACAAAGAAATTAACAGTTAAAGCTAGTAAGTTTTCAGCTACAGCTTTAGAAAAGATAGAAAAAATGGGTGGAAAAGCAGAGGAGGTTTAATATGTTTGCCAATTTTAAGCAACTATTTAATCCAAAAAATAAAGATATTCGCAAACGAATATTATTCACTTTTGCTGCCCTATTCGTCTTTAAGATTGGTACAACGATTACAGTACCAGGTGTTGACCTAGAAACTAGTAATTTAAAGTTTCTAGAAGTTATAAATGCTATGAGTGGGGGAGCATTTGAACAACGGTCAATTTTTGCATTAGGTGTTATGCCTTACATTACGGCCTCAATCGTCATTCAATTACTTAGTATGGATATTATTCCTTACTTATCAGAATTACGTAATCAAGGTGGTGTTGGGCGTAATAAATTAAATCAAATTACTAGAGTTGTCGGTATCATTCTAGCCTTTATTCAAGGATATTTGTATTCATATACTTATATTAAGAATGGTAATGCCGTTGATTATTTACTATATTCATTAGTTTTAACAGCTGGTACAGCTTTAGTTATGTGGATTGGTGATCAAATCACCAAAAAGGGAATTGGTAATGGTACATCAATGATCATTATGGCTGGTATCATTACAACTTTACCAAATATGTTTGTTAGCTTATGGAATGAGTTAATTAATGGGGGTAAAGGATTCCTTGGCATTTTAACATTTGCCTTATTTGTAATAGTCTTTATTGGTATTATTGTCGGTGTTGTCTTTGAGGAATGTGCTGAAAGACGGGTTCCAATTCAATATGCTAATAAATCTACAAGTATGTTAGGTAAACAAACCTATATTCCATTTAAATTAAATGGTGCAGGTGTTATTCCGGTTATCTTTGCATCAGCTTTGATGTCTATACCACAAATTATTGCGCAATTTGTAAACAATGCTAAGTTTTCATTATTCGTAACAAATTATTTAAATTATACAACGCTTGTAGGATTTATCATTTATGTCTTACTAATTGTCGCTTTTGCATACTTATACACATTTATGCAATTAAAGCCTGAAGAATTAGCTGATAATTTAAATAAAAATGGTGGATATATTCCTGGAGTAAGACCAGGTAAAGATACCGAAGTTTATATTAAAACAATTTTAAAAAGAATTACTATCGTCGGAGCTCTATTCCTAGCTTTCTTAGCAGGACTTCCAATCTTGTTTAGTCGATTCTCAACGTTAAGTACTAGTATTTCTATTAGTGGTACAGGACTTTTAATCGTTGTCGGTGTTGCTCTTGAAACTTATAAGCAATTAGAAAGTCAATTAGTAAGCCGTAGTTATACAAGAGGAAGAAAAGGGAGAAGAAGATGAAAAGTATAATTTTAATTGCTGCTCCTGCTGCTGGTAAAGGTACAGAAGCGGCCCTATTAAAAGAAGAATACCATATTCCCCATATTTCAACCGGTGATATTCTAAGAGAAAAAGCCGCTGAAGATTCTGATATGGGAAGAGATATTAATTATAAAATTAATAATGGTATCTTTGTTAGTGATGAATTAATCATTGACATTTTAAAAGAAAGATTACAAAAAGAAGATTGCGCTAATGGGTACATTCTTGATGGTTTTCCACGGAACACCGAACAAGCTTTAGCTTATCAAGATATGCTCCAAGAATTAGGTAAAGAGTTAGGTGTTGTTATCGTTATCGATATCGACAAAGATAAGGCTGCTAAAAGAATAGCTGGCCGTAGATCTTGCCCTAATTGTAAGTCTGTATATAATGTTAATACGGAAGGTATGAAACCTAAAGAAGATGGCATATGTGATAAGTGTGGTCATAAGCTTGATCAAAGAGCCGATGATAATGAAGAGACATATATTGATAGATATAACACATATTTAGAAAAGACGTCTCCATTAATCGCCTTTTATGATAAGTTAGGTGTTTTATATCACGTTGATGGTAATGGTGATAAAGAAGCTACTCATGAGCAAGTAAGAAAGATTTTAGGAGCGTAAAAATGATTACGATAAAGTCTTCAAGAGAAATAGAGTTAATGCGTGTAGCTGGTGAAATCGTTGGCGATACTCATAAGTATTTAATGCCATATCTAAAACCGGGTATAACGACGGAAAAGATTGATTCACTAGCTCGCGATTACATTATTAAAAGGGGTGCAACTCCATCTTGTTATCACTACGAAGGGTATCCTGCGAATATTTGTATTTCCATCAATGAGGAAGTCGTTCACGGCATTGCCGGTAAACGTAAACTTAAAGATGGCGATATTGTTACATTAGATATTTGTGCTTGCTATAAGGGTTATCATGGCGATTCTGCTTGGACATATCCAGTTGGCAATGTATCTGATGAAAAGAAATATCTACTAGAACATACAGAAAAAGCCTTATATGAAGGCTTAAAAGAAGTAAAAGCAGGAGCTCATGTTGGAGATATTGGCGCATCCGTTGAGGCCTATGCCACAGCTCATAATTTAGGTGTTGTAAAAGAACTTGTCGGTCACGGTGTCGGTAACCACTTACACGAAGAACCCGATGTACCTAATTATGGCAAAAGAAATACTGGACCAGTCTTGAAGGCAGGTATGGTTATTGCTGTTGAGCCAATGCTTAATTTAGGCACAGCAAATGTCTACTTACTAGATGATGATTGGACGGTCATAACCGCTGATGGAATGCCATCGGCACACTTTGAACACACAGTATTAGTAACAGATGAAGGGTATACAATATTGACAAAGAGGTGATAATATGGCGAAGAACAATGTTATCGAAATGGAAGGTAAAGTATTAGAAGTATTACCAGGCTATAAATTTAAGGTAGAATTAGCAAATAAGCACGTAATTACGGCTCAAGTTTCAGGTAAAATGCGAATGAACATGATTCGAATTTTAGCTGGTGATACAGTTATGGTTGAATTATCAACCTATGATTTAACACTTGGTCGTATAACCTATAGAAAGTAGGGAGGGATTTTAATGAAAGTAAGACCATCAGTAAAACCAATATGTGAAAAATGCAAAGTAATTAAACGTAAAGGTTCCGTTAGGGTAATATGTGAAAACCCTAAACATAAACAAAGACAAGGTTAATATAGGAGGTGTTTTATGGCACGTATTAAAGGTGTAGATATACCAAATAATAAAAGAATTGAAATAGCATTAACATATATCTATGGTATTGGTAGAAGTTTATCAAATACTATCTTAAAAGATGCTAAAGTTGATATCAACAAAAGAGCTGGCGACTTAACTAATGATGAGTTAAATGCTATCCGTGATGAAGTTAATAAGTATATGACGGAAGGTGACTTACGTCGTGAAGTTAATATGAACATCAAAACAAAGATGGAAATTAATTCTTATCAAGGAATTCGTCACAAAAGAGGTTTACCTGTAAGAGGTCAAAGAACTAATAGAAACGCTCGTACTCGTAAAGGTAGAGGAAAAGTCGTTGCTAATAAGAAGAAATAATTGTAACTAAGGAGGTTATAAAATGGCGTATAAAGCAAGAAAAAGAAAAGTTAAAAAGACTGTACCGGAAGGTAGAGCTTATATCCATTCAACATTCAATAATACAATTGTAACAATTACTGATACTGAAGGTAACGCAATTAGTTGGGCTTCAGCTGGAACTTTAGGTTTTAAAGGTTCTAAGAAGTCAACTCCATTTGCCGCTGGTATGTCAGCTGAAGCATCTGGTAAAGCTGCCTATGATATGGGTATGAGAAAAGTTGAAGTATACGTAAAAGGTTTAGGATCAGGAAGAGAAACAGCAATTCGTTCACTTCAAACAGCAGGTCTAGAAATTACATCTATAACTGATGTTACACCTATCCCACATAATGGATGTCGTCCACCAAAGCGTCCACGTGGATAATTTAGAAAAGGAGTGAGGAAAATGTTAAATTTTGAAAAACCAGTATACAAAATTACCGAATATGTGGAAAATAAAAATTATGGTAAATTTGAATTAGAACCTTTGGAAAGAGGTTTTGGTACAACTCTTGGGAATGCTTTAAGAAGAATTATGCTATCAAGTATGCCAGGTAGTGCGATTGTCGCTGTTAAAATTGATGGCGTTATGCATGAATTCCAAACAATGGAAGGTATCGTTGAAGATGTAACAACAATTATCCTAAACTTAAAGAATGTTGTTGTTAAAAATAATTCTCAAGAAGTACAAGTTTTAAAATTATATTCTGATAAAGAAGGCGTTGTTACGGCAGCTGATATTGAGGCCAATAATGATGTTGAAATAATTTCACAAGATCAAGTTATTGCTACCATTGCTAAAGGTGGTAAACTTGATATGGAATTAATTATCGCTAATGGCAGAGGATATGTTCCTTCAACAGAAAATAAATCATTTGTTGAAAATGAGAAAAAAGGTTTCATTCCAATTGATGCACTTTACTCACCAATTGAAAGAGTTAGTTATGAAGTTGATAGCGCCCGTGTTGGACAAGACGCTAACTACGATAAATTAATTATGGAAGTGTTCACTAATGGCTCTCTTCGTCCTGAAGAGGCAATGGCACTAGCTGCTAAAATTATGATTGAACACTTAAATATCGTAACTAATTTAAGTGAAATATCAGATATTACTGGTATTATGAATGCTAAACAAGAAGATAGCAAATTAAAGAAATTAGAAACTTCTATTGATGATTTAGATTTCTCTGTTAGAGCGTATAATTGCTTAAAGAGAGCAGGTATTAATACTCTTGGTGATTTAACATCTAAATCAGAACTAGAAATGATGAAAATTCGTAATTTAGGTAAGAAGTCTCTAAAAGAAGTAATCGATAAGATTAAAGAAATGGGACTTAAATTCCGCGAAAACGATTAATAGTTAGGAGGAATATTATGGCTTATAGAAAATTAGGACGTACTAATAAACATCGTAAGAGTATGTTAGCTAATTTAACAAGAGATGTTATCAATAATGAAAGAATTGAAACAACTGAAACAAGAGCTAAAGAGGTTCGCGTCTTAGTTGATAAGATGATTTCATATGGTAAAGATGGATCTTTAGTATCACGTAGAAAAGCTTTAGCTTTCTTACATAATGATGCTAAAACAGTTAGTAAAGTTTTTGATGATTTAGCTAAACGTTATGCTAATCGAAATGGTGGATATACAAGAATTTTAAAATTAACAGAACG
This sequence comes from uncultured Bacilli bacterium, assembly GCA_947588685.1. GTDB lineage: Bacteria > Bacillota_I > Bacilli_A > RF39 > UBA660 > UBA5578. The sequence goes on along the minus strand of CANPYM010000003.1, from coordinate 4,323 downwards.
TCGTGGTGACGATGCTTTAATGGTAATTTTAGAGTTAGTAGAAGGAGATACTAAATAGTTAGTATCTTTTTTTTGATATGTGATATAATTAGTTTGGTGAAATAATTATGGCTAGAAGTGTTCATCTGAAAACATATAAAATTAGCAATAATATATTAAATACGAGCGTTAACAATTATTTTATTAGTTATAAGATGGCTTTTTCTAAATCCATTAAATGATAAAGATTTATAGTTTAAATACAATTATGATAAACATTTTAGGAGGGGGAAAATTGCTTAATTTTCCCTTTTTCTTATGGTAAACATAATTATTTGTGATGATAATTTAATGGATGCTAATAAAATTGAAAGAATTGTTAAACGCCATATGCAGGGAATAGAATATCAAGTTCATGTGTTTAAAGATTATAATAAAGAGTTTATGAGGATACTTAGTTCTAATTTACCTAATAAGATATACTTATTAGACATTGAAACGCCTTCAATGTCTGGTATTGATGTTGCTAGAAAGATTAGACGCAATGACTATGAAAGTGTAATTATTTTTTTAACAGGACATGATGATTTGAGCCGTATTATTGCTAAGAAAAACCTAATGTGTTTAAACTTTATCAACAAGTTTGATAACTTAAAAGCACATTTGATGGAAAGCTTGGACATCGCTTTAAAAGTTGTTGGCAAAAAACGAATTATTCGTTTAATTTCTAAAGGTAATGTCTATAACATTGAACTAGATAAAATATTATATATAACAAGAGATACTTTAGCCCGTGAGACAATAATTGTATGCGATAAGAAAACTTATCATATCAAAATGAATATGCAAGATATTGTAAGTCAATTATCTGATGATTTTATGCAAGTTCATCGCTCTTGTTATGTTAATAAAACAAGAATTGAGACAATTGATATTAAGGATATGTGTATTATCTTTGATAATAATATGACAACATCTATTGTTTCTAAAAAGTACATAGAAAGTGTGATTGAGTAAATGGTCAGTGTTTTCATTTCAACAACAATAATGGTGATGATTACCTTCTATATATGGAATGATTTAGCAAGTCAAAAGATTAAATGGTTAACAAAACGCACCTTATTTATTGTACTGATAACGACTTTAGCAACCATAGTTAACTATTATAATGCTAACGCATTGGTTAAAATTATAAATATGACTTTAATATTTATAGTAGTTTATAAATTCTTGTTTGAAACGGAACTTAAAAATTCTATTGCCGGTCCTGTTATAACACAAATTTTATATGCTATTTCAGAAACAATCTTTTTTGTTTTACTAACAGCTATTTTCCACGAAAAAACAGAAATCTTTTTAAATAAATATTCAACAAACTTTGCTGCTAATGTTTCCATATCATTACTTGTTTTTTTGTTTAGTAAAATTAAGTTAATAAAGACTATATATTGTCATTTTAGTTCTTCAATTAGTAGGATAGATGAGATTATTGTTATTTTCTTTTCCATTTTATCTCTGTTTATATATAATGTTTTTGCTATAAATACATATTATGGTGTTGATCCTAAAATACTGATTATGATATCAATGTCGATTTCGTTAATATCGTTCGTTTTAGTTTTTATGTTTTTTAAAGCTAAAGATGATTATTATAAAATATGTGATAAATATAATAGTAGTATTTTAAGTTTAAAAGAATTTGAAGACGTTCTAAATAATTATCGTGTCGATAATCACGAGAATAAAAATCATTTATTAGCGATTAGGAATATGACTAAAAATAAGAAGGTCATTAGTTTTATTGATACAATATTAGATAATAAAACGAAAGATAATTCTAAACTTATGCATGAAACAAGCATTATCCCTTCCGGAGGGTTACGTGGTTTAATCTATTCAAAAATGTTAGTTATGCGAAATAAAAATATCGAATGTGAACTTGATGTAGCAAGAAGGGTAAGAACTATTGAACTCTCAGACTATGGGGATGACACATTATTAGATATATGTAAAATTGTTGGGATATTTCTTGATAATGCTATAGAAGAAGTAGAAACTCTTGATGAAAAATATATCATTATTGAAATGTTTATCGAAGATGGAAACCTCAAGATATCGATAACTAATATTTTTAATCCGTTGATTGATAAAAGTGATATTTATAAAGTTGGATATAGTACAAAAGGTGATAAACACGGATATGGTTTAGCTCTAGTTAAAAAATTAACCAGTAAAAACACCAAACTTAAAACTCATCACGAGATTAATGAAGATGAATTTACACAAGTATTAGAAATATTAAAATAAAAAGAACTCGAATGAGTTCTATTTTATTAAGCTTTTTGGACATTCTGGTTCATCAATGATAATAAACATACATGCTTGTGATGCAACCCCACTAGCTAATGTTCCAAGAGCTTCTAATAAACTAGCTAACATGTAAATCCTCCTTTCCCATATATCTCAAATAATTATTATATGGCAACTTAAATATTTTATATGTTAAAGGAGAGATAAATATATTCTCTAGTAATAAACTGAATAATAAACAATTAGATATAAAGGTAGGAGTATATAATGACAAAATAACATATATAATAGCAATTATCGTTGATGTTGTTTTAAAAAATATCCTCCTTTTACGACTAACAATTGGCCTTTTATAAGTATCAGCCGGACTATTTTTTAAAATAAGAAGAATCATTAAGATGCCTAAAATTACTTTAAAATAAACATCTAATGTTACATTAATTGCTATATAAGGTAAGCCAATAAAGGCAATTGTGGACGCTATCAAACAGATGTAACTTTTAGTAGCATGAAGTCCAAAAGCAAAAAGTCTAATACCATTAAATATAAGTAAGAAAATAATAGTTTCTTTAAGAATACCTAATAAGTAGGAAACAACTAAAATGAAAAATATTTTAGTAATCATAATATATATGGCTACAAGTCCATATTCAATTTGTTCATATTTAATAGGATCTAATTTATGCTTTTTTTGAATAATATCCATCATTTTTCCAACAACTTTCTTTCGCATACTTAACCTCCATATTTAAATTGTAACTAATTCTATGAATCTGAAAAAGTTAAAATGTCCGAAATACTTAATTTAGTGTTTGAAAGTTATGATTGATTAAAAAAACTAAAACATTTGTCGATATTTGTATTTTGATTAGGCATAGTCTTAAAAGGTAAAGATGCTATAATTAATTTAGGAGGGATGATTAAAATGATGAGTGGTAAAGTAAAATGGTTTAATAATGATAAGGGTTATGGTTTTTTAGAGGTAGAAGGAAAAGAAGATATTTTTGTGCATTATTCAGCAATTAAATCTAAAGGATATCGTTCTTTACTAGAAGGACAATATGTTAATTTTGAACTTATCAATACCGCTAAAGGCTTACAAGCTAAAAATGTTGAAGAAATAAAAACAACACTTGTTTAATTAAACTATTAATGTAGATAACCATCTACATTTTTTTCAATATATTTAAAAAAAGATATATTTATGTGTTATAATGAAGATGGAAGGGAATGATATTATGAAATTTAATATTCATGGAAAGAAAGTCGAAGTAACTGATGCTATTCGCAATTATATTGAAGAAAAGATTGGCCGCTTAGATAAGTATTTCGAAAATCCAGATGAAATTACAGCTAAAGTTTTAATTAGAATTGTTGGTATCGAACAAATTGTAGAAGTTACCATTCCAATTCAAAAAGTTGTGCTTCGCGGAGAGGAACGTCACGAAGATTTGTATGCAGCTATTGATGTTGTATCTGACAAGTTGGAAAGACAAATTCGGAAGAACAAGACAAGAATGCAAAAAAGGGTTAATAAAGAAGCAATTGCTGGCTTTAATTTAGACTTTGATGATGTTAAAGAGGACGATGATGAAGTTATCGTTAAACGAAAAGAAATCGAAATGAAACCAATGAGTGAAGAAGAAGCTATTCTTCAAATGAACTTAGTTGGTCATGAATTCTTTGTTTTCACAAATGTTGATACGGGAAACGTTGATGTATTATATCGTCGTAAAGATGGTAATTACGGAATTATTGAAACAAAATAGTATAAAAAAACACCATTTGGTGTTTTTTTATGTGACAAAGTAATAAACTTAAAGATTTATACTTCTTAAAAGTTTATATATTTTCATATCCTATTCATAATAAGTGTACTACAAAATCATCATTTTGTAAATATTAGCAAACATTACTAAGATCATGATTTTTAGCTTATTTTTTATATATTTTAATGTCTTTAAGTTTATTACTTAATAGTTATGGAAGGCGGTATGAGTATGCAATCAAAAAATACGAGGGTAAAAATTGTCA
>CANPYM010000002.1 GCA_947588685.1 uncultured Bacilli bacterium | reverse complement strand
GGATGATTTTCATCATCCTCTATAACTAAATTCATTTATCAAATTTATTGTCCACCAACACTATTTGACAAAGAACCCATTTTGATTCTCTAACTACTCTGTTCTTAAGGCTTCAACTGGATCTTTCTTAGAAGCTAAACGAGATGGGATTAAACCAGCTATAACCGTTAGAAGCATACTAATACATACTAAGACGATAGCTCCAACATAAGGTAATTTAGAAATTGTGCTTACGTTTGTAACATTTCCAATAATAATGTTAATTGGAATATTTAAGATGATCGTAACACCAATACCCATTAGACCAGCTATTAAACCGACAATAAAGGTTTCAGCATTAAATACACGAGAGATATCTTTCTTAGAAGCACCGATACTTCTTAAAATACCAATTTCTTTTGTTCTTTCTAGAACACTAATATAAGTGATAATACCAATCATAATTGATGATACAACAAGGGAAATAGAAACAAAAGCCATCAAAACATAACTGATAATATCAATAATTGTTGTAATACTAGACATCATAAGTCCAACATAATCGGTATAGTTGATGATATCTTCTTCTTTAGCTTTATCGTTATAATCATCAATTAACTTTGTAATTTCTTCTTTAGATTCAAAATCTTTTGGATAGATGTTAATCTGACTTGGTTTATTGATATCAACAACACCTAAAGATTTCATATTATCATCATAAGTCGCACCATAAGTTTCCATATAACTAGAAATGACCCGAGCTAATTCTTCTTGGGATAAAGAAGCTAAATACATCTGTTGTTCTGGTGATAATTTGGTTATATCAAAATCTTCATCAGGGTCTCTAAACTCCATACCGGTAAAGATATTGATTTTGTCATTTTCCTTTTGAGCTTTAACAATATCCGTATCATTAATTTTATTGATAACATATTCGGTTAGAGAGTGAAGGTATCCAATTTCACCATGGCTTAGTTCAACAACTGCTTCAGGATTAGGTTTAATAATACCAACAACTTTAATTTCTTCAGCATTATCGATAACTTTTTTCATATAAGTATCGTCATCTTTTTTATTAACCCAAATATTACCATTCTTTTCATAATAATCCGTATTTAAAACTAATTTAAAAGTTAAGTTTAAAATATCGTCATAAGAATAAGTTGATGGTGTTGAAGTAAACGTCTCACCATTAACCATTTTTCTAAGTAAGCCTTCAATCTCACTTTGATCTTTTAAACCTAAGGTATATAGTGTGTAGTCACTTACCTCATTATTCTCATTCATTATAAGAACAACTTCATTATAAGCTTCCGGGAAACGTCCCGCTACCACATCGTATTGGGATTTAAGAAGCTCATCATTATTAAGAAGTTCCCGCCACATATCATATTGACTGGTAACAGCTGAAAGCGTACCATTCGTACTGTCAGTAAATCCAATTTTTTCCATAATTGGGCTTGGGTTTACTTGAATAGGCTCTTTAGTCGTATCTTTACTATATAATTGCAAATCAAGGCTATATGCATATTGAATATCATTTACAAGTGCTTGAACATCTTTACTATTATCAAGATAATCTTTAAATTTTTCAAGATTGTTAGCTTTTATTTTACTTGTCATCGTAGAGACAATATTACCTAAAATATCATCAGAATAAATCTTATCTAATTCGTGATCTTCTTTGGAAGATGAACCCATCATCAAATCCATCATTGCTGACATATCAACGGTTGCTTCTTCTACCGTAAGTGGATAAGAAGATAAAGTATCCTCTTCGACCTTATCAATATACTCTTGAACACCATTAGATAAAGATAGTATAAGAGCAATACCGATAATACCGATAGAACCAGCAAAGGCCGTTAGGATAGTTCTTCCCTTTTTCGTCATCAAGTTATTTAAACTTAAACGAAGAGCAGTTCCAAAAGACATTTTTGTCTTTTTACCATCACTAAAAGAGCCTTTTACTTGATCATCTTCATATGGGTTAGTATCCCCAGTAATCTTGCCATCAGATAAACGGACAATTCTCGTCGCATACTCTTCAGCTAATTCAGAATTATGGGTAACCATAATAACTAATTTATCTTCAGCTATTTCTTTTAATAAATCCATTATTTGAAGACTTGTATCAGAATCTAAAGCACCGGTTGGTTCATCAGCAAGCAAAATGTCTGGGTCATTAACTAGCGCTCTCGCAATTGCAATTCTTTGCATTTGTCCACCAGACATTTGGCTAGGCTTTTTATACATATGTTCCTTTAAGCCAACTTTTTCTAATACTTTAATTGAACGAGCACGAGCTTCATCTTTAGGGACACCAGATAAAGTTAAGGCTAATTCAACATTCGATAAAGCTGTCTGGTGAGGAATTAAATTGTAGTTTTGAAAAACGAAACCGACACTATGATTACGATAAGTATCCCAATCACGATCTTTATACTTTTTCGTCGATTTACCATTGATAATTAAGTCTCCTGATGTATACTGATCTAGGCCACCAATGATATTTAACATGGTCGTTTTACCACTACCACTTTGGCCTAAAATAGCGACAAACTCACTTTCCCGAAATTTTAAATTGATGTCTTTTAAAGCTTGCTGCTTAAAATCGCCTGTTACATATATTTTATTAATATTTTTTAACTGTAACATATCATCACCTACTATTCCAAATTATAACATAACTACACTATTTTAACAACTTACTTTTTCCGTAATAAAGTTGATAATTTTCGCATAGTTTTCTTTACCCATAACTTTCTCTTTAAAAGTTAAACCAATTTTATCTTCATTGGTTCTGATAAAGAAATAATGTTTTCTCTTTTTTAATTTTATTATATCTTTATATTTATATGACACTTTTTCATCATTTATCGTAACTGTTATATCTTCATCGGTTAAGTTAACATGATAAGTTCCATACGCTTTAGATGTTCTTTTATCATTTTTTCTTAAGCTGATATAAACATATAATCTCGTAAGAAGAAATAAAATAAGCATAAGGACGGCAGTATAGATTACTCCACCAATTAATATGACAAAGTTATCAAAGGCTTCGGATTTAATACCATCATATAAATACCAAACATACAATAAGATACCTAAAATAAGAAAGAAGATGTTCGTATTATATCTTTTACTTATTAATTCTTTTTTTAAATCCTTTCGGGTCCATTCATATTCAAAACTCATTTTTTATCCTCCAACATTGGCTTTAAGAATTGGCCAGTATAACTTTCTTTTACTTTAACTAATTCTTCAGGGGTAGCGCTTGCGACAACATATCCACCTTCATCGCCACCTTCTGGTCCTAAATCGATAATATAATCCGCCATCTTAATAACATCTAGATTGTGTTCAATAACAAGGACAGTATCGCCATTATCGACAATACGATTTAGGATAGTTAAAAGTTTTTTAATATCATCGACATGTAGTCCGGTCGTTGGTTCATCTAAGATAAACAAACTTTTGCCAGTTGGCTTTTTTTGTAATTCTTTGGCTAGTTTAACCCGGCCAGCTTCCCCACCAGATAAAGTTGGAGCACTTTGACCAAGTTTAACATAAGATAAACCAACATCCATAAGCATTTGCAATTTTTCCCTAATCTTTTTATGATTAGCAAAAAACTCTAGAGCTTCTTCAACGCGCATATCTAAAACATCGGTAATATTTTTACCTTTATATTTTATTTGTAAAGTTTCACTATTATATCTTGTTCCCCCACATACTTCACAAGGAACATATACATCAGGAAGAAAGTGCATCTCAATCTTTTTAACACCATCACCCCAACAAGCTTCACAGCGGCCACCTTTGACATTAAAAGAGAACCGACTTTTATCATAGCCCCGCATTTTCGCTTCTTTTGTCTCAGCAAAAACTTCTCTTATATCATCAAACACACCAGTATACGTTGCTGGATTACTTCTTGGTGTCCTTCCGATAGGTGCTTGCGAAATATCGATAACTTTATCAATATTGTTAAGCCCTTTAATCTTTTTATGAGCGCCAACTTTTTCCTTATTTTTGTATAAGGTATTAGCAATACTACGATACAATATTTGATTAACAAGGGTACTTTTACCACTACCACTAACACCGGTTACACAAGTAAATGTTCCAAGGGGAATTTTAACATTGATATTTTTGAGGTTATTTTCTTTAGCACCAATGATTTCAATAAACTTTTTATTGCCTTTACGACGATGCTTCGGAACATCAATTTTAAGTTCACCAGTCAAATACTTTCCCGTTAAACTATTAGGGTTTTTCATAACTTCCTCTGGGGTGCCGGCCGCCATAACCTCTCCACCATGTTCCCCTGCTTTAGGCCCAATATCAACTAGATAATCAGCGGCTAACATCGTATCAGTATCGTGTTCAACGACAATTAAAGTATTACCTAGATCACGCATTTCCATCATTGATTTAATCAACCGGTTATTATCACGTTGATGTAAACCAATACTAGGTTCATCTAAAACATATAAAACACCTGTTAAGTGGGAGCCAATTTGGGTAGCAAGACGAATCCTTTGCGCTTCCCCACCAGATAAAGTTCCGGCACTCCGGTTTAAAGTTAAATAGCCAAGACCAACATTATTTAAGAAACGTAAGCGATCACTAATCTCTTTAATAATCATTTTTGATATTTCTTGCTTTTCTTTACTAAGTTTTAAATTGGTAAAGAAATCTAACATCTTACTGATACTTAGTTTAGTAAGTTCATAAATATCTTTACCGCCGACTTTAACGGCTAAAACAGAGGCATCAAGACGAGCCCCGTGACATGTTGGACAATCAAGCTCAGTCATAAATTGTTCAATCCAATCTCTAATCCAGCCACTTTTCGTCTCAATATAGCGTCTTTCTAAATTATTGACAATACCTTCAAAGTAATCAACTGTTCTTCTCGTGTTACCATTATTAGCGACATAATTAAACTCTAAAGGTTCTTTACTGCCATATAAAATGATATCTAATTCATCTTTAGTTAGTTTTGAAATAGGTTTTGTTAAATCAATATTATACTTTTTAGCAACCGTTTCAATTTGCGTCCGGTTAATAGAGGCATCAAGACTAAAAGCTAGAATACCACCACCCATAATACTTTTACTTTTATCAGGTATTAAAAGATCAACATCAAGTTTTAATTTAACACCAAGACCATTACAATCGTGGCAAGCACCATATGGGGCATTAAAGGAAAACATCCGTGGCTCTAATTCTGGTAATGAAAAATCACATTCTGGACATGCATATTTTTCACTCATGATAATTTCTTCGCCACCAACAACATCAATGACAACTTTACCATGCGCTTCTTTAGCCGCTATTTCAATTGCTTCATACAAGCGACTACGAATATCTTCTTTAATAACTAACCGGTCTACAACAATACTGATATTATGTTTCTTGTTTTTTTCTAAAGTTATTTCTTCCGATAAATCATAATCGACACCATCGACGATAACTCTGACATAACCATCTTTTCGTAAATCATCTAACAAGTCTTTTTGAGTCCCCTTCTCACCATAAATAACGGGACTTAAAACTCTAATCTTCGTTCCAATATCTAATTTTAAAATTTGATTAGTCATCTCTTCAATCGACTGACTCGTTATCGGTTTATGATGAATAGGACAATATGGAACACCAATTCGAGCATACAAAAGACGGAGATAATCATATATCTCTGTAACTGTAGCCACTGTACTACGAGGATTTTTATTCGTTGTCTTCTGATCAATACTAATCGCGGGACTAAGGCCTTCAATCGAATCGACATCCGGTTTTTCCGTACCACCTAAAAACTGCCTAGCATAGGCGCTAAGGGATTCGACATAACGTCTTTGGCCTTCAGCATAAATCGTATCAAAAGCAAGGCTACTCTTACCACTACCACTGACACCAGTCATAACAATTAATTTATTTTTAGGAAGTTCTAAGTTAATATTCTTAAGATTATTTTCTCTTGCTCCCTTGATGATAATTTTATCCATAGTACCACCTCAAACGGTTATATTATAACATAAAACATTTGATATACATCAAATGTTTTAAAAATTATTATGCCTAAAAGGATTTGGACCCGCAGGTCCCATTCCTTGAAATGATTTAGCCACTTGGCTACCAGGATTTACAACTCTACCAGTTTGTTTCTCATAACTTGGTGCCGATTTTATAATAGGATTGTCTTCCGCTTCTTTCATTCGTTCATTACGAGCTTTAGCTTCTTCGCCTACAGAAGTATCAACGACAACTGGTGTTGCTGCTGCTTCCCCAGATGCCGAAGCATTTAAAATGTTTTGGCGAACAACCCGACCACTGATAGCCGAATCGGTATTAATAGATATTTCTTCTAGTTTTCTATCTAGTTCAACTTTCTGCTTATTGCCTTCAACATAAACACTAGCATCTGTTCCATGACGAAGTTCATTGTTAGCTCTAATATATTGTTGCCGCTGTTGGAAAGCATTACCGCTAGTAAGATTGTTGTTAATCATTATTTAACCCACTCTCCACTGGCAAAGCAATAATCTAAATATGGGCAACCCTCAATTGTATATGTATACTTATATTTATTAATGCTAGCTTTATCCATATCTTTAACCACTGTCTTTAATTCTTCTGAAGCATCATTAGTCTTTAAAGTACCACGTGATAATTCTTCCGTATAGGCAGCATCTTTATATAAAATATATTCTTTGCTTTTAGTATTAACAAGAGCAAAAGCTACATAACTATCAACATAAAGATTAACATTCTTTTCAGAAGTTGATACTTCATAAGGAACACTAATATCATAGTAATTTAAATTTGTTTTTGTTTTTGTTCCACAACCATAATAGATAAAGCGGTTATTTTTAGCATCATATTTCCAATTGCCAACATATTTTGTATCTAACCTATTCATTGGAACAGTAAAATCAGTTAAAGTATAATTAACATTACGGCTAAAAAGTCCCGTTAAACGAAGTTCAAGATAATCGCCATCTAAAGAAACTTTGGTCGCTCCAGATCCACAATATTTACCACTATATTTACCACTATATGGTGCCATATTTCCTTCTAAAACATCTAGTAAAGATCTATATAGTAAATCATTATTCGTAAAATCACTAGTTGATATTTTATCTTTACTAAAATATGTATCCTTGGTTGCTGGATCGTTATGCATAACTGGATATTTTAAATTTTTAACAACTTCACTATCCATTGTTATTTTGTCATATTGTTTTTCTGGTTCATCTGGTATAGGAATATAATCACTATTTCCTAATTTAGCAAAGAAATCATTAGCTTTATCATAAATAAGAGGGAAACAAGCAATGGCCACAATAACCAACACCAAAGATACACCAATCATAACTTTGCTAACTTTTGACATAGATTGCTTTGGCGTTATACTGATAGCCTCTAAAGCTGGAACGTTATCATCATCAATTTTTTCTTCTGATTCCTCACTCTTTGCTTCTTTACTAAAACTTACTGTTGACTTTTTCTTTGCTTGACCAAAGGATTGAATAGTCTCACTACCACTATTAGGATTTTCTCTGCCTTTAGTGTTTAATTCATCAAGAATCTCTTTGCGCATTTGATCCTTTTCCATCTCATCTAAAATTTCGCGGCGCATTTTTTCTTTCTCTTTTTCATATTCCTCGTTATTCATATTTTCCTCCTTATACTTAAATCAAAGCATCACGCGTATATACATCAACACCTTTGATGGTGTATATATCAAATACTCCTTCATTTACAACCTTAATAAACCCTAAACCTGAAATAACAATATCATTATTATTTGATACTTTTAAATGATGTTTTTCTAAATTAGTTAAAGCATCAGTCTCTTTAAAAATACGTCTAAATTCTAATGCATTAGCCATATAAAATGTAAGACTATTTTCTTCATAACAATCAACTCTAACAAAATCATCAACCACAATGGTCTGCTTTTCTTTGATTTGATAAGTAATTGGCTTTATCTCTTTTTGTGGTGTAATCTGTTTCATAATATCAGGATCAATATAATTAATAATGTTACCCTCTTCTAATAAGCCAGGTGTGTCAATTAGTGTTAAATCATCATCTAAAGCAATTTCAATCGTGTCAATGGTCGTCGTTGGCAAAAACGAAGTTGTAATATTAGGACTAGTACTACCATAATTGTATATAAGACGATTGATCATCGTTGATTTACCAGCATTAGTAAAGCCTACAACATACACGTTTTTATCTTTTTGATATTCTCTAATTTTAGCTATCAGCGTATCAAAATGATAATTCTTCATACTGCTAATAATAATGGTATCAACAACATTTAATGAATATCTTTTAAAGTATTCTTTTAATTTAACATCATAAGCAAAACGTGGAAGAAGATCGCGTTTTGTTAGAACTAAAAGAACATCATTTGGTAAATATTGTTTTAAAGCCTCAAGCGTCCGAGGGATATGGAATAAGTCCACAACCAAGACAACTAATGATGATGTGACAGCAATCTTATTTAAAATAGGTAAAAAATCGTTGTTTGTTTTAATAACAATTTTGTAGTCACTATAATTTTTAATGCGAAAACAACGTTCACATAATAAGTTATCAAGGGACTTAGTATATCCAACCATATCGGGGCTTTCAATTTGAAGAGGCGCTCCACAACCTATACATTTACTCATAGTATCTTCCTTTAGTGAAAAGGTTTTGTAAACGTAAACGTTTTAATATTTTCTTTTCCCTTTTCCTTCTTAGTTTAGCAAAGAAAAATTCTTTAGGCGCTAACTGCTCAATTAAAATTGTTGTAATACCAACATTATTCCCACCATAAACATCATCGGTTATTGAATCGCCGATAATAGCCACTTCACTAAATTTTAGATTGTAAACCTTAATAATTGATAAGAATTTTCGAGGATGTGGTTTACAGGCCATCGGACAACAATCAACTTCTAAACCATTTTTAAAAGGACGTAAACGTTTCTTTAAACTATTAGAAAAAAGAATGATTTTAAAGCCTTTCGCTTTTAAAGAATCAAAAAGGTCTTTTACTTCCTTTGGTGGTGTTTTTACATCTATAGGGACAAGCGTATTATCTAGGTCAAACAAGAGGCATCTAATGCCCCGAGCATATAACTGATCATAATTGATTGTGTATATATCTTTTTGATAGATATCAGGAACATACTTATCCATAAATCATCCTCTACCCTATATACTATAATTCTATCATATAAAAGTATATTTATCAATAATGTTAGACAAGAAAAAAGAAAGTAAAAAGCTACTTTCTTAAATTAATTTAATGCTTCCGTTTCATATAATGTTTTATAGATTGGGCTTTCATCAAGTAACTGTTCGTGGGTACCAGAAGCAATGACACGTCCCCCATCGACAACATGGATAACATCGGCATCAATAATTGTTGATAGACGATGAGCAACAATAATGACGGTATGGTCTTTTACTAAATCATCAATGGCCCGTTTAATATAGTTTTGAGAATCGTTATCAAGGGCACTTGTCGCTTCATCAAAAAGGATGACCCGACTTTGTTTTGATAAGGTTCTAGCAATTGATAATCGTTGTTTTTGACCACCGGATAAGTTAACGCCCCCTTCGCCTAAAATCGTATCATATTGCTTAGGCAAAGACATAATATAATCGTCTAAATAAGCCATTTTGGTATACTTTCTTATTTCATCAATCGTTATATCCGGCTTGATTAATTCAAAGTTTTCTTTAATCGTTCGATTAAAAATAAATGGTTCTTGCCGAATAATCGATATTTGCTTACGCAATTCGTCTTCACTTAAATCTTTTAGGTCAATATCATCTAATAAAATCTGACCGGATGTTGGATCAAATATCCTAGTTATTAAGTTGAAAAGAGTTGATTTACCTTGACCCGATTTACCGACAATAGCAATTTTCTTTTTAGGTTCTAATTTTAGATTGAAGTTTTCTAGGGTAACCTCTTCATCAGGATAAGAGAAAGTGACATCTTTAAACTCAATTACTCCTTTGATATCTTTGATTATCTTATCGCCAAAAGCGTCATCTTCATATAGACGATTTTCTAATATTTCATTAACGCGGCCTAAAGAGACAACCAATTTTTGATAAGTTTGACTTAAATCCGTCATACTTTCCAAAAACCACGTATAACGATAAATATAATAAGTCATAGCAATAAAGAAAGTAAATGTTACTTCACCTGTATAAACCAAAATAGCGCAGGTAATAAAGACGCCAACTTCTAATAATGACTTAAGTAAACGTGAGACAATTTCAAACTCTTTATTAATATCAATTTCTTTCGTTGACTTATCATAAATGCGGTGGATAATAGTTCGCATATCAACTAGTAAACTATTTTTAATACCGAGTGTTTTTATCTCTCTAATACCCCGAATCGATTCTGTAACTAACGATGTAAAATGATCTTGTTCCTGTTTTCTTTCCTTATGAATATTTTTAAGTAATGGATTATAATGTTTTAAAACAAAGAAAAGAATAAGAACAAAAAATAATATTTCAACACCAACAATCCATGAATTAAAGAAAACGTATATACCGATTAAAACGGATCCAACAAGATATGAGACAACATCTAAAAGCCTACCAAAGGAAAAACTTAAAGAATCAGCATCATTGGTAATCCGGTTAATAATCTCTCCACTTGATTTTTGTTCGAAAGCAACGGCCGGAAGATTAAGGGATTTTTTATAAGTAAAATAACCCAATTTACGCGTTAGAGAACTTTCGGCTTTATGTAAAATAGCATTAGCGATATAAAGTAAAAAGCACCCCATTGTTACCGACAAGAGTAAATAAGCTAGTAGATATAAAATCGATTTTTTAACATCACCAACGGTTAGGGCATCAATAGCCGCACCATTTAAGTAGCCGGTGAATATTTCACAAATGCCGGATGCGAAAATACATATACTAGCAATAATAATTTTAACTTTTTCTTCTTTAATCAGTTTGACTAAAGGTTTAAATTCTTTTAATCCTTTCATAATTCACCTCCATAAAAAATAGCTACCTAAAGGTAGCTACAATCTATGGTTAAAATGGGAAATGAGTAATTCCCTATTTAGACAAACTACCTTTAAGCGTTGTAAATGATTTCTTGATAACTTCATTTTCCCACTCCTTATCAAACATCATCATTCTATCATCAAAGAATTAGAAAGTCAATTTAAAAAGATAACTAACCCTAGTTATCTTTTCATCTTTTTAAAATCTTTAACCGTTCCCTTTTGGGGTTCGACCTCAAAAATTATTCTTTGTACTTTCTTTGTTGTATTGCCAAACTCATCAGTAACAACCCATTGAATCCAATATTGTGGTTCATCCCGGTCGAGTGGTTTTTCTTCATAATAGACTTCATATTTAATCGTATAATCCGAATCATCATAAATATCTAAATGATCCGTGGTAATACTATTAATGTCTTTGACATAATAATCTTCAGAGAAGAATTTAACATCCGGTTTCACATATTCAAAAGGATGTTCCGATGACTCTTCGGCCTCTTCAATTTCTTTATTATTTATCTCTTTAACATAAGGATTATTTCGATCACTCGCTATCCAAGCTTCCATATCGCCACGGAACTTAACCTTATACCAGACAAACTTTTTATCATCGCGATATGTTTCAACGACTTTAAAAACTTCACCCTTATAAGCTTTACCATAGTGGGGAGCAATAGCATTATGATCATTTCTAACATTAACCGATTCGGTGATTATTTCAATCTTCCAAGCATTCTTTTCTTCCTCAATATGCGTTTTAATCATATCATAAACTTTATAACCAGCAAATCCAAAACCACCTAAAATTAATAAGACAATAACTAATGTTACAATTCTTTTAACACGTCTTTTCTTTCGTTTACTTTGCATATATCCACCTTCATTACGATAATTATATCATAACTAATGGTAAATAAAAAGAGTTAATTTATTTTGATATTACCTGTAATCATATCTTTAAAATACCGTATAAGTAAATCTATAAAACTAGCTTTACCAACATTTTTATTAACCGTTAAAGGAACACTTTTTATCTTCTTATCTCCATCTTTTAAGATAAGTTCACCGATCACATCACCAACCTTTATTTCTTTTTTGATTTTATCATATTTAATTTCGGTTTGAATATCTTTCTTGCCATCCGTTTTCTTATATAATACTTTAGCATCTTCTAAAGGAACGACATCAACATTTTCCATATCAGATTTTTCTAATTTAATATTATCAACAATAGTTCCTTTATTATAAAGGGTATTCATCGCATATTGCGCAAAAGCATAATCTAACATTCCACTTACTTCATCATTTCTCACGTCACTACTAGGTTCACCCATCGTAACGGCAATAATCCGCATATTATCTTTTTTCATAGTTGCAGTAAGGCAATAGCCAGATGCCGCTGTATAGCCGGTTTTTAAGCCATCAACGCCTTGCTTGAAACGCACTAATTTATTGGTGTTAACAAGCCAAGTCTGTTTATCAGTTCCCTTTCTTAAGTATGTTTCATAGATGGAACTATAATCTAATATTTTTTGATGTTTAACTAATTCTTTGGCAATAATAGCCATATCATAAGCACTTGAATAATGATCTTTAGCGTCCAGTCCATGACAATTTTTAAAGTTAGTGTTTTTTAAACCCAACTCTTTAGCTTTATCATTCATCATTTTAACAAAATTATCTTCGGTACCAGCAATTTTTTCTGCAAGCGCGACAACCGCATCATTCCCACTCGCTACCGTAATTCCTTTAAGAAGATCATCAACGCTCATCTGTTCACCGGTTTCAAGTAATATTTGTGATCCACCCATATCAGAAGCATTCTTACTTACGGTAACCATCTCATCATATTTAATAACGCCTTTATCAATCGCTTCCATAATTAAAACTAAGCTCATCATTTTGGTCATCGAAGCGGGTGCTAATTTGGCAAGGGCATTATATTGATATAAAACTTCCCCACTATCCGCTTCCATAATAATCGCACTTTTAGCTTTGGGCGATAAAGAATTATCTTCTTTTGCTAAAGCACTACCTATAAATAAAAATAAACAAATAAATAAAAACAAGATTTTTTTCATATCCACCTCTAATAATATATATGAAAATATCCTTGGTTTATAACTAACCCATCCTTTAATTTATGTATTATTTTTAAGGTTTTTGAGGTATAATAAAAATAACGGAGGATACTATGAAAGGAAGAAAATTAAAAAAGAAACCCGTAATCGTTTTAGTATGTTCAATTATATTACTAATTGTCCTTATCATTTTCATTGTTAAAACGGTTAATGAATTAAACTATCGTAAAACAATTGAATACAAACTATTACAACAAGGATATAACAAAGAAGAAGTTTCTTTATTACAAAAGAAAACTGATGAAGATTTTATGAATAGTTTACTCGAGGAAGAGTATGATAGAGTCTACATTGATATCATTACGGAAGGTTATTATATAAAAAATAAACTTAAAGATTATGTT
Organism: uncultured Bacilli bacterium; assembly: GCA_947588685.1. Classification (GTDB taxonomy): domain Bacteria; phylum Bacillota_I; class Bacilli_A; order RF39; family UBA660; genus UBA5578. The sequence continues at coordinate 78,492 of CANPYM010000002.1, read as the reverse complement.
AAATACTATAATGATCACTTAAATGCCTCATCAAATGAGGTTGTTACAATGGTTAATGCTGGCGCTAACGAAGAATGGTATAGTCATATTAAAGATACCGATTTAAGTAAAGATATTTTAATGATTAACAATAAATTTTATAAACTACCTAGTGATTATGAACCAGAAGATTTAGTTGATGTTAAAAACTGGTATGCTTACGGCACCAATGTTAAATTAAGAGATGAAGCTTATAACGCTTTTATCGATATGTTTAATGCCGCTAAAGAGGAAGGTATAACGCTAATTATTAATTCGGCTTATCGTTCTTATAAAGAACAAGAAGAAGTCTATAACCAATATTTAAAAAACCATGGTCAAGCGTATACAGATGGTGTTGCCGCGCGTCCCGGACATTCAGAACATCAAACCGGTCTTTCGGTTGACATTACAACTTATGGTGTAACCGGATCTCAGTTTGAAAGCACTGATGCCTTTAGTTGGCTTCAAAATAATGCACACAATTTTGGCTTTATTTTAAGATATCCAAATGAAAAAGAAAACATAACGGGATATACCTATGAGTCATGGCATTATCGTTATGTTGGTGTTGATGCCGCTACCATTATTCATGATAGCAACATTACTTTTGATGAATACTATGCTTACTATATTGAAAATAATTAAAGGGGTAACCCTTTTTTTATACATAAAAAAGGTATTTGTCGCCAAACACCTTAGTAGCGTTGATTCATAAAGCCACTACATTTTCCACAATCGTTGTTAACAACTTGGTTTTCCTCAGAACAAGTATATTGTGGTGTATAAGTATGATTATAAATATGACGATTAATTACATGCGTATGAATTGGACAAATATGGGGTACCTCATGGTAGAAATCTTTTTGAACACATTTAGTTATTGTTGGTTCAATAACTTGATTAGCTACTTCTCTTTCCCCACAACCACATCTAAACATATTATTTTTTTGACAGCAATTTCGATTAAACATACAAATCCTCCTTATCTAATCTATAATATGATAAAACCCTAAAGAGGAATGTACGAATGTCTATGCCAAAAGAAAGCTAATAGATTAGACTATTAGCTTTTTTGTGGAACAGTTGGAACATAAGGTTTATATGTTTTAGCATAAGCATCTTTTTCAAGCGTATTAAATGATGTTGGACCATAAGTAACAAGGTATGATCCAGCTAAACATATAGCTGGAGCACCCCAAGATGTTGTAAACATAATATTTTCAGGCACTCTTGTTAACATTCTAGGATCAGGAACAGGGGTAAAAGTTCCATCAGCATTAGCTTCATATGTTTTTGCAAACTTCTCTCCACGAACAATATATTGTTCGTTAGAAGTACTACCAACATTAGTAACAACATAATCCCCTTCTCTAGCTGTATTAGATTCTTCAGATAACATATATAATCTACCACCAATTTCGGTTGTAAGCGTGGTATGAATTACTTCCCCTGGGGTAGCAAGTCTAGCCGCAACAGGCGCTACTTTAACACCCATAAACTTTTCCGTGTCCGGAATGGTATCGATATAAGCTGGTATGTCAGCTCTTTCTAAAACGCGACATTCAACTTCGATATCACCATATTCTTCAGGATTCACACTTTTCAACACAATTTTTTCTTTCATAATTCTCACTCCTTTTCTTATTTTCCTTTTTAATTCTTTTATAATTTAATACCCAGAAAAATCCGATACTCAAATCTACATTTAATTAAATCGAAAGAAGAATAATAACTTGTATAATAATGATAAGTATTAAAAGAAGCATAATACTAAACAAAACAAGCATATAGTAATTTCTTTTAACGACAAGTGTAATAATTGAAATATTATCATTCCCACCATTTAGTAAAGCTAAGTTTAAAAGCTTTTTAGTTATATATGATGCATCTTTACTGGAACTAATAACCTTTAAAATATCTTCTTCTAAAACATTATTAGTAAGGCCATCAGAACATATAACAATGCGATCATTGTGATGAAGGCGATAAAAATTCGTTGTTATTTTAAGCTTTTCATCTTTACCTAAATAATTATTAAGCAATTTAGGATTTTTTTCATCCACCACTTTTTTTAGATGCCCTTTAGAATAAATAAGGATGGGACTATCACCAACTTCGTAAGTTGCCAGTTTATTTCCTTTAATCATTATAATAGATGCAGTCGAACCACTTTTAATTTTTTCTTCTTGATTATTTTTTATAATAGCGTAATTCGCCTCTTTCAAAAAAGAAGGTATATCTTTTTTGAAATTGATATTATGGGTCGCTTTAAAAGAAGAATCTTCCCCTTTAATTAAGCCACCAACCCCATCAAACACGCCATAAATAAGTTTATTTGAGGAACTATTTATCTTTTTTTGATAATTATCAAAGCCATCATTATGAAGTGGTAAACTAAAGCCATTCACATAGATATTATCTTGATTTACCTCTCGTTTCAAACCACGATTAACAATTACAAAATCTTCAATATCAAACATTTATGATGCCTCTTTGGATCTTTTTAATAATTTAAATAATTCCATTACTACTAAAATTGGTAAAGCCGCTAGTAATAGTAAAATTAAATGGTTAACCGGAATACTTTCTGTACTTAAGAAATGGCTTAAGAATGGTACCTCCATAATTAATATCTGTAAACCGATTGATGAGAAAACAGCGATAGATACAAACCAGTTACTAGCTAAACTAATTTTGAAAGTAGATTTTTTCTCACTGCGGCAATTAAAGACATGAATATTTTGCATAAATACCATAAGAGCCATAATATAACCTCTTGCTAGAGTCGTGTCCATATTGAATTCTTTTAATAAGATGAACCAAACAAGGAAAACAATAAGGCCAATGAATAATCCTGATACAGCTATTTCTTGAATTAACAATTTATCAAATAATGGTTCACTTGGACTACGAGGTTTTTCATTCATTGTATCCTCTTCTTCTTTCTCAAAGGATAAAGCAAGATCTTGTAAACCATCCGTAACAAGGTTAAGCCACAATAATTGGACAGCTACTAGGGGCATTGGTAAACCTAATAAAATGGATAAGCTAAAGAATAATACTTCCGCTAAACCACACGATACTAACATATAAACAACCTTACGGATATTAGCATAGGCATTACGTCCTTCTTCAATACCCGATACAATCGACATAAAATTATCATCAATAATAATCATATTACTTGTTTCTTTCGCAACATCAGAACCACTTCCCATCGCAATACCAATGTTAGCAGCTTTAATAGCAGGAGCATCGTTTACGCCATCACCGGTTACAGCGACAAACTCACCATTTCGTTTATAAGCTTCAATAATTTCAAGTTTTTGAAGAGGTGTTACACGCGTAAATACTCTTTTAGTATTTACATATTTATCAAAACTATCATGACCAAGCGCTAAGGCTTCAGCAATATCATCGCCGGTTGCTACTTCATCATAAGTATTTGTTAATCCTAAATCTCTAGCAATACTATAAGCTGTTAGGGGGTGATCACCCGTTACCATAACAACTCTAATACCGGCTTTCTTACATTTTTTAATTGAAGCTTTAGCTTCTTCCCTAATAGGATCAATAAAAGCAACAAGGCCAAAGAAAACAAGTGATGGGATATCATCCTCTGTATAATTAGCTTTCTTTGAAAAAGATTTAGCTTGATTAGCGGCTAAAGCAATAACCCGGTATCCATCACGAGCTAAAGCCTCATTTTGTTTTAAAATGACATCTTTATCAAGTGGGACAACTTGGTTTCCAACAAGCATCTTATCACAAAAAGTAAAAACTGTTTCTAAAGAGCCTTTGACGGTACACATAACATCATCATTATTTTGAAAATAAATAGCCGAATACTTATTCTCAGACTCATAAGGGATGCCCCCTAATTTCTGATAGTTATCAAGGTTTAGATGTGCCTTTTTTCCTAAAGCTAAGAAAGCAACATCAATACTATCACCATAACTAAGCCACATATTATCTTCATAAGTAAGACCAGCTTCATTATTTAAATAACCTAATTTAGCAAGCGTTAAAGCTTGGGGCATTAAAGCTTGGGGTCCCATAATTTTACCCGTATCATTATACCCCGTTCCGGAGACTTCAAAGGTATCCCCACTAGGTAAGACAATCTTTTTAGCTGTTTGCTCATTTACCGTTAAAGTCCCTGTTTTATCACTAGCGATAACAGTACAACTACCAAGAGATTCAACAGCATTTAACTTTTTGACAATAACATTACGACGGCCCATCCGACTTGATCCAATTGTCAAAGCAAGCGTTAAAGCTAAAGGAAGCCCTTCTGGCATAGCTGAGACAGCAAGACCAACCACAGACATAAAAATCTCATCTAAAGTATAATCTTTACCTAAAAGAAGAAAGATTAATAAAACGGCAATAATAACTATTAAAATACTAATTTGTTTTGTAAACTTGTTCATTCTAATAGTAAGTGGCGATGGCGTATCTTCCGTATTAATAACTTTAGAAGCAATTTTACCAATTTCGGTATTCGCTCCAGTTGCGATGATAACGGCTTTTGCCCGACCAGTTAAGATACTAGTACCTGCATATAACATATTTTTAGCATCACTCACTGGTTTTACCTCAAGGGGGATATCATCAGTTTTATTGCTAGCTAAAGATTCACCCGTTAAAACAGATTCGTCAATCGTTAAATTATTACACTCTAAAATACGACCATCAGCTGGTACTTTATCTCCGGATTGCAAAGATACAATATCACCTAAAGTTAAATAAGCAGCATCAATCTCTTCTTCCTTACCACTTCTTAAGACGGTTGTTTTCATCCGAATCATATTAGCTAAAGCTTCCGCACTTTTATTAGCGCGCCATTCTTGAATAGTACCCATAATCGCATCCGCCATAATGATAAAAATAATGGCTATCGCATCAGTATATTCATGAATTAGAAAAGATAAAACAGCGGCCGCAATCATAATCATTGTAATGGCATTTAAAAATTGCATAAAAAAGATTTTAATGATACCATCTTTTTTCTTTTTAGGTAGTTCATTAAATCCATAAGAAAACAGTCTTTCACTCGCTTCATTATCGGTTAGACCAGTAATATTTGTTTTTAAACTTTGAAGAATTTCTTCCTCAGTCATCAGTTGAAAATCTTTGTTCATCACACCACTACCCTATTGTAATAATGATAACATAGAGTTAGTAAATAGGCAAGATTATAACGTCTAGCAAGTGTTAACGTCTGACATTTTTTAAGGCATTATTAACAATAAAAAAAGTGTATTACTACACTTTAAAATGGCATTTTCCCATTTTTCATCATTTTCATCATTTTTTTCATCTCTTCAAATTGTTTAAGAAGACGATTAATCTCTTCGACAGGACGATTGCATCCTTTAGATATGCGGATTTTACGACTATTCTTAAGGCATTCTGGATGTCTTCGTTCATATGGGGTCATCGATAAAACAATCGCTTCAATATGGGCCATATCTTTAGGATTAACTTTTAAATTACGAGCTTCTTTTGGCATGCCCGGCATCATTTTAATTAAATTTTCTAAAGGTCCTAACTTTTTAACTTGCTTTAAGGCACTTAAAAAGTCTTCAAGGTCAAATTTCCCTTCCTGCATTCTTTTAGCCGTTTTCATTGCTTCATCTTGATCAATGACATCTTCCGCTTTTTCAATCATCGTCATAAGATCGCCCATACCAAGAATCCTAGAAGCCATCCGGTCAGGATGGAACTCATCTAAGCCATCTAATTTTTCACTAATACCGATAAACTTAATTGGAACATTAGTAAGATGACGAATGGATAAAGCCGCACCACCTCTAGTGTCGCCATCTAACTTCGTTAAAATAGCGCCCGTAAGAGGTAACTTATTATTGAAGCCCTCAATAACATTAATCGCATCTTGACCGGTCATACTATCGATAACTAGTAGAACCTCATCGGGATTTACTTCGGAGTTAATGTTGTTTAATTCGTCCATCAACTCTTCATCGATATGTAAACGACCAGCCGTATCAATTAAAACATAATCATAATTATTTTCTTTAGCGTACTTAATGGCATTTTTACTTATTTCAACAGGATTACCCTTACCTTCGGAATAAACCTCAATATTAAGTTCTCGTCCTAATGTTTTTAACTGATCAATAGCCGCTGGACGATAAACATCACAGGCAACTAATAAAGGACGCTTTTTTTCCTTTTTTCGTAAGCGAAGAGCTAGTTTACCAATCGTTGTCGTTTTACCACTACCTTGTAAACCGACAAGTATTAAAACAGATGGATGACCACTCATATAAAGAGGTGCATCATCGCCACCTAAAAGATCAACAAGTTCATCTTTTAAAATTTTAACAAACATCTCACCGGGTTTTAAAGATTTTGCTACCTCTTCCCCTAAGGCTTTTTCTTTAACATTATTAATAAACTCTTTAACAACTTTATAGTTAACATCGGCTTCTAGTAAAGCAAGGCGGATTTCTCTTGTTACGTCACTGATATTATCCTCGGTAATTTTACCATAGCCTTTAATTTTATTAACAGCTGATTGTAATCGATCGCCTAAACTTTCAAACATATTATCACCTACATCTCATTATAACATTTTAAGTATTAAAAAATCTATCTTTTTGTATATAAATACCATTTAATCCAATAATAAAAATGGTGAGAATGTGCAATATATATTGATTTTTGGAGCCAAAACTTTAGAAAACATTTTAACGACGATTAGAATTATTGTTATCGCTAATCAAAAGAAATTATTAGGCGCGATTTTAAATATCTTTATTGCTGTTATTTGGATTTATGCAACAGTGGCCCTATTACGTAATTTTACAAGCGAGCCATTTAAAATCGTCGCTTTTGCCCTCGGCTGTTTTACTGGTTCTTATTTAGGTTGTCTTATTGAAGAAAAAATAGCTTTGGGTGAGAATATGATTACTTGTATTACCGAGAATGACAACAAATTAATTGATGGTCTTCGGTCTTTAAATTATCAAGTTACAACAATTGATGGCGAGGGAGTAAATGATAAAAAGAAAGTCTTACTTATTATGATTCCTAGAAAAAAGAAATTCTCACTAGTTAGACTTATTAAATTAATTGATTCTAAAGCAATGATTATAACCGAAAAAGCATCTTACTACGATAATAAATAAGGCTTGTCTGTTATAATATATTGATATTTATAAATTGCTTTGGTATCATTAACTGTCCAAACCATTTTCGTATCAAAAGGAATATCAAAATAACTATGACGAGATAAAGCTAAGAAAGATAAATGATTATAATTCTTCTTTTTATTGATTAAATCACTAATAAATAAACCAACCGGATAATTTGTCAACCTAGCTAGTTTTTTAGTTAAATCATAATTAAAAGAACATAAATAATAATTTAGAGGATACTTTTTTAAAAGGCGTAAAAGTCTTTTTAAATAATCATCAACATTGATATCTTCACATTTAAGATCAAGTAAAATTATTTTTGGAGATTTAATCTGCTTTAACAAATCCTCTAGCTTATCAATATTAGCTAATTCTTTATATTTTAAATTGGTAATTCTCTTTAAATTATATAAATAATTATGATACATAATAAACTTTTTATCTTTAGTCAGCCGAACATCAATTTCTATGCCTAAAATATATTTTTGTTTAAGGCAAAAAAGACTAGCTAAAAGGCTATTTTCGGGATACTGATGCTTGTCAAGCGAACGATGGGCAATTAAATTATTCATAGTTTAATATATGTTAGTGTTTATAAAAAAAGAAAGTGTTTTTTGACACTTTCTATTTATTTACTTTAATAGCAAAAACAATAGTTACAACCACCAAGCTTGGTAAGGTTAAAAACCATAAAAGAAGATGCATTATAGATAACACATTATTAATAAAGGCTGGCTCATAATATTCAGTGGAAGCACGAGCAATAGTATTAATCATAAGGCAAGCAAAACCGCCAAGAAAGCAACCAACAGGGATAAGCCATAAAAGAAGTAATTTTTTGTTAAACTTCTTAACAGGAGTAGCAGGATATTGTTGATCCATTGGTTGATTATACCCTGGTACGGACATTTGATTATTATTTACAGGCATATAGGCTTGAGGCTGTTGATAGCTCATATTAGCATTAATTTCATTAGAATTATAAGTTACCTCTTGACTAGCTACACCGGATAAATTTGTATCATTACTTACGACTTGTTCATTTTCATTCATACTAGCTCTCCTCTTTTTATTGTGTCCAACGGCCGACGATATCGGCATTTGTACTATATGGTTCTGGATTTGGAAGTGGCATTTTAACAATCATTGGAATACTAAATGCTCGACCAAAAGCGACACAAGTACCTGGCTGTAAACTCTTTTGTTTTTCCATAATTTCAGCACTCATATTTGGTAACATCTTTTCCATATATTCAAGATCTCTTGGGTGCGTCATCTTAAAGATTAAGAAGTTACTACACTGAGAGATAACTGTTTCAGATAATTCAACGGGACGCTGAGAAATTAAGAAAAGCAACATACCAAACTTACGGCCCTCTTTAGCGATACGTTCAAAAATGTTATAACCAAGTAAGAAGTTATCGTTATCATTTTGAACATAACGGTGAGATTCCTCTAAAACTAGATGGAATGGGATAGATGCTCTTTCATTTAAACGTTTAGTAAAATCAAAGAACAATTTAGCATAAATCTTAACGATTGTTTTAGACAAACGGTCATCCGCATCCTCTAAGTTAAAGTTAACAATTTGTGCTTTTTTATTATTATAAGTAACTAAAGAAGCTATATAATTTTCCATTGTTATATATTGAGGATAGTTAAAGAACTCTTTATTTTCTCCAACTGCTAAAGCATGAAGGCGAACTTTTAAAGTAATAGCTTCATTATATAATTTTTCATTTCGAAGTAAACCTTCAGAAATCAAAGTAAATTGTAAGGCTTTTTCAACATCATCTAGCGTAAAAAAATGATTAGCTGTTGGCTCATATTTCTCTAATTCCTCATCAATGAATGATGTAATATATTGCGTTACTAAAACACTTTCGGTAAATTGCCCAGCCGTATCAATTAAGAAACAATCACGGAACTTTCGAACGTATCCAATACCTTGAACCGGAGCTTCAAGATTAAATTGTTGCGTTGAACAACTAGCTAAGATAGAGAAGATATCGTTTCTTTTACTAGCTGACGTTTGATTCGTATACATAATATCCATAATAGCTTTGGCAATCAAATGGTTCTTATATCTAGTACTAATATCTCCTTCCGTGGCAAAAACGCGGACAAGCTTAATCATTCTTTCAATAATTGGTAATTGTGAGTGCTTTTCAGCATTAAGAAGTAAAGCATAATCATCAACACCTAATAACCAAAGAGGAATACGTAAAAGTTCGCCCCCCTCTTTTAATTGAGACTTATTGGTCGTATAAAACTTAAAGTTATAATTAGGATTAACTTGACTTAAATTTCTAAATGCATTGTGATACTCACCATAAGCATCAAAAATCATAAAATTAGATCGTAGTGGGACAAACTTTGGATCATAGAATAAGCTTTGAATAAATCTAGCAACACCATATGATTTACCACTACCAGTATTACCAAAAATAGCTAAATGGTTACTACAAACTTCATTAATATTAATGTTAATTGGCATCTCATCATATAGAGGACTAACCCCTAAAACGAATGACCCTTCACCGGGATCACCCATAATGATTTTTAACTCTTCCTCATTGATAAGTCGTGTTTTAGCCGTTAAATTAGGCTTTCTTAAAACACCACCAATAAAACTATCTTTAGTAAGTTCACCTAAAAATCTAATTTTCATAACTTCGGGAGAAATATCTTCAACTTCACCTAGTATCTTTTTATCTTCATCCTCAAAAACAACATGTCTATTCATCAAGTTAACGACAACTTCATCTGTTTTTGGAACTTCAACATGCGCAATATTATCACTAATATATACAATCTTTCCAAACATAGCTATCCACCCTTCTTATCTATATTAAATCTTCGAGTTCTCTTTTTTTATCCGCACTCAAATCTTGCGTGAGTTCTCTAATTCTTTCGGCTTTCTTCATTAAAGCCAAAGTTTTTTCATAATATTCTAACTTTTGACTAATCACACCGAGCGTTTTATGAACAGCATTTCTACTAATACCATTGTTATCAGCAATTTCTTGAAGTGTTAAATTATCAAAGTAATAATCTTTAAAGAATGCTTGCTGACGCTCGGTTAATAAATCACCATAATAGTCAAAAAGAATACCGAGACGTACCTCTACCATATTAGTTCAACCACCAAATTGACAATAAGTGTAATACTTAAAATGATATAAATAACGCCCAAATATTTTCTTTTATAATAGACTTTATTATTATAAGCCATTACTAACATCATAAGCGCTAAAACGCCATATATAATTAGTGTCATAATGTCAGGATCAACAAAGAAATAAGCGATAAAACAACCGATTAAGACAACTAATAAAAATAATTGAACTTTTAAACTAATATTTTTAAAAGAAAAAGATTTTATTTCAATTACTTCAACATTATGCATTTTTTACCTCACATATCTTTAAATAATCCATATATATATTTTTCAATATCAAAGACTTGTAAATCTTTAGCTGTCTCACCTAAACCAACATATTTAACAGGTATGCCAACTTCCTCTTTAATGGCTAAGACAATACCACCTTTAGCTGTTCCATCTAATTTAGTTAAAACAATACCCGTTATATTGGTAATTTTTTGAAACTCTTTAGCTTGACTAATACCATTTTGACCGGTCGTCGCATCGATGACTAATAAGGTCTCATGAGGCGCACCCGGAATTAATTTACCAATAACACGATTAATTTTATCTAATTCATTCATAAGATTAGTCTTATTTTGTAAACGGCCAGCGGTATCAACTAATACAACATCATAATTCTCTTTTAAGGCTTTATCGACGCCATCATACATAACACTGGCAGGATCCGCATTTTCTTTATAGACAACAGGACAAGACGTTTTTTCGCCCCATTCACATAGTTGTTCAACAGCGCCAGCTCTAAAGGTATCACCAGCTACTAATAAAACACTTTTCCCTTCACTTTTAAGCTTTGCTGCCATTTTACCAATGGTTGTCGTTTTGCCCACGCCATTAACACCTACAAAAAGGATAACAGTCGGTCCTTCTTCAGCATACTGAATCTTATTTACCATAATGGCATTATCAACATAGATGATAAACATCTCATCAACGATAATTTCTTTTAAATCATCGACATCTTCAATATTTTCATGCTTAACCCGTTTTTTTAATTTATCAATAAACTCCATAACCGTATTGACACCAATATCGGCCATAATAAGTATTTCTTCTAATTCTTCAAAATACTCATTACTAACTTTTTTATAACGGGTATTAAGTAAGGTTATTTTAGAAACAAACTCTTTACGGCTTTTCTCTAAACCTTTATCGTAAACTTCAACCTCTTGCTGCTCTTCCTTGGAAGTAAAGAGATTTTTAAACTTTCCAAAAAATCCCATAATGTCCTCCTACCTAATGTTTACATATCTATTTTACTATAAAAGTGATGAAAATTAAAGTCGTTTAAGAAAAAAAGAGATTATTTCTCTTCTCCATACCGATAGACCTTCGTAATACTTCCATTATTTAAGTTATAATCAAAAAGAATATAGCTACAACGTTTAGCTAAATCATAGAAAGTATTATACTCTCTAACGCAGCACCGCACATTTTTATCATCCAAGTGTTGATAGAAAAAACTATATAATTTGCGATCGTATTCGAAATCATAATCACTACTATTTTTATTATAATTAGCTACGACATTTTGAAGACGATTATGCCAATCTTTATTGTTACGAACAAAGTCATAAAAAGCTAAAGCAATACGCATTACAGGATCATAACTTAATACTTCATCTCTTAGTTCCATAGCCATACTCCTATCCTAGAAACATTCTAACACGCCCCTAAATAATAGTCAATGAAGCAGTAAGTTTCCTTTACACTTTTTGTGTATAGACAAAAGAATAAAAAAAAGGTATAATGTTATAGTTGATTTAAACTTAAAGAAAGGAGCGAATTGATTGAAGTTTTTTGATAACGGAATAACAAAAGTCTTTGCCTTAGGTGGTTTAGGTGAAGTTGGAAAAAATATGTATTGCGTTATGACTGATAATGAAATTATTATTACGGATGTCGGTATAACATTCCCATCTAATGAACTTCCTGGTATTGACTATATTATTCCTGATTTTACTTTTTTAAAGAAAAACGAAAACAAAATAAAAGCACTTTTTATTACTCACGGGCATGAAGATCATATTGGTGGAATACCATATTTACTTCAAACAGTTAATATTCCAGCTATATATGCCCCAAATCAAGCAGTTAGTCTAATTCGTAAAAAGCTTGAAGAGCGTGATATTAATTATAAAAATCTATTTATCTATACGGAAAAATCAAAAATTAAATTTAAGACGATGAGCGTAGAGTTCTTTAGAACAACCCACTCAATCCCTGATTCACATGGTATCGCTATTACGACACCTAACGGAGTTATTGTCACAACCGGTGACTTTAAGTTTGACTTAACACCAATTGGACCAATGTCAAACTTACAAAAAATGGCAGCGATTGGCGCTAAAGGTGTTACTCTCCTTCTTAGCGATAGTACCAATGCCTTAAATAGCGGTTTTAGTACCAGTGAATCAAAGGTTGACGAAGCTTTAGCTGAGATATTTAAAGAGCATGATGGCCGCATTATTATTGCTACCTTTGCCTCTAATATTTACCGGTTAAAACATATTGTCGATACTTGTAAAAAGAATAATCGGAAGATTGCTATCTTTGGTCGCAGTATGGAAAACAATATTGAGATTTCTTTAAACGAAGGATATATCAAACATAAAGAAATCTTTGTCTCACCGGAAGAAGCTAATCATTTGCCACCTAATCAAGTATGTTTATTATGTACCGGCTCACAGGGTGAACCACTGGCGGCTTTATCAAGGATTGCCAATGGTAGTCATCGCCAAATCAAATTACAATCGGATGATTTAGTTATCTTCTCATCATCAGCTATTCCTGGTAATGCCTTAAGCATTTCTAAAATTATTAATAAATTATACTTACAAGGTGTTAAAGTATGTACAAGTACCTCTTTAAGTGATGTTCATACATCAGGTCATGGTAGTGAAGAAGAATTAAAACTGATGATTAGACTATTTAATCCTAAATACTTTATGCCTTTTCACGGTGAATACCGAATGTTAAAAAGACATGCTGACTTAGCTGTTGAGTGTGGTATTCCAAGAGAAAATACTTTCATCTTAGAAAATGGCGATGTTCTTGTAATGGATAAAGGTAAAGTTAAACAAGAAGGTACCGTTTTAGCAGGTGACGTTTATATCGATGGTAACCGCATTGGTGAGGTCGGATCTGCTGTTATGCGCGATCGTAAGCTTATGTCTAGTGATGGCATTGTCGTAGTTATCGCTAACATTGATACTAAAAATAATAAATTGTTAGGTAGTTGTAATATAACCTCACGCGGATTCGTCATCATTCAAGATAGTGCTGATTTAATGAAAGAATTAGAAGATATTAGTAATAATATTATTACTAGTCATATTGATAATCATGTTAATTATAATGAAATAAAAAGTGAACTTGTAAGTAGTTTATCAACATATATCTATGAAAAAACAGGTCGTAATCCAATTATTTTACCTGTTATTATGGATATCAAAAAGAGCGCTAATTAACGCTCTTTTTTAAATGGTTTCTTCTTTTGTTAATGTTGCAATAATAACTAATTGTTTAGTATTACCTTTACAGGTAACAAGCGTTAAAGTCTTTTTATCGTGATTTGATTCTAAGGCTAGAGTTCCATTTTTAATAATGTCATAACGATCAGTTACTTTATAGGTGTACTTTATCTTATCGTAATATAAATATATTGTATCTTTCCTCTTTAACTTATGAATATTTTTAAAATAAGAATTACTCGTCGCTCCACTATGACCAACAATAATAACCCGGCTATTTTGCATATCTGGCATATCCGATTTATCTAAAAAAACAATATTTTTATCTAGTTTACTTTTAGGATCTTTAATTTCATATAAACCCCTTTTGAATTTTAATTTAGGAATTTCTAAAATGGCAATATAGGGATTATCTTTAGGCTTAGAACTAACTTTACGTTCAAAATATTTTGCAGTTAATAATTCATTTTCGTGTGCATCTTCTAATTTATCGTGATAATCAATACCAAAGAAAGTAATCCCATAACCAATAAATAACAAACTAATACATGTAATACTTTTTCTTAACATATAAAAGTCCTAAAGAGCCTAAAATAATTAATCCTAAATGAGTATAAAAAATAGAATTAGTTCCGGTATCGGGTACTTCATAAATATCTTCTTCATCATATAAGTTAAGTTCTATCTTAAGTTTATCCTCGCCAATAATAACTTGATATTCTTTATTATCTAATTTGTATCCCGCTGGAGCCACTAATTCCTTAATGATATATGTACCAAAAGGTAGTTTAGTAGAACCCTTACCCTTTTTATCCGTTTTAATTTTTGTAATTAAAGTTCCATCTTGATACACCCCATATACGGCTCCTTTTAAATATTTATTGGTCGTCGTACTTTTCTTTGTTAATTCTAACTCTCCTTCCTTGACAATAATTTTAAAACTATACTCTTTACTATAGATAGGACTATTACCAGGGACGATAACATTTTGACTATTCTTACTATAAAACATTTGAAACTCTGTCTTAAAACGATTATTCTTTTTAACTAAATTAAAAGTATATTCCCCCACTTGAGGATTACTTATTTTTAAGGTATTACCTTCTTTTTCATAAGGTATATCCGCTGTAATGTCATAATCATCTAAGGTAATATTACTATCAATATCTAAAGTTTGATTAGTTGATAAAAGATAGGTATCTTTAAAATTAGCTTCTTTTTTATGTTCACTAATTAAAGCTTCTATCTCATTTATTTCTTTTGTATAAAGTTTTTTTCTTGGCCCATCTTTTTCACTTGTAAAATAAATATCAGCTTCTTTATCAACTTCTTGCCATACCAAGTATTGTGTTACACCATACCATATATTACTAGTATGATTGCGGTAGCCATAACCATAATATATGATTAAATTGATACGATCAAGCTGTGCTTGCGTTAGATTGTATTTAGTAAAATCCGCATCTTCAATATAAGTTGTCGCATCCTTTTTAAGAAGAACAAAAGGTTCCAAACAATAAATATAGGTATTATCCCCTCTTCTTTTTAACTTATAAGGATGAGCTGACCTTTTGTTATCACCCTTTTCTTTCGTTATCCACATTTCACTTACTTTTTCACTATCATAATAGAAAGTATCCCCACTAGCATAAACATTAGTTCCTATTAACATCAATACTAAAAATAAAATTATCTTTCGCATATTAAACCTCCTATTAAATTATTATTGATTTAAGAGCGATTTCCTTTTTTATTTTTTAAATTATAAAAAAAACACCAATTATTTTTGGTGTTTATGAGCCATTTGTTTATTATAATCAGATACTCTTTTTAATTTAGTAACAATAAAAGCTGGAACGTATTCGATAAAAGTAAAAATAAAGACGACAAATAAAGCATCTAAGAATGCTGGTATCATATCGACAGAACCAGATGTAATCCAATATAAATCTCTTAAAGTACAATATCCTAAAGAAATAAGGAATAAGATATATAACATTGGAATACTTAAGATAATATCTTCAGATGTTACCCTGCCCCATATATTAAAGATAATGGTTGGAACGATAATAAAGGCAGCGGCATTAAGAATAGCCCATCCAGCTGTTAAGTTGTTAAAGTAAATACCTTCAACAAAAACAGTTAAAATAAAGATAATTAAATTCATTAACATAAGTGGCCAATATCTTAAGCAAAATCTTTTGATAGCTTTCCATATATTATTAAGTATTTTTTCAAAATCAATTTTCTTTTTTTCTTCACTTACTTTTTCTTCTGGTGTCTCTTCTAATTTTGTTTCATTTTCGATATCATTCATACTATCACCTATTATCATTATATCTTATTAATCAAAAAAAAGAAAGTCTTTTCTTTCTTAATCAATATTTATTAAGTGAAGGCTTTCAATTTCTTCCATACTTTGTAATTTCATTATATCTTCCGTTGTACCTCGTGAGGCTAATTCAAAAGTAAGTTCAACTTTATTCTTTTTATAAGATTCCGTTTTTAAAACACATTTTTTCTTTTTACTCATTATCTTAATAATAGCTGGAGAGGCATCCTTGGTAGCTTTAATAACTAAAAGATACTTTTTTGATGCTTTAAATGTCGTTGTATAACTAACAACATATAAAATACCTAAAATTAAAGTAGCAATTAAGGTAATAAGGTAAAGTCCTGCTCCGGCCATAATACCAACGGTAATAGCCCAGAACATAAAGATGGTATCCACCGGATCTTTAACAGCCGTTCTAAAACGAACGATTGATAACGCACCAACCATACCTAAAGAAAGCGCTAAATTAGAATTGATTGTTCTGATAACTAAAGATGTTACCATTGCAAGTAAGACAATTGATAATGCAAATGATTTGGTGTAAGAAACCCCCGTATAAGTTTTCTTATAAATAATAATGATGATAATAGCAGCTAAAAAAGCTATAAGTAGTGAGAAAAATACATCCACGGTCGATAGTGAATTACTAAACTCAGCTACGACACTCTTTTTAATTAAATCTAAAAAGCCCATTTTATACCTCCTTCTTTTCCCGACATAAAGCAAACTTCGAAACAGCCTGTCTTAATGATGGAATACTTGTAATAACACTAACTAAATGGCTAGGAATATAATTATTATATTTGACTTCTAAAACAACTTCATCAGGTTCTAAAACATCAAAAGTAAGTAAATCAGGATCAAATAAGTCATCACTAAAACGTCCCGATTTAATATTTTCATCAAACGTTACCCGGACATCCTCAACAGGATACGTATAAGCTAAACGTTCATAATCAACAATGACGCTAGGCTTAAGATTGGACAGTTTTTGCTTAATAGCAAACTCTCTAACTAGTTCATTTTCAATGGAAGCAGGATTTGGTAAATCTCCTTTGATTATTCTAAGGCAAGCATCTTTAGAAATAATAGCTTGCTTTTTATAAGTTAAATCACGCGTTTTTTCTTTACGTTCAAGCCGAATATAAGAATCATCTAGATTATAGATACGAATACGGTACTTATTTCTTTCATAGATACCATCAACTTTTTCATAGTAGGCACTATCTTCTAAATCATCAAAATATAGGCTTCTAATAAAGTAAGTATGGTTAGGATTAACTGAATTGGCATCAACTTCCATTAAAAGTGAAAGACGATGTTTCAAAACTTCAGCTTGTTTCCTATTTAAGATAAACTTTAACTCATAACGATATTGTTTATGTTCCAAAGTATTCTTTCACTTCCTTACTACTTAAGCCAAAATAACTTTTAATGTGATTAACAAAATAAGTATCCCGGTTATTAATATAGTTTTTAAGGGTTTTACATTCACTTTCCCAATCTTTCATCGTATTATTCCAACGTTTTTGATTACGACTTATTTCTGGTTTGATTAGATTGATAAGTTCGTTATACCTTTTCATAACAACATTTTTATTCCATAAGTTTTTATAATTATAAGATGCTCGTTCTAAGAAACGTTTCTTAAATGTTTTATTTTTTAGTAGATTACGAAGAAGTGAATTATCATAACTCCAAGTGTAAGCTGAAAGACCATTACTAGCTGTCATCCACTGCATATAATTGCGATCCGTATTATAGAAGGCATAGTCAAAGTCATAAAAGACCATTTTTATCCTACCACCATCAAGGTTAGGATTATTAAAAAATCTAGTATTGACAATATCATTATTGGTTGTATACATAGCGCCAATCCAATAGTCAATAAAATTGTCGATATCTAATTTTTTTGTAACATAATCATAATTACTAGCGACACTCATATCATGACTTTTAACATAGTTGACGAGTGACCGGTAATCTTTTGATGATCCAGCACTAACTTGATTATCAATCCTAACAATATTGGTTCCTTCTTCCGGAACATCATAGTGATGGCGGACAAACTCTTCATCAACTTTCTCCCGAATAAAATAAATGCCCCAATATTCACCATTGATATATAAAATAACACCTTTGTAAGCCTGAACATCAACCGTTCCATAATCATTCATCAAGGATGTAGCGAGTTCATCTCTAATCATTGTTCCGGTACTATCTTGGGAACCACTTCGAATAACCAAGGAATCATACTTAACCGCATCCCGGTTATCAAAGACTTTATAATTTAAAGTAGATGGGCCATATTTTTTAGAAAACTTTAAAGTAAAGCTTTTCTTAGCCATATATCTTGTTGATCCACCAAACAATTTTAACCCACAATCAACAGAAAAAGATTTGTCCTTTTCATATAATTCCGCATGGGCCGCAACGACATAACCACTCGCACTTGTCCTTGAACTTACAGATTTAAAAGACGTTGGTGGTAAACTGACGGATAAAACCGGAAGCGTATGATTTTCATTAATAATATATGATCCGGTCGTAACCGCACTTGCTTTTTTTTTACTCGCATAGGAAATAGCTTTAACAACGGTTGTTTTTTTTAAAATAATAGGACTATTATACACCTTAGATTTAGTAGTTGGTGTTGAACCATCTAAAGTATAATAAATAGTCCCTTCCCCTTTTAATGTTACGGAAACATTAGAAACGTTATTATATACACCTGGGGTTGTAACAAAAACAGGTTCATACGCAATTTCTAAAATGCCACTATTATTGTTCTTCGCACCTGGCGTTGGTGTCGCATAATAGTAAAATCCTTTGACATTACTCCTACCATAACTATATCCCCTTGGAATATTAGATATGGCAACAGAATCAATTAAGTCATTCCCTTTATATAGGAAGATACTTTCACTTTCGGATATTTTAAAGTTAGCATGCGCATATTTAGAATTACTTAAAGCGGTATCTCCGGATGCCATTAAAACGTAATACTCACCGCTTTTTAATTCTTTCTTTGGCAAAACATACATCTTTTTATTACCGGTATCAGTTGAAAGAGCATAATCAGCAAGATTAATCGTCTTACCCGAATTATTATATAATTCAATCCAATCATAGTATTCACCACCATTTTGAGCTAAATACTTTGTATTGGCATTCATAAGTTCACTAATGATTAAGTCCGTTGGATTTTTGCGTTCATAATTAGTGAAGTTTTCCATTCCCTCCGGTGTGTTTGGATAGCCTGGCGTAATGTTGACACTTTCCATAAAATCGCCACCCGACGTTTTTATGTAGGCACTTCCATTAGGAACATCCGTGTATTCAACTTCTTCGATGATGTCAGCGCCATGAGCCAAAATAACGACACCATTTTTACTTTTTAAGGTAAAGTTAGCATGATTATCATGGCCGAGATTAGATGTATAAATGAGATATGTTTCATTAGGTTTTAACATCACATCAGGAAGTCGATATTGATATGGCATATTAAGATCATTAGAAACAAAATAATTCTTTAAGGAAACACTTTCTTTACCAGTATTTTGAATTTCTATATAGCTATATAAATGGCCGTCAAAACTGATATTACCATCATTACGTGGTAAAAACTCTGTAATACTAAGAGGATCATCATTCGTTAAGGTCCGTTTTTCTAAGAAAGCTTTCCGACCTTCATCGTTATTAGCAAAACCCGGCGTCATATCGGCCGTTTCAATCCATTTACCACTACTATTACGCGCCATAACATTGTTTTTAGCAAGCGATTTAGTCTTGACAGAGTCAACTACTTTACCAGATTTTTTCTTTAATGTAAGGGTCTCCCCTCCGGCTTTATCTAAAGCAAAATTAGCATATAATCCATCTTTATTGGAACCACTTAAATATACAATTAAATAATCTTTACTTTTGATAGTAACATTAGGAAAAAGCCATTTTGTATTACCAGATTGTTCATCACTTAAGCCATAACCCGTAAGATCAATATCCTTACTTGTACCATTATATAATTCAATCCAATCATAGGTATTGCCATCTTTATCAGCTAAAGCTCCTTTATTAGACGTCATTATTTCATTAATAACTAACGCATTAATATTAATTTTACCATTGTCTAATTTATCTTCTGTATCTGTTCCGTCATATGATGTAAAAATTTCGACTATAATTAAAAGAAGCGCTAAAATAGCCATCGCCACGATAAGTGGGAAAAGATGTTTCATTTTTTTCTTTTCAAACATATGACTATCACGCTCCTTTACGTTTTAAGGACATCTATATTATACTATATAATTCGACAATTGTATACAAATTAATTGTCTCCTAAGGCTTTTTTTGATATAATGGTAACGTTGGGTAATTGAGGGATACTATGAAAAAATCTAGAAGAAAAATTAAAAAACAATTAATTTTCAACCTTATAAGTATTATATTCTTATTAGGCTGTGTAACATACTATGTAGGTAGACTTATCTATTATTATAAAGAAAGTCAAAAACCAGTTGTTTACTCTGATCTTTTATATGAACGCATTATTGATGAAAATGATACCTATGACCTTAAAACAAGTTTTATCGAATTAAATGGTATCTATCGTTTCGTGGGCAATGTTAATAATAATTACGTTAAATATAAAGGCTTTTTATGGCGGGTTATTAGAATAAATCAAGACCATTCTATTACAATGGTATCTGAAGATACCATCACTTCCCTTGCTTATGGTTCTGATTTAAATACAATAATTCTTCCTTATTTAAATAAGGGCGAGGATAATACAAGTGGTATTTTCGAAAACGCTTTAGAAGATGACAAAGATCTTGTCAAAAACAAAGTCTGTCTTGATCGCTTTAACGATATCAGCATCGCTGGTTGTTATGAGACTACTTATGACTACAAAATTGGTCTTTTAAGTCTTGATGATTACTTAAAAGCAGGCGCTAATGAAAGTTATCTTGTCAATGAAACAACCTTTTGGACGAGTAATCGCTATAATTCTGAAAATGTCTGGTATATTGCTTCAGACGGCTTAGTTAGCAACAATTTAAATAATACTAAGTTAGGCATTAGACCAGTTATTACCTTATCTGATCAAACAAAAGTCTTAGGTGGCGAAGGTATATCTGAAAATCCATATTTAATTGATAATGTTTCTTTAAATAAATTAACTGATGCCTATATTGGTAATTATGTAACATTTAATGATACTTTATGGCGAATTGTTGCTAAAGACAAAGACAAAGTTAAACTAGTCAGCACCGAATGTATCAAAAATGGTGAAGAATGTCTTAGTATTGCTTATTCTAATTATTCTAATAAAATAAGTACATCAGATAAAACAAATCTAATGTATTACTTAAATAAAACCTATTTAAATAGCCTTAAAGATAACGCTTTAATAGTTAGTGGACCTTTTTATACCGGTACCTATTCTCTTACTACAAATGATTATCGGACGGTTTTAAAAAATACTGCTAATCTTAAAGTTGGTATGTTATCAGTTGCCGATTTATTTGCTTATGAAGTTCCTAACACTTTCCTTCTTACAACCGATATAGCTAATGAATCAGCCATTTTCTCAGTTAACGCTAATAAAGGTTTATATGAAAGTATGACAACGCAAAAGCTTAATGTTCGCCCAGTTATTTATTTAAAAGGTGATATCGAAATTAAAAGTGGCAATGGAACATATCTATCCCCTTTAACGTTAGGAGGTAGTTCATAGTGAAAGATGAAAAGAAAAAAAAGAACGTCAAAAAAAATGATGTGACAAAAATAGAAGACAAGAAAAAGAAAAAAAGTAGCAAAAAAAATGAAGTCGCTAAGGTAGAAAAGAAAAGCATCAAAAAAGATGACGTAACCAAAATAGAAGATTCCAAAAAGGTTGTAACAAAGAAAAAGAAAAAAAAGAAAGTATCAATTCTAACTATTTTATGTGTCTTAGCTGATCTTGTAGCGCTTTCCCTATTTTTCATTGTTTATGGACCTTTTGATAATTTTAAAAATTGGTGGATAACGACGGCTTTAGAAACTGGTCATCACAAATATTTTGCCAATGTCCTTTATTCTGATTTTGAAATTGAAAGAGTAGCTAAAGAAAGTGTCATCGTTGAAACTAGTGATGACACGAATACCAGTGAGATTACTTTTGATAATACCGATACTAATAATTATGAATCAGCCTATGAAGAACAAATTTTAAAACGTGATAAAGACGCTATTTATAAATTAATTACGATTGATGAAAAAGATTATAATGGCTATATGGTTGTCATTTATGATCCAGCCCGTATTAGTTTATATACATCATCAAAAATTAATAGCGGTGGTCAAGGAATGCTTCAAATGGCTAAAGAGGCTAAAGCTAAAGTAGCTATTAATGCGAGTGGTTTTTCCCGCTCCGGTGGAGCTTTAATCCCTCATGGAACAGTTATTAAAAATGGTAAAATTGCCTCCGTCGGAAGACGTAATACCCATGGTGGTGGCTTAATTGGATTTACGAAAAATCACGTATTAATGTTATCATCTGGAAGTGCTGAAAGCGCTATTAAAAAAGGTATGTATAATGCAATGACATTTGGACCATTCTTAATTGTTAATGGTAAAGCTACCAATGCCAAAGGTAATGGTGCTGATGCTAACAGAACAGCCATCGCCCAAAGAAAAGATGGTATCGTTTTATTCCTTGTCATTGATGGGCGAGGCGCTAATGGTAGTAAAGGTATCTCTTATCAAGAAATGATTACCCTATTTCAAAAGTATAACGCTTATAACGCCGCGAACTTAGATGGTGGTGGATCATCAATTCTTGTTATCAATAATAAAATTGTTAATAACCCTAGAGGTTATGGCTATGCTGGTGATCGTTACTTACCAAATGCTTGGATTGTTCGCTAAAAGGAGTACATTTAGTACTCCTTTTATTTGACAACAATATTAACAAGTTTTTTAGGAACAACGATAATCTTAACAATTTCTTTACCTTCAAGATGAACTTTAACATTATCAATATCTTGCGCTAAAGACTTCATTTCTTCATCGGTTGTATCCGTTGAAACTTCAATCTTACCTCTTACTTTACCATTGACTTGAACAACCATTTCATAACTAGCATCATTCGTCTTAGCTTCATCATAAGTAGGCCAACTACTATTATAGAATGGTTCTCCTAGGCCACATATCTCATTTAATTCTTCCGTGATATGTGGGGCAAAAGGATTTAAAAGAGCTAAGATAGTTCGATAATCACTTTTGGTAATACTCTCACATTTATCCGTTTCATTAAGTAAAATCATCAATGCTGATACGGCTGTATTATAATCCAAATTAGCAATATCTAAAGTTACCTTTTTAATTGTTTTATGAATTATCGTTTCTAAGGCTTTCGTATATCCTTCTTCATTATTTAATTTATCTTGTAATTTCCATATCCGGTCTAAGAACTTTTTACAGCCCTTTAAGCCATTCTCACTCCAAGCCGCATCTTTAGAGTAATCACCAATAAACATCTCATATGTTCTTAAGGCATCGGCTCCATAATCCCTAATCATATCATTAGGATTAACGACATTACCTTTACTCTTACTCATCTTCTCGCCGCCTTCACCTAAAATCATACCATGGCTGATACGTTTTAAGAATGGCTCACTATTAGGAACTAAGCCTTGTTCGTGTAAGAAGATGTTCCAAAACCTAGCATATAGTAAATGTCTTGTCGCATGTTCCATACCACCATCATATAGATCAACTTTACCCCAATAATTTAGAGCTTCATCACTAGCTATTTTATCGCTATGAGGATCCATATATCTTAACCAATACCAACTAGAACCAGCCCAGTTTGGCATCGTGTCGGTTTCTCTTTCGGCTTCGCCACCACATTTTGGACAAGTTGTCTTAACCCATTCTTTAATATTAGCAAGTGGGCTTTCCCCCGTCTCGGTTGGTTCATAAGCACTAACATCTGGTAAAACGACCGGTAAATCTTCTTCTTTAACTGGTACCCATCCACATTTAGGACAATTAACCATTGGAATTGGCTCACCCCAGAAACGTTGACGTGAGAAAATCCAATCTTGTAAACGATAATTAGTCGTCTTTTTACCAATACCTTTACTCTCTAGATAGTTAATCATTTTGTCGATACTATCTTTTTTATTATCAATATCATTTAAGATATCAGAATTAACCATCTCACCATCGCCAACATAGGCATTCTCACCATTAAAGTAGTCACTGACAACTTTCTTATGGGTTGTAAAGTCTAAGGTATCCATTAATTCATCAGCACTAACCCAGAATGCTTCTTGGGTATTTTTTTCTTCCTCACTAATCTCACCTTGCGTTAAAGTTGACAAGTGTCCAACAATAATGTGGTTAGTAATATTACGATTAACATCTTTATGAGCAGCATAGAACTTTTCTCTAAACATAAAGTCAAAAGTCCAATCATGGTCAAAATTAATATATCCTGATTCTTCTCTTAATTCTCTTTTAGCGGCTTCTTCTGGTGTTTCACCCTCTTCAATGCCACCCATAAGAAGGCTCTTCCAACCTAATTTTAAATTTTTAACACATAGATATTTATCTTCCGTTGGATGTTTTACCATTAAGACGACAACTTCACGTTTTGTTTCTTCTTTATCAGGACGTGGTGCGTCATCCCCTTCATAAACAGGAATGATAACTTGTCTGATTGGAATATTAAACTTCTTAGCGAAAGCATAATCTCTTTCATCGTGAGCAGGAACCGCCATTATAGCACCCGTTCCATATCCTGCTAAAACATAATCACTTACCCAAATTGGTATTTCTTCATTATTAATAGGATTAATAGCCGTCAAGCCATCAATACAAATACCTGTTTTTTCACGGGTTGCATCCGTTCTTTCAATATCACTTTTATGACGAGCGGCTTCTTGATAAGCTTGTAATTCTTTTAAGTTGTGAATCTTATCCTTATACTTTTCAAGATAAGGGTGTTCAGGACTTACAACCATAAAGGTGACACCATATAAAGTATCAGCTCTAGTTGTAAAGACTTCAAGATAATCATCGGTATCTTTTAATTTAAAGTTAATAGAAGCCCCAATACTTTTACCAATCCAGTTTATTTGCGCTATTTTAACTTTATCCAAAAACTCCGTATCGTCCAAACCATCAATAAGTTTATCAGCGTATGCACTCATCTTTAAAACCCATTGATTTTTTAACTTCTTGGTCGTCTTCGAACCACATCGTTCACAAACACCACCTTGGGCATCTTCATTAGATAAACCAGTCTTACACTTTGGACACCAGTTAATTTCTTTTTCGGCTTTATAAGCAAGACCTGCTTTATAAAATTGTAAAAATTGCCATTGCGTTAAACGATAATATTCAGGATCGGTAGTTGAAAATTCTCTAGACCAATCAATAGCTAAACCAAGTGATTGCATTTGGCCTTTAAAAACTTTGATATTTTCATTAACAGCTTCCTTAGGATGAATATGATTTTGAATCGCATATTGTTCAGCTGGCGCTCCAAAGGCATCCCAACCCATTGGGAATAAAACATTATATCCTAAAGCTTTTCGATAACGTGCTTGCACATCAGATGCCGTATATACTCTAGCGTGTCCAACATGTAAGCCAACACCTGATGGATAAGGAAACTCAACAAGCATATAAAACTTTTCTTTACTTGGATCAACTTTAACATTAAAACACTTTTCATCCAACCATTTTTTTTGCCATTTCTTTTCAATAACACTAAAATTATACATTTATTTTCTCTCCTTTTTAATTAACTTGCCGGCTATTTTATATGTTCCAATAATAAGAGGAACTAATAAAACTAAAGCGATAAGAGCACTTACAATTAACCAAACATAAAAATTGGTAATAAACTTATTTAAAAGCATTACTAAACTACCCATCAAAGCAATAATAAAAGAATTTGCTAAAGAAAGAATAGTTGCTAATCTCTTAAACTCGATTTTATTTTGATCAATTTTTCCTAACTGACAGAGCAATTTAACCTCTTTACTTTTTTGCATCTTTTTAAGGGCATTAGCCTTATGTATAACAAAAATAAAGTAAAACAAATAAATTATTAGGAACGTTCCTATAAAAAATAATAATATATCCATAAATCCTCCAACAAAAAAGTATTATGTGTAGGGACGCCCGAGCGCGGTACCACCCTACTTCATAATACTTTAATTATGCTCTTAAATCTTTAACGCAGACAGACGTTTTATACTTATCATATAAAAGGCTCCAAAGTAAGTTCATAATATCACATTAAAAGTTTACACCGACCACTTTTTCTCTAGATAATGCTTTATTATTACTACTCTTCTTCATCGCTATGTGATTATTATAATATAGTTAATAAGGTTTTGCAAGTCTTTTATTTAACTTGATCCATATATTCAAGTAATTGTAAGAATAACTGAATATATTTCTTATCAAAGGCATTTTTACCCTTTGATAATTTATGAAGTTCAATCCGTTTTTTATCTTTTACCATATTCTTATCTGTTAAAAGATTGTAAACTAGCTCTTTTTGTTCAGTTAAAATTGGTAAGTCACTAATGATTTCCTCAATATCATCTAAGACAATCCGAATTGCATCGATTTCGATATCTTTACCTTTACAGTTAACGGTCAATTGTTCCGTCGTTGGAACATCTCTTACTTCAACAATAAAATCTGTTCCATCAACTGATGTTTTAACAGCCGTCTTAGCTGATTTTATATAGGCTTGAACATCACTTGATTCCCTTGTATTCCTAAACCGGAAAATATAATTACGTTTAGCTGGAATAATACCTGTTTTACCTTCAATAGGTCTTACAATAACCGTATAGTTATTTGGTAAGTAGTTATATTCAATTAAGGTTGTAATAGAATATCCTTGTAAGTATAAATCACTGACACCATCATCTTCATATAGTCTATAGCTATTACTTTCACCTGGGAAGATTTGAACTTCCATCGTTATTGGTGGCCTTGTATCATTAATGTTTGAATGAATAGCCATCGGAATAATAGCTCCCGCTTTAACGAAAGCTGGATATTCTTCGTTTCTAAAGAACGAAATATGTTTTCTTCTACCTAGATATTTTTTACCACTACGGTAGTTAAACCAAGTTCCTTCTGGTAAGAAGAACTTATGAATTGTTCGCTCCATAATTGGATCTTTTTTAGTAATAATTGGACTAATAAAGAACTCACTACCCAAAGAATATTCATTACGATATAATACATCATCAAATAATTCCGGATACTGGTAATAAACTGGTTGGATAAAAGGTATACCATATTTATAATAACGATAAGCTTCTGAATATAAATATGGAATTAGGCGATGACGCAAAGTTAAGTATTCGGTTGCAATAGCGTAAGTCCGAATACCCCACCGCCAAGGCTCTCTTTTATAAAAGCGACCCTCATCAGCACTCAATTTCAAAATTGGTGAGAAAGTTCCTAATTGAACATAACGTTCATATAATTCATTATCTTCCATACCATTAAAGTAGCCACCGATATCATGACTCCACCAACTAACACCAATGTTAGCAGCCCGGCCATTAAAATATGGAATTAACGCTAAAGTATCCCATCCAACAACACTCTTGCCGGCATATAAAACGGGATAACGATGAGCAGCAACACGAGCATTATATCCATAGACCATCGGTCTTCTTTTATAATTACGCATCATATCATAGAAATGATAATGTTTAAGCATAGCTAATTCTTGTGTTCTTTTTTCGTCATACCAATCAACCCAGAAGAAATCAATACCATAATTATCAAGTGGGTGAATGAAGACTTTTAAATAAACATCAACTGTTTTCGCATCATATACATTAAACGGAATAATACCATTTTCATTTTTTGGTAAATACTTAGCAGCTGTTTCAAAGAAAGCATCAATAGGATAAAAACCTTCGATGGGATTAATGTTAACACCAATTCTGATACCTCGTTCATGAATTTTACTAACTAGTTCCGATGGATTTTTAAATAAGCTACCATTAAAGGTAAAACCTGTCATTAAATGCCGATTTTCTTCTTTTATCCGTAGGTGCCAATCCTTATCTAGCATCAATACGGAAATAGGAATGTGATGATCATCAAAATTCTTCATCAAATCAGCTATTTTAGCATCATCATAAGTATCATTTCTACTCCACCAGTTACCTAAAGCATAACGTGGAATTAAAGCGGGATAACCAGTTATCATATAGTAATCTTTAAGTGCTAGTGAAAAATCACGACCATACATAAAAACATATATATCGATTTCTTGATTAGTTCTCGCTACCACATTACCTCTAGCATTCAGTAGTGGCGTATTAGAATCATCAATAGAAGCAAAACCATCAATGGAATATAAACCGCGCATATTGTAGTTCATATCATCATCGGCAACGCCATTTTTTTGTAAAACAGGAGCGCCAAAGTTTTTTATTTCTTGATGACCATAGTACCAAACTTTATCAGTACCTTTTAAATCAATCCGTAAAGTGTTTGTCTTATTGACAGACTTACCCGCAAATGGTGCTTCTTTAACATAATTTAAGGAGAAGTACTTTGTCTCAACAATTAAATTAGCTTGATTATTAATAACCGTATAATCAGGCTTAGGGAGATTACGATACCACACTAACTCCGTTGGACTATCTTCAAATAGCCCATTTTCATTATATTCTAATCTGATTAAACGCTCCGTTAAAATGGTAATACGATATTTATCACCCTTTAAAACAGAGGCTGGATTTGCTAACGCTCTATTTAAATCTAATTTAAATTGATCGCCTAAATCGTACATAGCATCACCCTTTTTCTATAATTCTTCTATTTTCATAAAGTTTGTAAACTTAACTTCTTTAAATGGATAACCACCTGTAATAATTATTTTATCACCCGGTTTGGTTGATACAAGTTTGAAAGTTATCTTTTTAGATATTTCAATAATCTTATCAAAGGTATTAAGCTCATCAATCAAAACAGGATTAACAGCAAAATGAAGTTGTAATGATTTAACTGTATCAAGATTAGGACTAACAGCAATCACTGGACAACTTGGACGGAAACGACTCATAACTCTAGCGGTATAACCCGTTTGCGTTGGCGCAATTATCGCACAACATTTAAGTCTGTTAGCCGCATCAGCAACACCAAGGGAAATAACTCCTGTGATGTCTTCTTTAACAGCATTAGCACTACGGCTAATGAAATCACCATAATCAACATCTAACTCAGCGGAATTAATAATTTTTTCCATCATTTTAAGTGTTTCAATTGGATACTTACCAACCGTTGTTTCACCTGATAACATAACTGCATCAGCGCCATCTAAAACGGCATTAGCAACATCACTAACTTCAGCTCTTGTTGGTCTAGCTGAATGTTCCATTGATGATAATAATTCTGTAGCAACGATACTGACAATACCAGCGCTATGGCACTTGTTGATAATTTTCTTTTGAATGCCAGGAATCCGTTCTAGTGATATCGCAACTCCAAGGTCACCTCTAGCAACCATCACGCCATCACTTACTTGGATAATAGCGTCAATGTTGTTAACCCCTTCTTCCGTTTCAATTTTAGATATTAGTCCAATATGATTATTTTTAAGATTAATTAACACATCATTGACAGCTAACACATTATCGGGCTCGGATACATAAGATAAAGCAATAAAATCGAAACCTAATTTATGAGCAATCGCTATATCTGTCTCATCTTTAGTAGTTAAATATGGCATTTTTAATTTAACATCTTTAACTGTCAAAGTTTGATGATCTTCAATAACAGCATCATTTAAAACCTCACATACAAAACCATCGGATAAAATATCAACAACTTCCATTAACATCTTACCATCAGAAACACTGATAACATTGTTATAAGTAACTTCATTAATTAAATTAGGATAACTTACAGAAAACTTAGTATTATCGCCTTCAACATCATCCATATAAACCTTTACTTTGTCACCTTTAACAAAGTGGGCTTGATGATTGACAAAACTACCAATACGAATTTCTGAACCCATTAAATCCATCATAATGGCAACATTTAAACCTAATTCTTCATTAAGTTCACCAATTTCATCAGCTACTAATTTACAGAAATTGTAATCACTATGACTCATATTAATGCGCGCAACATCCATGCCATTTTCCATCAAGCGGCGTAATTGCTCTTTTTCAATGGTGGCTGGACCGATTGTTGCTACTACTTTTGTCTTATTTAACATACCCTATTCACCTATTATTAATTATATCATATTTACCATTTATTACAAGAAAAAAAAGAGATTATTTCTCTTTTAAATCCAAACGCCAAAGATAATAGCGCCCATACTAAGAATTAGACCAATGACCCAGAATAATTTAACAATATCCGGTTCAGCCCAACCTAGTTTTTCAAGATGGTGATGGAATGGTGTCATCAAGAATACTTTATGATGGAACCAAACCATACTGACAATTTGAATAATACAAACTAGTGTTTCAAAAATAAAGACACCCATAATAACAATAAATGTTAGTTCATGTTTAGTAATTAAAGCCACACTAGCTAAAGTAGCTCCCAAAGATAACGATCCCGTGTCACCCATAATAACTTTAGCAGGATAAGTATTAAATAAAAGGAATCCTAGTAAAGATCCAAAAAGGATAAAACAGAAAATAGCAATATCACTACTACCAGCTATACCTCTTGAATTCCAACTGATAAGTCCTAAAGTTAGAAAAGCAATTAAGGATAGACCACCAGCTAAGCCGTCTAAGCCATCGGTTATATTAACGGCATTACTACTAGCTACTAAGACAAATAATAAGAAGACGCCGTATAACCAGCCCATATTAATGGTAATACCCAAACTTGTTATATCGATGGTTGGTGTCGCCCCTGATTTCATAAAGATGTAGAAAAACACTAAAGCGATAACAATTTGTCCAAAGAGTTTTTGAAACTCCGTTAGACCTAAGTTATTACCACGCTTGATAATCAAATAATCATCAATAAATCCTAAAACAGCATATGAAATAAAGACGAAAAGAACAATTGCTAAGTTGTGAGACATCTCAATTTTACCCATAAAAAGTAAAATAAATGTCGATACAACCGTTGGAATAATAAAGATGAGTCCGCCCATTGTCGGTGTACCCTCTTTATCATGATGTCTTTTTAAAAGATAAGTACTTATTTTTTGTTTAACATTAATTTTTTTTAGAATTGGTACTAAAATAGCCCCTAGGATAACAGATATGATAAATCCAATCATCATCGAAAGGACAGCTTTGGCTAAAACTAACATATTTTCACTTCCTAAATATTATCTAATACAATTTGTTTATCATCGAATGGTAAGCGTTCGTTACCAATAATTTGATATTTTTCGTGGCCTTTTCCCAGCACCAATAGTATATCATTATTATTAAGTAATTGTATACCCTTTTTAATCGCATTTTCACGATTTACTTCAATTTGATAGTTATCTTTATCGAGATTAGAAGTCATATCTTTAATGATATCTAAGGGATCTTCATCTCTAGGATTATCACTTGTAAAGATTGTGTAATAAGCC
The DNA here is from genome assembly GCA_947588685.1 of uncultured Bacilli bacterium. Lineage (GTDB taxonomy): Bacteria > Bacillota_I > Bacilli_A > RF39 > UBA660 > UBA5578. The sequence goes on along the minus strand of CANPYM010000002.1, from coordinate 46,727 downwards.
ATATCCGTAGCGATTAATCCCATCATTTTTCTTTTACCTTTATCCCTATTGCCACCACAACCAATAATGACATAAACGTGTCCATCAGTAAGTTCTAAAGAGGTATTGATAACATTCTGTAAAGCATCAGGTGTATGGGCGTAATCGATAATAATCCTATTCGTTTTATAATTGATAACTTCCATCCGACCACTTGGTTCTTTTAAGTTTTGAACAAGTTCCTTAATATCATCATATTGATATCCTAATTCATATAAAAGGCTGATGGCTGCTAGAACATTATATTTATTATACTTACCAATTAAAGGGATATCATAAGGATGGGAATTGATAACATTCTCATCATCAATAGTATAATCACTATCAGTAAATCCATACGTTTTATAATTTTTTATTTTAAAATTATCAGCATACGGATCATCATTATTGATTAAAGAAATACCATCATCTTTTAATAGATAAAATAATTTCCTTTTAGCTTCAATATAATTTTCTAATGTCTTATGATAATCTAGGTGATCTCTCGTTAGATTAGTAAAAATAGCGGCATCAAACTCTAAATAGTCAACTCTTTTTTGATCAAGAGCTTGACTACTTACTTCCATCACGACATATTCACAGTTATGGTTGTAGCTATCTTCTAATAAATTATATAATTCTAAACTACCTGGTGTGGTATTATCAAGGGACGTTACAACATCATCAACAATATAACCAATCGTTCCAATGTAGGCACATTTACAGCCTAGTCCATTTAATAATTGATACAATAAATAACACGTTGTTGTCTTACCATTCGTACCAGTCACACCGATTAATTTAATATCAATATTATTTATTTTAAAATATTTATATAAATATTCATTAGTGTCATCAACAATTAGCGTTTCAACATCATATTTACCACGTTCCGCAATAACTTTTTTGGCGCCATTATTAATAGCGTCTAAAATATATTTATGGCCATCTTCCTTATACCCCTTGAGGGCAATAAAAGTATCGCCATCTTTGACTTTCCGGGAATCTGATTGTAACATAAAAAAACACCTCAGTATATTTTATGACAAATATCCAAAAGTGTTTTTTTACCTAAACATTAATATGCTTATGTTCCTTGATAATCTCTAGAACAGCTTTATGATCATTATGAGGAATTTTCTTATCTTTAACAATAATATATTCCTCGTGACCTTTACCTAAAATAAGTAATAAATCATGCTCTTTAAGTAAAGACATCGCTTTTAAAATAGCTTCATAACGATCTTCAATAACCTTATAATTAGTCTTCGTATTTTCTTTTAACATATCGTCAATAATTTGTGAGAAATCCTCATTGTGTAGATCATCGCTAGTAATAAAAGTATAATCAGCCATATCAAGAGCAAGTTTAGTCATCATTGGTCTTTTTTCACGATCACGATCTCCAGTACAGCCGAAGACGATATATAGATGATGATACCTTATATCTTTAATAGCCGAAAATAAGTTTTCCATCGCATCAGGTGTATGAGCATAATCAATAATGATTGTATTGGTGCCATATTTAATAATGTCTGTGCGACCATTAGGTGGAACTAAACTTTTAAATACTTCTTTAATTTGGTTACTTGTTATACCTATCTTATCTAATAAAATATAAGCTACTGTAAGATTGTAAATATTATATTTACCAATAAGATTAGCTTCTAAAGTATCCCCACTATTAATTTTAAAGGTTAGACTATCTGCGTTCAAATGATAATCCGTAACGGTATAATCGCCACCATTAAAGCCGTAGGTTACATAATTACCAATTTTATAGTATGAAGCATACGCATCATCCGTATTGATAATACCGATGCCATTAGGTTTTAACTGATGAAATAATTTCTGTTTAGCCAAGGCATAGTTTTCCATCGTCTTATGATAATCTAAGTGGTCTCTTGTTAAGTTTGTAAAAACAGCATAGTCAAATAAAAGGGTTTCAGCTCGGCCATAAGATAATCCTTGACTACTAATTTCTAAAGCAACATATCTATATCCCTTTTCATAAGCTTCATATAACATTTCATAAGTATCACATATATCACAATTAGTATTAGGTAAATCTTTAACTTTACCATCTAAATAAAAACCGATTGTTCCAATATAAGCACATTTATAACCTAATTTATTTAAAGCTTGATAAGTTAAATAACAACTAGTAGTTTTGCCATTCGTGCCGGTCACGCCAATAAGGGTCATCTCATCAATTAAATAATGATAATGTTCCTCTAAATATTTATTTAAATAAGCCCGCGTATCTGATACAATTTCTGTTTCAACACTATAGCTACCTTCTTCAGCGACAATCTTAGAAGCCCCATTTGATATGGCTTTTTCAATATAATCATGACCATCGCTCGCAATTCCTCTTAAAGCGATAAAGGTATCCCCTTTTTGAATCTTTCTTGAGTCAGATTTAATATTTATCATTAAACACCTTCCTTTATGGGCGTTAAATTACTATTAGTCATAGAATTGGGATTGCTGGTTACATTACCTAAATCACTAGATGGATTACTTGTCGTATCAGGTGTTATGACCGCATCATAGGTATATGTGTGATAATCCTTATTATAATCAGCAATATTATCCATATTATTATATGTTATATCAACCCGAAATAATTGGGCTTTAGGTACAGCATAATTAGTATAATCAAGGCTAAGTGCGCCTAGCTTGTTATCTTTTTCAGTCATTTTAATAGCAATACTTCTTCCATCATAAACCTTATAAGCAAAACTTGTTACCGTCGTATTATCCTTATAAGTAGTTTTTGTTTGCTCTTCACTAGAAGTAAGGGTTGTATATAACTCACTAATTCTAAGCATTTGCATTAACTTGCCATCCATCCGATTAAAAAGATGGTTTGCATCAGGACGAAAAGTTACCAAATTATGGTTTACATCATCGACAAGATAGATAATATCATCCTTTAGATAATAAGATACACCATCTAATGTAAAATAATAATCTTTATCATAGTATGTACCTTCAACTTTATAATTTAAAGTTTTATTATATTCCGTAATAGTGACATCATAAGTAAACTCTGTATTGTCGACCTTCTTAAAATTTTCAAGAGTATTTTTAGTAACCGGTTTACTTACATTAGAATTTGATGATGATGTCCTTTTCTGATACTCATAATCAATATTAACAGGACCTCCAATCATAACAAAAACGGCAATAAAGAAAATAATCCAAAATCCAAGGCTTATTACAGCTCGTTTACGCTTGTCCTTAAAAGCATTTTTAACAATTTCCCAAAACTTTTTCACAACTATCTACCCCAATTTCTTTCCAACTAATTCATCACGATTCGTAAGGCCATTCAAATAATCATGGGCGGTCATTTTTTTCTTACCTTCTATCTGTAGTTCTGTTAAAATGATCTCCCCATCTTTCGTACTTACACCCACTCCATCTTTATATATGTTTGTAATAACACCCATATCTTGATAATCTTTTTCAGCACCTATTTTTGACATCCAAACCTTTAGTCTTTTGCCATCTAGATATGTGTACGCACCAGGCCAACTATTAAGCCCCCTTATTTGATTATAAACTTCTTCTCTTGTTTTCGTAAAATCAATTATTTCATCAGTAGGACTAATATTATGAGCGATAGTAACATCTTCTTCATTTTGCTTAATCCTATTGTTAGTACCATTAATAATTGATGGTAAAACTTCTTTTAAGAAGTCACTTCCTAATAATGACAATTTAGAAAATAAGGTTTCAGCCGTATCATCATTTTCAATAGGTATTTCTTTTTGCGCAATAATATCGCCACTATCCATACCTACATCCGTATACATAATGGTTATACCCGTTTTTTTATCGCCATTAATAATAGCGTGATGAATAGGTGCCCCACCACGATACTTAGGAAGTAAAGAGGCGTGAACATTTACACATCCCAAACGGGGATAATCCAAAACCTCTTTTGGAATAATCTGTCCATAAGCACAAGTAACGATAAGATCAGGTTCCATCTTTAAAACGTCTTCATAATCAACTCTAATTTTTTCAGGTTGAAAAAGAGGAATATTATTTTTTAACGCTACTTCCTTGACAGGTGAGAAAGCTACTTTTCCCCCTCTTCCGACCGGTTTATCAGGATTAGTAACGACTAAAACAACATTATAATTAGCAATTAACATTTCTAATACAGGAACGCTAAAATCAGGTGTTCCCATAAAAACGACTTTGATATCATTCATTGTATCACCTAATTAATATTATAATCTAAATTAAGGTTTTTTTCTACTTCTTCAGGTTATTTTACATAATTAAAAAAGTTACACATTGTAACTTTAATTTAAAATGTAAATACCAATTGTTAAGTAAGTTGCAAATAAGACCCAAACAAGATATGGGATAAATAGATAAAAAGATAATTTTTCCTTTTCTCTAAAGGATATCATCAATAGAATAATTAAAGAAAGTAACCATAAAATCCATAGGATAGCTATAAAACGCCATTTAAATAAGAAGAAAATGATACTCCATAAAGCATTGACACCGAGTTGTAAATAATAAAGACGAGAAACTGTCTTCTCATTGGTTGGATATTTTTTTCTAAATACGTAATAAGCAATTCCCATTAAAAGGTAGATGATACTCCAAGCAACAGGGAAAGCCCATTTAGGGGGACTTAAAGGTGGCTTACTAAGAGTCGTATAATCGATATGATCTTTAATTATTAAACTAACTATCCCACCGATAACTAAAGGAAAAAAGATATAAAAGATATTTTTTAATTTTTTATGCATATATAACCTCTCATTTTAATTATATGAGGTTAATTTTAAATTATACAAAAAAGCTACTAAATAGTAGCTTTAAATGTATAGTCCTTTATCATCATATCTGCCATAGTTATGGGTTACTTCAACATCATCTGATAAAGCTATAACAACTTTTTTTTGTTTTAAACTCTTTTTAACATCAATAATTCTTTGATTCGTCGAACCTCTAAACTTGATATTATAACTACGCTTAGCCATTATAAATCTTCCATCAACAAGAACATCAATCTCATTTAAGAAGTCTTTAACAGCTTTATTTGTATCACGCATTTTAAGTACTTCTTCAAACGTAAATCCGGTATAACACCATACGTCCAACTTACATTTATGAGCGGCCTTCGCAATAACCGCACACGCCTCAGGTTGATACATGGGATCGCCACCACTAAAGGTTATACCTGTTTGACCTTCCATAGTTTGAATCTCTTCAATCAACTCATCGACATCTTTTAAAAAGCCATCATCGAAACTATGGGTCTGTGGATTATGGCATCCAGGACAGTTATGAGCACAACCTTGTGTCCAGATAACAGCCCTAACACCAGTTCCATCAACCACACTATCGATTTGTAGTTCACTAGCTAATCGAATCGTCATTATTTAGCTTCTTTTGGGCAAGTTGAACTATTTAAAACTTCTTTGATTCCGGAATGTTTGACACGATCTTTTTCTTCGCATTGTTTAGCGTTATTGAAACGTCTAACATCTCCTGAAAGGTATCCTGTTACCCTTCTAATTCTTTCAAAGCCAACTCCTTCACCAACTAATTTTTCCATAATATCCTTCCTTTCTAACATCCACAATTAAGGGATTTTACTTCTTCTAGTGGTACACTATCAAACTCTTTACGTCCACATCCTGGACAAACATCACCAATAACCCCAACGTATCCACATACAGGATCACGATCAACAGGGTGGTTAATTGCACCATAACCAATACCTGCTTCTTTCATTAAACGAATTACTTTCTCGAAAGCTTCAACATTTTGAACCGTATCACCATCTAACTCAATGTAAGAAATATGTCCACCATTAGTTAAATTATGATATGGAGCTTCTTTCATAATCTTATCCTTAATACTAATATTATAGTAAACAGGAACGTGGAAAGAATTCGTATAATAATTTCTATCTGTTACACCTTTAATCCGTCCATAGATTGCTTTATCAATCGCTACAAAGCGTCCTGACAAGCCTTCAGCTGGGGTTGCAATTAAAGTAAAGTTTAAGTTGTATTCTTTACAATATTCGTTGCATCTTTTACGCATAAAGGTAATTATTTCCAAACCTAATTTTTGAGCTTCTTCACTCTCACCATGATGTTTACCAATTAAAGCTTTAAGCGTTTCAGCAAGGCCGATAAAACCAATTGTTAAAGTCCCGTGTTTTAAAATCTTCCGTAAGCGATCAGTTGGTTTTAGCTTATCACCATCAGTCCAAACACCAGAGCCTAACAAGAATGGGAAGTTATAAACTCTTTTACTACATTGGATTTCAAAACGTTCAAGTAATTGATCACGAACTAAATCCATCATTTCGCCTAAATCCTTATAGAAGCCTTTCATATCAGCTTTATCACGTTCTTTTAAGCAAATACCATGTTTTATACCTAACCTTGGTAAGTTAATAGAAGTAAATGATAAATTACCACGACCACCAGTTGTTTGATTATTAACATCAGTTACATCAGCCATAACTCTCGTACGACATCCCATATAACCAACTTCTGTGCGGTAATCGCCTTCTTTATAATATTCCAAGTTAAATGGAGCATCTAAGAAAGAGAAGTTAGGGAATAATCTTTTAGCTGAAACTCGGCAAGCTAACTTAAATAAATCATAGTTAGGATCACCCGGATTATAGTTAACACCTTCCTTAACCTTGAAAATAGATACTGGGAAGATTGGTGTTTCACCTTTACCGAGACCAGCTTCTGTAGCCTCTAGGAAGTTTTTAATAACCATTCTTCCTTCAGCGCTCGTATCCGTACCAAAGTTAACAGATGAAAATGGTACTTGCGCTCCTGCTCTTGAATGCATCGTATTTAAGTTATGAACAAAAGCTTCCATAGCTTGATAAGTTTGACGATTTGTCTTAGCTAAAGCTTTTTCATATGACTTAACAAACAATCTTTTGATAGATGCTGAATTATTATAAATAGGTTCAAATCTTTCAATATCAAATTCGATTGATGTCAATTTATCAATTTCTTTAACAACTCTATCCATATTGATAAATGAAAGTAAATCCATATAATCTAACAAATCATATATTTGTTGTTTAAACTCTTTTTTAAAGGTCTTAATAACACCTGGAGCCATATAATAATCGAATGCCGGAATTGATTGTCCACCATGTTGATCGTTTTGGTTAGACTGAATAGCAATTGCTGCTAACGCACTATATGAACCAATACTAGCTGGTGTTCTTAAATGACCATGACCGGTTGAAAAACCTTTCTTAAATAGTTTATCAAGTTCAATTTGCATACAAGTAGTTGTACCCATAGCTAAGAAATCCATATCATGAATGTGGATATCTCCTTCATCATGAGCCATTGAAAATCTTTTTTTCATTAAGTATGCTTTAGCAAACTCCTTAGAAACAGTACTACCATATTGAAGCATGGTACCCATAGCGCTATCGCCATCGATATTAGCATTTTCTCTTTTAGTATCATCTTCGGTTGCTGATTTTAACCCTAGTCCTTCAAGGGTTTTTAAAAACTTGTGAATCTTTTTATCATCAGCAAACAAAGCTCTTGATTGGTTACGACGTTCCCGATACTCAGAGAATGATTTATAAACATCATCATAACCTTGTTTCTCTAATTCTTGTTCAATTAAATCTTGAATCTCTTCAATTTTAATTCTGGTTTCATCTTTATATTTTTTCTCAATACTCTTAATAACGCCGAGATATACTTTATTGATATCCTCACCGGTGTATACTTTCTTTTCTTCGCCTTCGGCATCATTTGATACTGTAACAACGCTATCAAAACCTTTTTTAATAGCTAGGGCTATTTTACTAGCATCAAAGGATACTTTTTTTCCATTTCTTTTAATTACGTCTAATGTTATCTTGTTGTATGAATCTGACATATCCTTACTTGACCTCCTACTATCTAATTTGATTATACTCTTCATTTTAGACAGAATGCAATACTTTTTGATCACTTTTTGAGTGGTTTTTTAATGATGTTACCTTTATGTATTATTTTTCAATAATTTAGTTTTTTTATTTCTTTACATTTTTTAATTTTTAATTTTTTTGATTTTTTATCTAGTGTGTCATTTTGACACTTCAAGCCTTTTGTTTCCTTGAAATATAAGGAAAAAGTATTAAAAAAGAGAAAAATTGTGTTTTAACTTTTTTTCTCTTTTTTTATTTTTTTTAATTTTTGACAAATTTTATTTTTCTATTTTTTTACCTTTTTAGTTTTTGCTGTTTTAGGCCTTTCTCGTTGGCAATTAGGGCAGTAATAGGTACCCCTTCCACCGACTCTTATTTTGACGATTTTAGAGCCACAACTAGGGCAATCCTCCCCCTCTTTACTGTGGACTAATAGTTGGTTTTGAAACCGGCCGTGAACACCCTCACTAGACTCATAAGAACGAATTGTCGTTCCCCCACTAGCTAGAGCCTTATTTAAGACCTCTTTCGTATTATTAATAATATTCGTGCAATCCCTACGCGTTAATTCATTAGCTGGTGTGAGAGGATATAAAGAACTCATTTTAAGGATTTCATCAGCATAAATATTGCCAATACCTGTAATGATACTTTGATCTAATAAAACTGTTTTAATAGGTAGACGACGCATTTTATAAGAAGCAAGTAAATAATCTTCAGTTAATGTTTTATCCCAAGGTTCTTTACCAAGCTCATTTAAAGGTTTAACCTTAAAGGCATCATCTTTTTTTAATAGATACATTCGGCCAAATTTACGGGTATCATTATATCTTAGTTCTAAACCACTTTCAAAAAGAAAGGCAACGTGTTCATGGCGTGAGACCTCATCATCATGATTTCTAAAGAAGAAGCGTCCTTCCATTCTTAGGTGAGTAAGTAAATAATATGTATCATCTAAAACAAATATTAACCATTTACCGCGCCGGTCCATCGCTGTTATGGTTTTACCTTTTAATTTTTCTTTAAACTCTTCAACGCTAGGTTCTTCAATAATTTTAGAATAATATACATATACTTCTTTAATCTTTTCCCCAACGACTTTTTTCTCTAAAACTTTTCTTACTGTTTCTACTTCTGGTAGTTCCGGCATTTTATCACCTCTTTAACTATTATAACAAAAAAAGAGAAAAGATAAATCCTTTTCTCTATTTCATTTTAGTTATACTTCGCCATAAGATGAGACAAGCCGCAACGACAACTAAGATACAGAAAGATACAATCGCAATAGCGTTACTATTACGTTTTTTATCTTTTACTTCTTCTTTAGTACTTTCAATATTTTCTTTATCATTGTTACTAGTTATAGTATCATCTTTGGACGTGTTACTAGGTTGATCATCTATAGTATTACTATTTAATGATGAATTATTACTCGTAACATTAGATGATGTACTTCCTGTACTTTGTGTTGAACTACTATTTGATGTTGTACCACTACTAGTTCCTCCACTAGAACTAGATCCACTATTTCCACTAGAACTAGAATTACTATTGGAGTTGCTACTAGAGTTACTATTTGAATTAGAACTATTCGTCTTTTTAAAAGTTAATTCGCTATCAGGATTATTAGTTACATCGGTTTTTGTAATATATTTATAATCCATATCGGTAAGAACTAATTTACTAACTGTAATATTGTACTTTGTATCTTTACTAGAACTTACTTTCATCGTTCCTAGTGGGATATTACGTTTATCATTAGCTAAATTTTTACTAGTACTACCGGTTGCGACATAAAGGCTTAATTCTTTATTATTTTCATTATATATATTTTTCTTAACATACTTACTAAATGAAGTATCCCAAGTAAAATTACTATAAGTTACATCCCCTGATATTTTTAATGTTACATCAATACCGCCAACATATCCTTCATCAACCGTTAAGGATAGTTTAACTTCGCCATTACTACTACTTTCGCGATTTAAGGTTGTCGCATGTGTAACCATTAAGCATAGGAAGAAAGATGTAACTGCAAAGCAAGTTAACATCATTTTCTTCATTCTATGAAACCTCCTTAGTAGAGTCAACAATATTTAAATCTGGAAGTTCTTCATATGCTGCTAAATCACTTAGGGAAAGTGATGTACTTGTAAGGCGTTCACCATCATTAGTATGTGGATCATTTACCCGATATAATTCGGCTCTAACACTACCCTTACACATATCTTCATAAGTTTCTTTACTAACAACATAGAACCAAGTACCATCATAAGTTTCACTTACAGTACCATCGTCTGTTAATTTAGCAAATAAGAAGTTTTCACCATCAAAGACTTTTTCAGCATTGGTAGCATCAACCATCAACATAACGTTGAAAGTTGGATTACCACGATAATTACCTGTGAAGACAATTGAGCCAGCTTCGATTGTTTTCTCACTTCCATCTTCGCCTTGATATTTATAATCTTTGGATAATTTACCAACATTATCTAATTCAACATTATCGCCTGGAGGAGCAATAACATCTATTTCCGCACCACTTATACCATTTGTATTTCCGACAGATACAATCTTAATATAGGATATATCATTATAAGTCCATAATTGGTTACCACCAGTTGTACCTATTTTGTCAAAATAAATGGTATTTTTATAATCTTTAGATTTTTCAAAATCAAATGTACCTTCTTTTACTTTATCCCAAGTATTACGATCTTTACTTACATAAACAGCATACTTAGAAATAGTGTTAGCTAAAAGGCCATTTTCATCAGTACCAGCCGTATAAGCAATACCTGATACGGACATTGCACTATTTAAATCAATAATGATACTAGCATCGCCCTTATCAACTGTTTCAACTTCTTTATCAGAAATTCTCGTATCACCAATGAAGGTACTATTTTTTCCATCTAATAGATTATTAACACTTAATTTCTTGCTATCAAAACTTTCATCTTCATAGCTTACAACTTCACCATTATGTTTGAAGTTAGACTCGATAGTAAAGCCTTCTTTATTAATGCTTCCATCATGTCTTACTTTAACTTCTTTTAACTTAACGGTATTAGTTGGTTTTAAATACATATCATAAGCTGTTACTTCATATGTAAGAGCTTGATTATTTAAAGCACCAATAACATCTGTAAATGACGTTTCCGTCGTAAACATAATTGGTACACCATTACGTTTAATTTCATAACCCAAGATATAACGACTATCAGAGCCATCAATTGGATTGAAAGTTAAAGTATAACGTTTATTTTGTGGGTCTTCTTCAGATAAGAAAGCCACAATTGATGTCGTCTCTGGTGTTTTAGCGCCACCATTCATTCGATATCTTCTAGCATTATCATTGATATACCAGATTGGTCTTTCTTCTGTCTTTAGATTTAGACCAGCAATATAATTATCAACTTTTTCTGTTGAGGCAAGTCCCCAATGACGATAGTATTCTCTAAGGTCATAACCAGATGCCTTACTAGCAAGAGCAATAAGAAGTTCATCTTTACTCATACTCTTTAATGTTTCATCTTGATTTACCCTTCTACTCTCTTTATTTATTTTAGCAAAGATAGAGTTTGTATCACTGAAAGTATAAGCATCATCATAAGCTAAATGTAATTGCCAATACATTGCTAAAGTAACAAAGACATCTGTTCCTTTACCCAAAGTATTAGATGTTACTTTCTGATAAATGCGGTCCATTCGATCAGCGATACGAGGAGCGGTTTTATCATCACTTGTTTGCGCAAGTAAAGCAAAAACATTGTTAGTAACTTCAGCATGAGCTAAATTACCTTGATTGATTTGGTGACCAATCTCATGGCTGATACCCCAACCAAAGTAACCGGTTGTTGTCATATCAGCACCCGTACCTTGATTTGGTATACCTTGCATTAAACCAGGCACTGATGCCTGACCGATACCGATGTGATCCCCAGATGCATACATAAATGCGCCATCAAACATCCGCATTGCCCGAATGTTAATTCTTGATGCTGGGGCCATATCAACACTTTCTTCTGGCGTTAAAGATAAACCTTTATGATTATAGAAAATCGTCATCATTTCTTCAAACGCTAATAACGAATTATAAACACGATTAATTTGAGCAGTTGTGTCTCCTTCAATACCACTTACAATACTATCGTATACTTTAGTAGCTGGAACAGAGAATAACGCATTCTTAGTTCCTATTTCTGTTGAGTTAATAACACTAAGATTTTCATCAAAACCATCGGTTGCCCGAATCTTTTGAACATAATTATTTAAATCTGTTAGATAAGAACTAATAATAGCCTTAGATTCAACTTCATCAGATAGATTACTATATAAATCTAGCATTGGTATTCTTTCGCCACCACTAACTCTAATCTTAATCGTTCCTTTAGTTGGTGCTGAATTAGGATACTTAATATAAACAGCGCCACCCTTATCAACATCCATAGAGTTTACTTTTGGTACTTCAATAACATTAGCGCCATTATTAAGGTTTCCTTTAGTGACACTCCATCCACCAGCTTCGGCATAGAACTGTGTAAAGACAACTTGTGGATGTACATTCGTATCAGTTCCCATATAAATGGTAATCGTCTCACCAGGGCGAGCAACAATACCTAATGGTTGTAACTCACTAAGTTGACTAAAGCCAGTATGTTTTTTAGCGGTTATATTTTGGTTAACCGTAATAATTTCTTTACTTAAATCTTCATCATTTAAGATACGTCTTGCATAGTCAATATCAGCTTGAATAGCATCCTTATCTGGGTGATACTCACCACTTTCTTTATCAACTGTATTAAGACGTTCTTCTAACGCTTTAAGACGAGCTTCATTAACACCATCAGCTAAAACTAAATGCAAATCATCCGTGAATAAAGCATTAACTTCGTCAGCAATAGAATCATATTCATATAGTTTTACTTCACTAATTTGAATTAATTTAGTATTACCAGCAACAGTAAGACCAAATTGAACAGCATTAGCTTTAATTGGTTCTTGAAGTTTTAAAACATAATAAGAACGATTATTCTTATCCTTTTTTAGTTCTAGCTTACCATGAACCACTATACTATTTTGAGTTGATCTTACATCATCACCACTCCAGTAGAAGACTTTAACATCGTTATAATCTCTACTAGTTGGATCATAAGAACCACCCTTATAACTAAATGTGTAAGAATCAGGTATAGTTAAAGCAAAACGGTCCATTGTATATTCTTGATCTAGAACAATTATTGGTGCTCCAAAAGAATAGTTAGCGCTTGCATTTACTTGCCAATCTTTGTGTTCCCAATAAGTATGGAAATCATCATCAACTAAAGCGGTATTATCGCCGTTAGACATCGTACCTAGACTTGATACAACTTCTTTAATATGACTAGTTATATCGCCACCATTAGACTTATTAATTAATTTATATTTAGGGGTAATAGCAGCGCCTTCAGCAAGGGTCGTGCCACTAGCTTTTAATGAGCGAGCTCCTTCACCATTTGGGTTATTACCAGAAATATAAACTTCATAAGCCGTTGATGGAAGTAAGTTACGTAGTTTATAACTTGTTCCTTTGTATTCTCTTATTTCTTCAAACTCTTCAGCACCTAAAGCTCGGTAATAGATATTATAGGATAAGGTATCTTTCATATCTTTCCAACTAATATCTAAGCCGGCAAAAGTTGGTGTTACATTAACCATATCGGGTGCTGGAGGTTTTCTACTAGCCTCGGGTTGGAAAGTTATTTCAGCACTATAGGCACCCTTCCAATCGCCATTAACACCTCTTACAGCAGCGCGATAATCTTTGTAATTTTTCAAATCTTCAATTGTATAATTCGTGTAGGTTGTCTGTAAGATTTCATTCTTTGTGACATTACCACTAGTATCTAAAGTTTGGAATAATACTTCATATCCCGTAACGTTTGGAATACCATTCCAAGTAAGGGTTACTTGTTCACTACCTAAGTTAGCTTTTAAGCCACTTGGAATATTTATTTCAGGTGGAGCCACATCTTCTTTAACATTGTTTAAGAATTCCACTTCAGCGATTTCCGCTAAGTTTTTACCTGATGATTTCGTGATTTTAATTGTTACCTTTTTAACAGCTATTTGACCTTCTAAGTCAACAACAATCGTACCTTCGCTACTCTTATCCGTAAACTTATGCGCTATCGCTTCTACTTGTTGTTTTGCAACTTTAAACTCGTGTTCTTTATCGTTTTCATCTAAAACGATAACAGTCATTTCTTCAGGCACATTATCGTGTCCTGTCTCAATTCTAATCTCACCCATTTCAACAGGCTTTTTCATATCAAGGGAAATGACAGCCGGATTTTCCTCAGATATTTCGGCTTCGGTATCACTTGGGTGAACTCCGACACTTCCATCTGGCGTGAATAAATCAGCTATATCGCCATCGATAGAAGTTGATGATTCATCAATGCTAAAGCTATCAGCACTGATAATAGCCATCGTATTTTCAATCGATACTTTTTCAACTTCGCCATTGATACTAGAAGCTGCCATCGCCATATCGTTAATTTGAATCTCGCCATCACGATCTAAATCATACTTATTTAAATCTGCGGCATCTTTACTACCGATATGCGCAATAATACCATCGATATCTTTTTCATCGACAGCGTTATCACCATTGACATCCCCCACTTCAAATAATCCCCGATCATTTGACATGGTAACACGTTTAGCGTAATCATCTAGTTTAATGCCAGTAACCGTGTAATCTTTATAACCATTACCAGATAAAGTTACACTATAAGTTCCTTGGCGCAAACCATAAATGGTCATCGCATAATACTTAACATCGCTACTATCAACGCCATTTTTAACGTCTTCATAGCTTATATTGCCGTCTTCTTTAGTAACAACTTCCATCTTACGAATAGAAAACTCGCCCTTTTGATCACCTAAAGTATAATTATCCCGTGTCATCGTTGGATAATCATTTAGATTGATAGTAAAAGACGCATTTGAACTATCTTTAAGAGTTACTTTAATATTAGGATTAGCAACATTTTTAATTGGTAAACTAAACTTTAAATCAAGTTCCAAGTTACCTGTTCCAACGAATGAAGGTTGTTCTAAAGATGTACTTAGCAAACTATCAGCTTCCGCTAAAATACTAATTGGTTCATTAAATAAAGGAGGGAAAGCTAAAACTTGTGGTACATATAAACCAAATATCAACGCTAAAGCTAATAGACTTCGAAATAATCTCTTCATTATCTTACTCCTTTCTTATACATTATTATATTAACATATTCTAATTTGGCAAACAAGTAAATTGTAAAAAAATGTCATAATTTTTTCCTCTCGCCAATCTTTTAAATCTTCTTATATAATAAATTCCTTGAAAGGAGGAAATATGATTATATTTAAAAAAAGAATACTTTACCAAAACTGGATATGTGAATGGCTTAAAGATAAGAAAAATTATGTCAAAGAATCAACCTATGCTAATTACTCAAACCATATTTTCAACCATATTATTCCAATGTTAGGAAAATATTATTTGGAAGATATTACCCATAAAATAATTCAAGATTTTTTACTAACTTTAGCCGATGATAATAAAAAGACAGGGTTAGCGTTAAAGACCATCAAAGATATTGCCAACATTATTAAAAGTAGCCTTAAAAAAGCGATGAGTGAAAAATACATTTCTTATATCGATTTAACATTCGCCTATCCTAACAAGAAACAGGCGAATCGTTTATATGTATTATCTTATGATGAACAAGTAACTCTAACTAATTATTTACTTGATAATATGAATTATCGCAATCTTGGCATTTTATTATCATTGTATTTAGGGCTTCGCATTGGCGAAGTATGTGCCTTGAAATGGGAAGATGTCGATTTTAAAAAAGGAACGATATCAATCAATAAAACAATTCAGCGAATATATATTAAAGATGAAGATAGATCATTATCAAAATTAGTCATCACCTCGCCTAAAACAATTAATGCCAACCGCGATATTCCTCTTAGTAAAGATATCTTAAATATTTTAAAAGAATATGTACCAAGTAATCTTCATAGCTATCTAATATCTGGTAAACTTAAACCTATCGAACCCCGTTCTTATAGTCGCTATTTTTCTAAATTAATTGATTTTATCGGTCTAGATCATTTCAAGTTTCATACACTTCGTCATACTTTTGCAACTAACTGTATCAGCGCAGGAACGGATTATAAAACCGTAAGTGAATTATTGGGTCATGCTAGCGTTGATATAACCTTAAATCTTTATGTACATCCAAGATTATCCCAAAAGCAAAAATGTATTGAAACTATTTGTAAAGTATTAAAAGGAAAAGTTAGCTAATAGCTTTTCTTTTTACAAAAAAAAGACTGATTAATCAGTCTTATACTTCAGGATAAATACTTACTTGTTTTTTATCTTTTCCTAAACGTTCAAATTTTACATATCCGCTAATTTTAGCGTATAAAGTATCATCAGAACCAATACCTACGTTAACACCTGGATGAATCTTTGTTCCTCTTTGACGATATAAAATAGAACCGCCAGATACATGTTCACCATCAGCAGCTTTTGCTCCTAATCTTTTAGATATTGAGTCACGTCCATTTTTAGTTGAACCTTGACCTTTTTTGTGGGCAAATAATTGGATATTCAATCTCATCAATTTCATCCTGAGCACCTCCCTTAATAATTAAGTTTTATATATTCTTTATAATCTAGAGATAAGTTTTTAAATAGATTTAACATATTCGTGACTAATTTATCAATAACTTCATCATGAATTAAAATACCTATCTCTAACAAGCCCTCACCTTCACTATAAACAAGACAGTCCTCATTAATACTAACTAAAGCATTAACTGTCGTAATCGCTATTGAAGATACTGAGGCACAAACGATATCAAAACCAGCTTCCGCATATTCTGAATGCCCTGATATCTTAATGTAATTTACTACATCATCTTTCTTTTTAACATCTACTTTTATCATACTAATTACTTAATCTTCTTAATTTCAACTTTGGTGTATGGTTGACGATGTCCTTGTGTACGATGATAATTCTTCTTTTGTTTATATTTATAAACGATAACTTTTTTTGCTTTACCATGCTTTAATACTTCAGCCGTAACTTTAGCGCCTTTGATATAAGGGTTACCAGCTTTACCATCTAGCATCAATACCTTATCAAAAACAACTTCTTTACCAGCTTCAGCGTCAAGCTTTTCAACATAAAGAATAGATCCTTCTTCAACGTAGTATTGTTTTCCACCTGTTTCAATAACAGCTTTCATAATATCCTCCTTTATAATCTAAGACTCGCCATTAAGGTACTTTACGTTTTAAACCTGTTCTGTGCGGTTGTAGAATGAGGTCCTACACAGTAATACATTTTAACATACGAGCCTTGGTTTGTCAATGATTTTTGACAATTAAGTTAACTAAGTTTTTTTACTTTATCCGGTAAAACTTCACTATAACCCTCACGAGTGATTTTGTACTTTCTACTTCCGAGAATATGTTCTTGAATGAAAGTTATATCATTAATACTCATAGTACGTGTAACTAAAACTTTAGTTCTTTTTTCTTCCTCACGTTGTAATGTAAATTGCGGCCAACTAAATTCAGCACCATACAAATCATTCGCCGTTATATGACATCCTAATGTCTCTAATTGTTTAGCTATTTTAGGAAGGCTTTTCTTTTTAAAGTAATAAGCAATTGAACTTGATACATCTGTTATAACAGTAATGGCATCTATCAAAAGCTCAATACCAATATTTCCAAGGAAGACATACCAACAACCTTTACATGCCGTAATGAAAACACTATAGAAATCAGCATGAATATCCTTTATGAAACGAACTACCACGCATCCTAAAGCAACGATAAACTCTTGAGCACCAACAGCTTCAAAAAAATCTTTTGAAAATAATCCTTCACCAAAATCGAAACCTTCCCATGCAATTGAACCTGATAAGGAAAAAGCACGATTAGTTGAAAGAACCTTTTTAAATAAATTATAATTAATTATCATTTTTATCTCTCCTTTACATTTTTTTTACTTTTTGATGCGTTATGCATTCTTCTGATGCATCATACACATCACCAAAAGTTAATTTATATTTTTTTGTACCTAATTTATGTTCCTGAATAACTTCAGCATATTTTTTCTTTGAAGTTTTGTAGTCAAATACTCTACAATAAATATGTTTTTCTATAATCGGTGTTTTTATTTTTTGATGATTTTTTTGAAATTTAATTTTTCTTTTCGTTGCCAAGATTTCACTATGTGGATTCGTTAAATCTAATTGGAAGCTTGGATGATGCATTTTTTCTTGAGCAGCAATTAATGTTTTCTCCACCTTTTTTTGCGCTAAATTGCTAGTCAAAGCGACAAAAGGTAATCCCAGATTAATCGTTACGATACCGCCTAAAATAGCTAAAACGGCTTTACCCTCTGTCATAAGAACTATGGGTATTTGTTCCTTTGCCATATGTTTTAAGCATATCTTATTAATAAGACCAGCTAAAATTACAAATGATGTTATCGCGCTAACTTTACTACTAATGATGATATTGCCGACATCTATTTCATCAAAGACGTTATCGCAAACTGTACCAAGTTTTTTATAAAAAGCTTGATTTTTTTCTTTGACGATTCTAGTCCGATTAGAAAGTTTTAGGGCAAGACGGTGTTTCTTAATCTTTTTAACTAAGTCATAATTCAATGCTATCATAGATATCCCCCCTTTGTTTTATAACGATTGAAAAGAAAAAACTTCTACTTATAAGTAGAAGTTTAATAAAAAACGAGACTTCTACTTATTCGTAAAAGTCTCGTTCGATAACTAGTATATCTTTTAACCCGAGCCGAAGCTGAAATGACGGGCTAAAACATTCCGAAGAATGAGAACTACTCCCTTTCAACGAGCTATATACTATCATATTTTTATTTTTTTGTCAAATTAAGCATTTGACCTTACTAAAGATAGTTTTTTATGAGGATTATATCTTCCACTTGATAAGACATAATGCCTTGTTCCAATGACGTGTTCCTGAACAATTGATGTATCCCTTATCGTATTATCAAAGCCATAAGAAGGAACTAGGATATACTTTTGTTCTAAGATAGTTGGAAGCTTATGTTCATTTAACTGAAGATGATACTCCTTAGCTTCTACTTGAGAAGCAAGAAGCATATCATAGTTAGTATTGATATTATTATCTCTTAACTGTGATGTTAATTTATGTAAATCTGACTTCGCTTTTAAAGAAAAAGGATCTACTCTAGCCATCAACTCAGGAAAAGTCTCATAGACACATACCAGACCTAAACTAATGGCTAAACTTGGTAGTAAAAAATGACGATTAGTTAAACCATTAAGAATGGTTAGACAAGGAACATAGTAAAAGCATAATTTTCTTTTCTTACATCGCAAAAGTTTTAATGGATGTAAAGGCTCGGTAGCATTCTTAATGTTCTCAATTAAATCATAATTAACAATAATATTCATACCTAGACCCCCCTAGCTAATACCGGTGTGAATTTTTTCTTTGGTGAACCTAACGTTAAAACATAATTATCTGATCCCACAATATGTTCTTGAACCATTGACACACTCTTGGTGTTACCATCTCCCGCATATGTTGGTACTAAAATATACTTTTTTTCAATTAATTCCGGTATTTTACTTTCATTAATATGGATGTGCCACTCTCTATCATAATATTCTGAATCTAATAATAGAGGATAACTTGTTTTAATATAATTATCATTCATCTTTTGGGCTAAAATCGTTAAATCTTTTTGAGCTACTTTAGCGTAAGCATCATCATTATAAAATCTTTGAGCAAAATATTCTACCGATATTAAACCGCCAAATTGAATGGCTAAACATACAATCGTTTTATCAAGAGAGCCTAAAATTAAAGTGTCAACTAAAGTATAAACGGGAAAATGCAAGCGGGCCCACTTCCTTTTATTGTTACGAACTACTTTAAAAGGAGTTATACCCTCTTTAGCATCTAAAATATGTTCCCAAAAATCATAATTTATAATTATGTTCACACACATCACCAAACTGGTCATATTATAATACAAGCCCTTTTATAAGTCAAAGACTTTAGTTAAAAAAGTGGCGCAACACTTCTGTTTCGGAATAATAAGAATCACTAATTAAAAAATAATTATTTTTCTCTTTAAACATCTTCTTCATTTTAAGTCCTTTAATAAGATGTTGATGAGGGTAATGCGGTGAATCTTTATAGCGTTCAAAATAAAACTTAAGCATGATACTAGGTAATTTTTTTAAATAGGTAAAAACATCATATATTAGATAAAGTAAAACTAGATAATTAAGGAAATTAACATCTAACATCATTAATATAAAGATGGTAAGGTAAGAAACAAAGTAAATAATTATATATGATGTATAATAACTGGATACCTTATTTAAGCATAAAAAAAGCAGTTTAGATCCATCCAAAGGATAAATAGGTAATAAATTAAATAGCAAGATAAAATAATGATATGGAGTCGGATATAACTTATAAAATAAGATTTGAAATAATGGCCCATAGATTAAAACAAAAAATTCTTCAAGATTAGAAGAATTTAATTTATGATCAAAAGTCGTTAAAGCCCCAAAGGGATAAAGCGTTATTTTAGCAATCGGCCATTTAAGAACAAATCCTGCTAAAATATGACCTAGTTCATGAACGATAATAATAATGGTATAGATTGTAAAGGCTTTAAAATGACCGGTTAAAAAAGCAATTAGCCAAATAATATAATATAAGGGGTGAATATATATTTTAGACTTTATCTTCATAATCTAAAGCTTCGCCATCTTTCTTATGAACCAAATATAAAGTATCATTGCAATTACCAATTAATGATCCTTTTTCAATATAATCATAAAGTTTAACATTAATATTACTTAAATTGCCATACCAAACATCAACGCCATCTATTTGTTCAACAATGACGACATTACCATAACCATCCTTTATCCCTGTAAAGATAACTAAACCACTCTCTAAATTAGGAACAAGATAATCTTCACCAACTGTTAGTTTTAACCCATCTTTATCTTTAACTTTATCCGTATATTCTAATTTTTCATTAAAGACAAGAGCCGTATCTTCTTTCACATCAAACAAAATATTACTACCAAAATATTTTTTATATAGATTATTAATGCTAGCAAAAGATATATTTTTGGTATATACTTCGTCATAGATAAAATTCTTAATGTGACTATTTTTCTTAATACATATTAAAAGAACAAGCGTAATAATAGTTACGATTCCTACTTTAAAAAGCCATTTAATCATCTTATCACCTATTAAAGTATATAAAAAAGAATAGCGTTTTATAACCCTATTCTTCAAAAATTAATTCTTTATTCATAACGTAATATTGAATACCAGAATATAAAGATAATATCGTGGCAATAAATAATAAGAAATCGGCTACACGTAAGTTCCAAAACTCAAATGGCATATTGTAGAAAAGTGTTAGAGCAATACCCGTCATTAAACAGGCTGTCTTAAGTTTACCACTTTTGATAGCGGCTACAACGTGTCCTTTACTTCCCGCCACCATTTTAATGGAATTAACCACACTATCCCGAACAACAACAATAACGGGAATAATAGGATGGATATCTCCTGATGCGGCTAATAAAATTAAAATAGAGTTAACTAGTACCTTATCGGCAATCGCATCAATCATCTTACCAAAGTCCGTTACTTGGTTACGACTACGAGCGAGGTAACCATCGACAAAGTCTGTTAAAGAAGCAATGATAAATAAAACACCAGCAATAAGATATTTTATATCGACAACTAACTTTTCATTAACCAAAAGTTTATATTTAGAACTATCAACACCTAACATATCTAAAGGTAATACCAATATAATAATGATAATAACTGATAGAGCAATTCTTGCTAAAGTAATTTTATTTGGTAAATTAAAAACGCTTGTCTTCTTGTTTCCTTTCATTATAATCATCACACCTCTTATTTTAAGATGTATGCTACATCTTTACTGTTTATATCTCGTCCACTACCCGGATTATCTTTATCCTTATTAACAAATAGAATAACACAATAAACAATAATACATATAACCAAAACGGCTACTCCTAAAATAATATAACGTGTTATTCCCACATTATCTTTCTTTTGGGTTGTATAAGGCGAAGCTACCTTTTTGACATTAGGCTCTTTATTTTTGTTACTAGCCTTTTTAATATCATCAATGGATATTTTAGATGTATAGTCAAAAACAAACTCGTTAAAATCTTCAACAACAGCTTCATAATCTAGGCCTAAATATTTGGCATAATCGCGAATAAAATATTTTAAATAAAATATATCTTTAAACGCATCACGATTACCTTCCTCGATATTCGTAAGTTGTGAAGGACGGAGTTTTAAATCTTCGGCCGCTTCTTCAATGGAAATCCCCATACTTTCGCGAGCTTCCTTAAGACGCTCCCCTATCTCTTTCATCCAAAAACCTCTATTCTAAAATAATAATATTTAATAAGCCAAGTTCTGTACCACAAGGGTGACAAACATTTATCTACCAATCGGTCCTTACTTAGGTTCAATTCCCTCATAAGACTCCCCTACCAAATTTGGGTTTCTCGCTCGTGGGGTTTACCGCGTTCCACTCCCCTTATTTCTAAAGGGTATCGTCACTATGGCACTTTTATACCTACCATAACCATATCAAAGACTTAGGTTATTTCGGAGCCGTTAGCAAAAAGCTACTAAGAGTTATTTATTCCTCTTACACGAACACTACAGTCATCGCAGACTGTGCGAGCCTGGACTTTCCTCTACACTACGTGCAGCGTTTGTCTAAAATATTATTCTTTTCCGTATATAATTTTTTCCAAATTAGATAAACGTCTTAGTAAATCGGCGTTTACGCCACTTGCGCCTTGTGTATCATTTTCTGTTGCTAGTTCTAGTTTTGAACGCAAATTACGCAACTCTTTTTTTAGACGTAAGTTATCGTCAAGAAGTTCTTTTTTATCACTCTCTAGCTCATTAATAATCGCCATCATTTCGTCATAATCTTTAATGATCATATCCAAAAAACGATCAACTTCTTGTGGTCGATAACCTCTTGTATCGATTTTAAAATCTTTCTCAAGAATATCTTTACTTGTTAGAACAATTCGATCCTGATACATAAGCCACCTCTTTACACGCTTTTATTATCTCAAAAAAGAAGTGTTTTGTCAATGTAACTACTTTTCTTTATATATGCACATCTTAATATAATTTATATCATTTAACATTTCATTTATAACCTCGTCTATATGATGTCTTTCAAGCATATTCTCACCTCAATTTAAATTTATAACGACATAGTGGCTAAAGCTGTCGAAATAAATTTCAATTCGCAAAAAATTATATTTTATAGTATAATTAAAAAAGGTGAGGCACGTGAATTATCCAAACGGCATAAAAAAGCAAATTAAAGAGACACCAAACTATGGAAATAGAGGTATGACGCTAGAAGAAGATATCAATATTTCCAACGATTATTACCGGGATAATGACATCGCTATCATCTATAAAAAACCTACTCCTATAACCGTTAATAAAGTAGATTTTCATTCAAGGTGTGATGCGACAATTACAGAAGCACATTATCTAACACCTTCAACAACAGATTATAATGGTGTATATAAAGGTTTTTATATTGATTTTGAAGCTAAAGAAACGATAAGTAAAACAAGTTTCCCGCTAGCCAATATCCACGCGCATCAAATTGAGCATTTAAAAAGAATTACCAAACATGGTGGGATTGGTTTCATTATTGTTTCTTTTACCAAATTAAATCGTATTTTTATTTTAATGGCTAACGATTTAATAGCATTTATAGCTAATAATGATCGAAAATCGATTCCGTTAGAATATTTTATAACGAATGGTCAAGAAATACCTATTTCTTTAAGACCCAGAATCGACTATTTAAAATACATTAGTTTCGAAAGAAAGGAGAACGGCAATGACACGAAAGAAGAAAAAAGAAAATAAAGTAGAAAGTGAAACTCCAATTGAGGAAAAAACAGCAAAAGAAATAAGTGAAGATGCCAAAGAAAAAAAATTAACTAGAACTCGCATCTATAAAAGACGAGCTTTAGAAGTTAATCCTAATGAACTAGAAGACAAGAAAGAAAATGAAGAAAAAGAAAATGACGAGTTAGGTAAAACAAAAGTCATTGGTGATATTACAAAAAATCTAGAGGAATTAACAAAAAATAAAAAGGAAGCGAAAGAAGATATGGCTAAAGAGAAAGGTAAAAAGAAAACTAAAAAGAAAAAAAGAACGGGATTAAAAATCCTTCAAGGTATTTTTTACACTTTACTTCTTTTAGGTTTTATTGGTGTGATGGCGGCATGTGCGGCTGGCGTTGCTTTCTTCCTTTATATTAAATCCCAAGTTCCGGAGTTTAAAGAAGATGCGATGTATACTAGAGAACCTAGTATTATGCTTGATAGTGAGGGTAAACAATTCGCTGAAATTGGTACAGAAGACCGGGTTATTCTTTCTTATGATGAACTACCTGAAGTTTTAGTTAATGCCATTGTTGCAACCGAAGACTCCAAGTTCTTCCAACATAATGGTATTGATCTTCCTCGTTTCTTTGTCGCATCTATTGGGCAAGTATTAGGTAGATCTGATGCCGGTGGTGCTTCAACGATTACAATGCAACTTGCTAAAAACTACTATAATGGTAATGAAGCCAGTGGCTGGGAAGGTATCGTAAGAAAGTTTAAAGATATCTATATGTCCGTTTTTGAGATTGAACCAGCTTATTCTAAACAAGAAATACTAGAGTTTTATGTTAACTCTATCCCCCTTGGTATTGCGGCCGGAGTTGAAGCAACATCCGAAGCTTATTTCGGTAAAAGTGCTAAAGATTTGAACTTAGCCGAAGCGGCAATGATTGCCGGATTATATCAGGCACCTGGTGCTTATAATCCATACTCTAATCCTGAAGGTACAGAAGCTAGACGAAAAGATGTTTTATATCTAATGCATCGTCATGGTTATATATCTGATGAAGAATATGATATCGCTGCGGCAATGACAGTTGATAAAATTGTTCAAGATACTGCATCCGTAGCCATCGGTACAGGTTTAGGTGATCCTGATTATCAATTCTTTAGAGATATGGTTATTAGAGAAGTTGAAGAAAAAACAGGTACATCACCTTATTCTAGACCAATGACAATCTATACAACAATGAATACGAAAGCTCAAAAGCATGTATCTGATATTATGTTTGGTAAAACTTATAAATGGCAAAATAAAAAAGTTCAAGCCGGGGTTGCGGTAGTTGATCTTAACACAGGTGCGATTGCGGCCGTTGGTGGTGGTAGAAAAGTAACAGGAGCAATGGAACTTAACCGAGCAACCGATATTGAAAGACAGATTGGTTCAACGGCTAAGCCACTATATGACTATGGACCTGCTATTGAGTATCTAAATTGGAATACGGGTACCCTACTAGATGATAGTAAAACAACTTATAGTGATGGTACACCTGTCACTAACTGGGATGGAAAGTATAAAGGCGTTAACACGATTGAATATCAACTTAAAGTATCTCGTAATATTCCTGCTTTAAAAACTTTCAAAGCCGTTGGGAGAGAAAAGATAGCTAACTTCGTTAGTAAGTTAGGATTAAATCCCGAAGCTTACTATTGTAATGCTGGATATACAAGGGAACGTAATAAATGTATAAATAAGAGTAATCCATCGGATGTAAGTGATGCAATGTTAATTCCTGATAATCTTCATGAAGCTCACGCTATCGGTGGTTATAATGGTGAAAATCCCCTATCAATGGCTGCTGCTTATGCGGCATTCGGTAATGGTGGATATTATAATGAACCATATAGTTTTACAAAAATTGTCTATGAAGATACGGGCGAAGTATATATTAACTCCGCTAAATCAAATCAAGTTATGCAAGATTCTACAGCCTATATCATAACGCATATGTTACAAGAGACAGCTTCTTATGGTATCGATGCTGGTAGTTACAGAAGTATTAATGGCATTAAATATGCTGCTAAAACAGGTACCTCTAACTTCGATGTTAAAACAATTAAAGCAAACAAACTAGCATCTAACGCCGTTAACGACTATTGGGTTGCCGGCTATAACACAGAATACGCTGTAGCTGTTTGGTATGGTTATGATAAAATTCAAGATGGATATAACCGGTTAGGTAGTAGTCAACATCAACGACTTTTCCAAGCTGTTGCCAAAGGCGTATTTAAGAGTAAAGCTGATTTTACAATGCCAAGCTCGGTTGTTAAAGTAACCGTTGAAACAGACTCGGCCGTTCCTTTACTTCCAAGTGCTAATACGCCAAGTAAATATAAAAAGTCTTATTACTTTGTAGCCGGATCAGAACCAGATGCGGCATCAACATCAACTCGCTTTAAAAAATTAGATGATATATCTAATCTTACAGCTAGTGATAATGGTGATGGAACAGCTACTATATCTTGGAGTCCAATTGCGACACCAGATGCTTTAAATCTTGATTATATAACTAATTTAAATGCTAATTCATCGCTCGGTAGTGATGCGGCAAGTTACTCTAAGTCGGTATTAAAAAAGAATCAATCATTATTTGGTTCTTTAGGTTATAACGTCTATGTTAAAAATAGTAGTGGTAACCTCGAATTAAAAGGTTGGACCGCTTCTAATAGTTATACTATTACAGGTAGTGGTACGATGGAAGTCGTCGTTCGCAGTTGTTACTCTAAATATACAAGTTTAATGAGTAATGGCAAAAGTATTAATGTTACAATTGCTAGTAGTCCTAGTGTTCCTTTAGAACCGGGCCCAGTTGTTCCTGGTGAATAAGAAAAGGTAGTTAAAAGCTACCTTTTTTAGTACACAAAAAAACGAGTTTTACTCGTTTTCTTTCTTTTGATACTCATCACGAGCCTGTTCAATAGCGCTAATGGTTGCATCAAGACGTTTGATAAGATCGCCATCAAGCAACTTGCTTACGCTATCAACATATGTTTTAGCAGCTTTACTATACTCTTCATCTTCACCAGGAGTATTAGCTTGCTCTTTAGCTTGATTTAAGTAATTAACAATATTATCACGATATTCTTTTAATGCCGCAATGACTGTATCAACACTTTCAACAGTGATTCCACCTTCGACCATTTTGCCCTCCTTATTCTACTTTGATAATCCGCCACTAGCTTGAAGTTCTCTTGTTGGAAGTATTTGCACGCCTAAAGTGGCAATCCTCTCTTTAGTCATATTCACAACGGCTTCCATATTAGAACCATATTTTTTATTTCCTGTTGGATTCTTAGGATCCCAGCTCTTTTCAAATTCAGCAGCTACCTTTTTGAAACCATCTAATGCATCATTTAATCCATTGTTAAATTCCTCAATATTTTTTTCGTTCATACTTCCTCCTATGTTAATATCTATCCTATGCTTTAATTATACCAATTTTAATGTATTAAAGTCAATTAAAATATAAAAATATTGCCAAGATGATACTAAATTGTCTTTGATTATGTTATAATTGATTTAGATGATAGTGGTGGGTGATTTATGAAAAAGGAAAATAAAATAATTATAATTCTTTTAGTGCTAGTCATTTTGGCTATCATTGCTTTTCTGTTCTTAAATTCTAAAGAAAAGGAAAAAATTGAAAATGGTGGCGTAACCCAAACTACTTATAAATATGGTCGTGATCCTTTTACCGCAGAAGAGGTAAATATCAATAATGCGGAAATAAAAAAAATGTATTCTTATGTTTATCCCGCCCATTTCTTTTTATCTGTTAATAGTAGTGGTAATATCATTCCTCTTTCAGAATCTTTATTTTCTAATCAACCTATTAATGTCCAAAATTTATCAAACAATTATCGATATAGTTTAGTATACTCTCAATTTCGTGGTAAAGATGCAGTTCCTGTTAACGATTTTTCTTTAGCTAATATGTATCTTTTGAGTGATGCAACAGCTCCCGTTTCCTTCTTTTGCTATGACAGTGTTAATATTGGTACCGTTCAATTAATTAGTGGTGTATATCGTTTTTTAGGAGGTATATATCCAGTTGATGGCGTTAATGGTGGAGGCGACTACGTACTTGTTGATGTCAAGAAAACAGAGGATGATTCATTAGAGTTATACGAAGCTGAATACACTAATAATGACTATGAAATTGAATCAGAAGAAGACGAGCTTAAAATATATGGTAAAGATAATCAAGTAGTAGCATCCTTTCCTGTTAAAGAAGTTGAAGCTAATGCTAATCTAATCAATGATACGGTTATCAAAAATGCTGATAAATTCAAGCAACATAAAATAATTTTTGGTTATGTACCTAATGTAGGATATTTCTTGGCAGGGACAGAACCTGTCGCATAATTGAATAAAGGTGATAAAATGAACTTAGTATTAAAAAGAGAAGGAATGGAATATGGACTATACCTAAAAGACGAAGGCAAAAAAGCAACCCTTAATCGCATTAACGCTGACTATTTTGCAAGCATTCTTTTAGGTCAAAAGTTTACTGATGCCTATTTTAAATCAGATAGGCCTAACGATCTTATCATTGAAATAGGCGATGAATCTGTTACGATTATCGATTTCAATCGAATTAAACATAGTCCAGAAATTAGTCCCATTGTCCCTAAAGTTAATCGTGCTCTGGCTAAGCATATGGCCGCAGTAAAACTTAAAGGAAGAAAAATTAAACTTTATAAAAGAAGATTTGCTATGAACGATATCGAAGGTTTAACAGATGACCACGATGCTTTCGATCAAAACCCTATTTTAGAGACACCACGTGAAAAAATTGAAGCTTTTGAAAAAGGTACCCCAGAAGAAAGAAAATGGGCAATCTATTATTGCATTACATATGTTGGTTTAGATTTAGGTATTCCAAAAGAAGATAGAGACAATATTTTTAGAGAATATGGTGAGCAACTTCTGAAAGCTGATGATCTTCAAGAAAAAGTAATTAGATTATTACTAATCAAAAAAAGAGAGCTTGATAAAAAAGAACAAGCTATACGAATGAAAAAGAAAAATAGACCTACTATTGCTGATGGTATTCGCCGTTTTGAATGGCAAAAGCACATAGAGAGTGAAGATTACAATCGTCACAGATAAAAAGAGAATAGTTGACTATTCTTTTTTTATATAAGCATATTTCCTTTTTTTCTTCATATATTTGTATAAAGAAAGTAGGGAAAAAATGGAAAAAGTAGATATAATTAAAAATATAACCGAGCGAACGGGTGGTGAGATATACTTAGGAGTTGTCGGCGCTGTTCGGACAGGTAAAAGTACTTTCATAAAAAAATTTATTGAAAATCTTGTTGTTCCAAATATTGAGGATGAATATGAAAGAAAAAGATGCTTGGATGAAATACCACAATCAGCTCAAGGGCGAACCATTATGACAACGGAACCTAAATTCGTTCCAAGTACAGCAGCTAATATTCAAATTGATGGATTTAAAACAAGTGTAAGAATGGTTGATTGCGTCGGATATGTAATTGAAGGCGCTAAAGGATATGAAGATGAAAATGGACCGAGAATGGTGCGAACACCTTGGTATGACGAAGAAATACCTTTCATTGAAGCCGCCGAAATAGGAACATCTAAAGTTATTAAAGATCACTCCAGCATTGGTATTGTTGTCACAACCGATGGTTCTTTTGGTGAAATTGAAAGAAATGCTTATATCGAAGCCGAAGAACGGGTCATTAGTGAATTAAAAAGTATTGGTAAACCTTTCATTGTCCTATTAAACTCTGCTCATCCAACCTTACCAGAAACCGACAATTTAGCTGATAACTTAAGAGAAGAATATGATGTGCCAGTTATTCCTATTAATATCCAAGCCATGCAAGAAAAAGACGTCTATAACATTTTAAAAGAAGCATTATATGAGTTCCCCGTTTTAGAGGTTGAAGTTAATATGCCGGATTGGATTGCTTGTCTAAAACCTAATCATTGGTTAAAAGAAATATATATTAATAAAATTAAAGAAAGTGTCATATCGGTTGATAAACTTCGTGATATCGACACTATTACGAAACATTTTGAAGATTGTGAACAAATTGAAAAAGCCTATATATCCGAAGTTGACGCCTCAAATGGTACTGTTACAATCAACTTATCGGCTAAAGAAGATTTATATAGTCAAGTCTTAAAAGATATCGTAGGTGTCAGTGTAACTAGTAGAGCGGATATCATTAATCTTTTTCAAGAATATAACGAAGCTAAATGTGCCTACGATCAAATCAAAGATGCTCTACAAATGGTTAAAAAAACGGGATATGGTGTCGCCAAACCAACACTTGATGATATGCAACTATCTGATCCTGAAATTATCAAACAAGGAAGTAGATATGGCGTTAAACTTAAAGCTGTTGCCCCTTCTATCCATATGATTAGAGTCGATGTTGAATCAACCTTTGAACCAATTATTGGTTCAGAAGTTCAAAGTAAAGAACTAATTGATTACCTAATGAAAGACAAAGCTAATGTTTGGAAAAGTGAAATATTTGGCCGGAGCCTTGATGTCATTGTCCAAGAAGGTATTCAAGCTAAATTATCGTTAATGCCGGAAGGAGCCCGTTTTAAATTACAACAAACTATTGGCAAATTAGTCAATAAAGGTTCGGGTAATTTATTCGCCATTGTTATTTAAATTACCAAAAAAAGATAGTTTAACTATCTTTTTCGTTGTGATCAAATATTTCAATAAACTGTGTTAAAACCGGTTTACCACGCAAAATAATATAACAGAAATTATCAGGAATATCTTCGCGAATTTCCTTGGTTACTTTAGTAAGTTTCAAAGTAAATTGTTCAGCTATACCATTACCTACCCAAATACCATTAGTACTATTAACAACTGACTTGTACCAAGATTCTGATTCAAATTTTTTGATCTTATCCACGCCATCAGCAATAATGATATTCATAATACCTAAGTCTTTAACTTTTTCCATAACAGAGCCAAACCGTGTTTTATTTTCAATGCCTAACTTAGTTCTAAAACTATCTAGACCGCAAATAAAGACGGTAGCCTTCTTATCTTTATCAAAAATATGACGATCATAATTACTAGCTAAATAACGCTTGTAACAGTCTTCAATAAAATTAGCGATACTATTAAAGTTATCATCAAAATTATTATTGGCATATTTAAGGTTGTTAATACCACGACCAATACCTAAATCTTCCGCATCAATAACTAAAACATCGGACTTATTCAAAGATGCATATTGTTTAATTAATGGTTGAATAAATCTTGTTATAGAACCAATATCTAAAGCGGAAATAAGGCTGACTGGTTTATCCGTAAAGTCGTAACGAACTAGTTCTAAAGTCTCTTTATTATAACCTATAATCATCGCATCAGACTTACCTAATTCATGTTTAACCTCTTTAAATGTTATATGATCTGGCAATGTTGGTACCGGTGGAGCCGTAACTTTAAACTCTTTCGAACACTCTTCACATTGCTCTTTAATAAAGGCAAAACTATCCTTGTTTTTAGGAGCTGGATAAGCGGTTTGAAACTCATATGTTTCATCGTTATATTTAACAATTCCCCTACCCTTAATCTTCGTTGGATAATTACGCTTAACATTACCTAATATAGCTGTATAATCATTCTCATTATTTTGTTGAAGAACAAACTCTTGATTAAAGTTTTGACGCATTTTAACCCGAACACCATTTGGTGTATTAACGCTAATAAAGAAATAAATGCCATATTTAGAACCCTCACGAGTTAAAGATAACAATAATTCTTCATAAGCTAAATAGCTATCAGCATAAACTTCAAAATTATTGATAATTACAACGATAGCTGGTAGTTTTTCATCGCTATGACTAAGATAGTATTCATAACTACCACCAAAGGAAGTAAATAATTTTTTTCGCTCCTCAATCTTATTGATAAGCATTTTAAATAAATTGACAATTTTATCTTTATCAGATGATACTAAAACATTACCTACTAGTGGTGAATCTTCAAACACTTTTAAGGATTCAGATCCAAAATCTAAAATATAGTAGTTAAGTTCTTCTGGCGTGTATAAATACATTGATGAGAAAACCATCGAACTTATGAATGTATCTTTACCACTTCCAGCAACACCATAGACAATTCCATTACCATCACTAATAAATGGTACCCTTAGAATTCCTTGTCTTTGATTAGATGGATCATCATATTCACCCACAATTGGGGCAATAACATTATCTTTATGCTTAATATTATATTTACGCATCAAGGCTGCTACTGTAATGTAGTTAGGAATCCGATCAAGCCATAGTTGATCAACTTCAATACCCTCATCTTCAGCTATTTTAGACAAGTATGCGACAACATTGTTTAACTCTTCACCTTGAGCTTTATCACTATCTGGTCCCTTATGCTTTTCAGCATTCTTAATAACAAAACCAATATTATCGACAAAATCTAATGACGTATTTACCGTTTTCTTTAATTTTTCAGCAGGATAGTATTTACCACCACACCAAGCTGATTGACCTAAAACAAATATTTCATTATAACCAACTTGTAAATAGAAACGTCCGGTCTGTTTTATTAAAGCAGCATCTGGACATTTAATGACGTCATTACTATCACTTTTTTCTTGAACTCTTAAGCAAACACGGAACCGCGTATTACTCCAAATTTGGTTATCAACTACACCGGCTGGCTTTTGCGTTGCAAGAATTAGATGCACACCTAAAGAACGTCCAATACGAGCTGTACTAATTAATTGTTGCATGAACTCTGGTTGTTGACTTTTAAGTTCAGCGAATTCATCACTTATGATAAACAAATGGGAAATTGGTTCATTAACGATACCACTACGATATAATTTTTGATATTTGTAGATATCAATAGTACTTTCGCCTGATTTCTCACGGGCTAAATTAAAAGCTCTTTGACGTCTTTTTAGTTCTGATTCGATTGAAGCTAAAGAACGTTTAATTTCGTTAGCATCAAGATTAGTAATTGTACCAGCCAGATGTGGTAATTTAATACCTAATTCCTTATTTTCAAAGGCTCCTGCTAAGCCTCCACCTTTATAATCGATTAAAATAAATTGAACTTCATAAGGGTGATAGTTAACAGCCATTGATAAAATATAAGTAATAATAAACTCTGATTTACCAGAACCAGTAGATCCCGCAATCAATCCATGTGGACCATGAAACTTTTCATGTAAGTCAAGATTTATTTTCTCACCATTTTTACCAATACCTACTTGTGCTTGTAGTGTTAAAATAGGATTATTCTTTTGCCATCTATTTAGCGAGTTCAACTGTTCAACACGACCAACATTGTACATTTCAAGGAAACCATACTTGGTTGGTAGGTCTTCACTACTATCCTCAATTTCAATTGGAACATTGGCTAAAACTTTCGCACATTCATACATGTCAATCTTCGTATCAAAATCAATTTTAAAATTAAGATTGTTGGTATTTAAAACGTTTTCAAATAAGTTTGACGTTTTTTCTGATACATTGATGAAAGCTTTACATTCAGTTGGTAAATTAGATACACGATCATTCATAATCAAAAGGCCAAAACCGAGATTATCTGTTAAAGTTAAAATATCTTTTATCGCATCAAAACCTCTAATCGCCTTAATAGAATCCGTTATAATTAAGTAATATGGGCAATTATTAGTTTCTGTTTCTTTATCACGACGAAGAGCTAATTCACGATCTAAATGATAACAAATTTCCTTAATTTCATTATTACTAGTTCCAAAAAAACGAATTGATTTATCATTACTCCAACAATGTGGAAGGATTTTTAAATAATCCCAATCTTTTTCATTATTTTTAGATGTAAAGATAACAATTTTTAATTCATCATAACTATGGAAAGTTACTAATTGTAAAATTAGACGATCCATATATGACTTATTTAATTTTTTTGTACCAATAAGCGCTAAAATATTTTTTTCATATAATGATATAGTAAGTGGAACATCGGCTAGATTTTTTGGCTCACTACCTAGTTTCGTAACCATCTCTCTTAAATTATCATCGTCTAAAGAGAAGTGTTCCTCAGGATAATGGATGTTTATATCCATTGGTAAAACACCAGAACCTAAGTTTATTGTTAAGAAATCTTCATCACCAAACTTACGTTCCCATAAATTAAGTTTACGTTTTAAAATAATTTGTTGACATTCCTCTAATGATAAGTTATTCTCTGCTAATATTTGACGTTGCGCTCTTATTGTATCAACAATCGTCTGCCTTTTAGATTCAATATACTGACTATATTTAAATTGTCTTATTTGCTCTTTTTTATCACGTCTTTTTTTCTCATAACGCCTAGTAATTGAAGGCCATAAAACTAAACTTCCAAGCATAGCAACACAAATAGCAATACTTGGCATTGACTGCATCCAAGTACTATTTTTAGATAAAACGTTAGCCACAGCTGTAAGTCCCATAACGATTGATGAAACACCCATTGTAAGCATCGGACCTAAAGTTAGAATAATTGGCATATCATCGGCTTTCTCACGGCTAGGTGGTGCATCAATCTGAATATCTAGTGTTTTGATATTTGATCTAAAACGAGGTTTCTTGTGAAAAATATCATCCTCTTTATATAACGTTGTATCTAATACATCATCAGGATCTAAAGTCGTGTCTAATAATTCGCTTGGATTAGTTATTTTCTTTAAAGCCTGTTCTTTTAAGTATGGACCCTTACACTCAACTAAATGATCAGGGTTATTAACAATAATAACCGGTATTCCTTCCTCAATTAAAGTAATAATTTTTAAACCTGCAATAAAGATAATATCGCCATTTTCCAATTTTGTTTGTTTCATAATTCGTTCATTATTAACATAAACACCAAGGCGACTATTATTATCTGTTACAACAAAACTACCAGAAAAATAGGATAATTTAGCATGCACGCCATCAACACCAGAGTTATCATAAAAAATATCATTATGCGAATCATTACCAATCGTAAGTTCTTGATTAGCATCAACATAATAACGACGATTAGTTTCATCGTATACTGGTGAGACATATAGTAATAGATAAGACTTATCTTGTCTTATTTTTAAAAGATAGAATGTGTACTCTCTTAAATTAACATAATCTCTTTCAGAATTATTCTCAACTACACAAATATCATCATTACTAATAAGACGCCATTGACCATCAATAGCTTCAATACTAATTAAATTTTGCTCATTATTATTATCATCATAATCTGTTACCCAATAACTACCTACAATCCTATTTGGTAACGTTATGGTATTTATTTTCTTTCCTTTAATTAATGAAACTAACATATCATCCCATCCTTATTCTTTTATTACTATACACTATATCAATTATAACAAAAAAATAAGTATTTATAAATACTTATTTCTCAATTATCGTAAGTTTCTACATATTATTATTGTTAGGATCAAGTGGATTTGGAGCAACCATACCAGCTAAAGGGTCAGCTGCCATATTTGGAATAGCTGGTGTTGGCAATGGTTCAACCTCAGGAACAGGCATAAGCTCTGGCATTGGTGGCTCTTCAATTGCAACTGGTGGTTCTGGTACAACCGGTTCAACTCCAACAGGAATACTTCCAGGTTGAATTTCTGGTATGTAATCTACTTGAGGTTGCTGATATGTATTAGTTGCATATGGCATCGTTTGATCCATTGGCACAGTAGGAACAGGTGGCACTTCAGTATCATATGTCATATCAGGAGTGATTGGACTTGGAGCCGGTATGTCATAATCATTATCTTCTAATCCATCATAAACTGGCTGATAAGTTGGCTCTTCGTCATAATAAGGTTCATATGTAGGTTGTGATGGTATGGGCGATTGAGCCACATCAACTGGTGTAACTGCATTAGGTTGATAAGCTTCAGTTACAGGTATCTCACTTGGAACTGGTGATACTTCACCATAAGAATTAACTACATTAGGGTTTACTTCCAAAAGCTCTGCTGGTTGTGTCATTTGATTAACTGATGGAACAGCATATGATATATTATTAACTTCGGAAGTCTCAGGAATTGAAGAATATGTAGCATCGTTAGGGGTGGCCTCTTCCACTGGAGCTTCTATTACTTCTGGAACCACTTCTTCTACCATTGGAGCTATATCTACACTTTCTGGTGGGATAATTGCTTCTCCTATAGTATTAGGATTTACTTCTTCTGCTGGAGTTTCAACCACTTCTGGAATTGTTTCTTCTACCGCTGGAGCTATTTCTTCACTCGTAGTTGGAATTGGTTCAACTTCAACCTCACTAGGAACTGGTTCTTCCACTGGAGCTTCGACTACTTCTGGAGTTGGTTCTTCAATACTTGGTTCAATATCATCACTAACTTCGGTAGTTTCGCCTTCAACTTCTTCTAGTTCTTCAGTTGGGGAAGGAGCTGGCATTAAACTAACGTTAGGTAGATCGGCTGGTGTTACAGCTTGTCCTGCCAATAAAGCATCAACATCGACTTGTTCTAACAAAGTTTTTAATTTACCCTTGAAAGATATTTCTTCATCATCAACAAGTCCCATATAGTAAACTTTTTCAATTTGATCATGATCAAAAAGACACACTTGTCCTGATGAAACATAGCCTTCAGGATAGATACATCCACAATAATCATACATTTTAGCTTCTTCTTCCTGCGCTACAGAACAAAAGCCGGTAATCATTGCTCTTTTTGTACCACCTTTTAACATTACGACAGTCCCGATTGGTAAAAATTTTTCACCTATCTCACTATTCATAATATACCTCCTACCCTTTTTATCTATTCGCTAGATTATTTGTTAAATAATCCGCATAATTATTCATAATTTCCATAAAGTCAGGAAAATGAGCTAGTAACTCATCAAATGTTTGACGAGCCATATTAGCTGCCTCACCATTCCAAATGTCGCCATCACTACCTATCCTAGCATAATCTTCTTCTTTGATGGTTGTAAGAATATCTTCTATTTTAGAAGATATTTCCTTCAAAGAAAGCGCTAGAGAATCCAAATCCAAATTATTTAATGGTTGCATACATTACCCCATCATTCCGCAATTTTCATCAACTTGATTATTATAAGCATTTGAAACATTGACAAGGAAAGTACCAGTCTCGCTAATTGATTCAGTAAGTTTATCAATAATCTTTGTTTGATTACTAAAAGCATTTAGATATTCAATATCTTCCGGATTTGTTAGTGATAATGCGATTTTTTCTTGAATTTCTTTAACTTGATTAATTAAAACCTGCAATTCGTCAGCTTCTGTTTGAATTTTATGTCCTAATATACTACTTTGTTCATAATCGATATACATAATTCACCTACTACAATAAAATAAGTTTGGTTCCATTACGAATATCGGTATTAATAACATAGGCATCATCATCATAGACCCGGTTAGTTATTTTATTATACAAGTCAAAAGTTGTATCAATCTTATAATTAGCATCAGATAATTCAATAATAGAATTAACAATAATTTTCTTTATTAATCCAATTTTACGATTAATTGGAATAAATAGATTGTATTCTTGTTCTATTAATGGGACATAAACATAAACAAGAACTTTATTCATACAATCACCCTCTAATATTCTTCTATTTTTTTATAGTACGATATAATGATAACATAACCTTATGATAATTAAAAGTAAAACAAGAAAATTATCTTTAAAATTATATTAATCCGTACATATAAGCCCAAACAACAACGATGATAAGAAGTAAAAGAATTGGTACGATAATGAGTAAAAGTTTCTTTCGATTCTTTTTCTTTTTATCTTTTGGTGTTTCAATAACAATTAGGTCATTAGGCATTGGGCACCCAAATGAAATAGCAATTATCCTTGCCACATCAATAATAGTTGGCTCTGGCTTAAAGACAATATCAACGCGTCTAATCTCTTTATCAATAAGTAAAAATGGAACTTTTTGAGAGAAGTCAACCGTTTCCATGGTAACTGTTAGTTTGAATGCTTGTCTTAAACCATATAATGATGTCGCAATTAAACGATAATTTTTAGCCAATACTTGATTATAAGTAATATTTAAGCATTTATCTAAATCACTCATATTTTTCTTTAACTGATCAATTGTTCTTTCATCAACTTTTGGATTATATAACTGACAATCAGCAATAATCAAATCATATACATCTTGATTAATGTAGGCTGCTAAATATTGGCTTAAACTTTCAAAACGATTCTTTTGATCCTCAATAGGCCATACACTAACATTAGGGCTAAAAGTTGGCTTAAAACCATTTAAAGTTTTACTAATATGAGGGATTCGA
Organism: uncultured Bacilli bacterium; assembly: GCA_947588685.1. Taxonomy (GTDB): domain Bacteria; phylum Bacillota_I; class Bacilli_A; order RF39; family UBA660; genus UBA5578. Next base: position 8,353 of record CANPYM010000002.1, on the reverse strand, counting down.
TCTTTACTAGCAATAATTAGGACTTTCTTATCAGATGGTATTTTTTCTAAAAGACATGTATCTGGTATAGCATCTGGGAATGCCCTTGGTATTTGTGGCATATTGTTAATGGTAAACATCGCATTAATTGAAATGTTTTCTGGGGCACTACTAGTTGGAAAATACTTTTTAGGATTTAAAATGATTTCAAATAATTGTTTAGCTATATTATTACTATAGTTGAACATAAAAAAGCTATCACCCTCACATAAAAGGCGGTCATAGATAGTAATAAATCCTGTCATATTATCATCATTCATACCATGTTCATATTTTTTATGAATGGTTGCCTCGTAATCATTCCATACTTCCCCAACAGCACTAACCATCATCCGGTAAAAATCAGCAATGTCGTTAGTACTGCCGTTTTTAACATACATACGGCCACACACAGAAGCTATTTTAACATCAGGATAATAACGTAGAACACGATTTTTAAAATCACTTAAACAAGTATCAGCAATTTTTTGACCCCTTGTACTACTATCACCTAAAATTAAATGAACATATATCTGTTTAACACCTCTTTGATTAGCCAAGTCTAAATAAGCTTTTAGGTGTTCATAACGATCATTACTTACTTTATCACCTAAAGTAAACATTATATGTAAATTACTGCTATTACGAACAGCAATTTCAATACTATTGTTAACAACAGGATTGCTAGCAAATTCATTGGAAGCAATTTTGCTATTTAAAACATCCTCTTTCTTTTTAGGGTGTCCAAAAGAAGCAAAGTTGTAGTATCCTGACTTAAAGTTTGATACTTCTCCTTTATTAGCGCCAATAAACTCGCCATTAGAATATAACAATTTAAAAGGATAATTATTCATCAAAGTATCAAATGTTGGCATAATTTCCTTAGAATATACTTCAAAAGATTTTGCTGTTTGAACGCCAAGACCATTCATTAAAAATAATACTGTTTTCTTTTCATTCATAATATCACCCTATTTTACCCATTAAAATTATATCAAAAAAATCTATAAATTAATAGACTTTTTATGCAAATTTACACTTGATTATTTTACCATTTGTAATTATTTCATCCGTATTTTGGTAGACAAGCTCGCCAAAATCCCAATCAGATAACTCCATATCCTTAACTTTTATATAATATTGATTGTGATAATAATACCCATAATTAGGTTTTAAATTCAAAAAATCAGCAACCCGATAAAGGAAAGTGGCTTCTTTTTTTATTATGTGCAAATCAACCTTACTATAATCATAATAGAAATCGATATCCTCTAAAATAAACTCAATAACTACCCCATAATCCTTATCTTCAAAAATATTGACATTATAAAAACCCTTTAAGTCAATGTTATAGTACTTTTTTAGTTTATTGATAATGTTTCGACACAATTCCTCTAAGTTAGATGTTGTAGCGTCTTTTTGGTAAACTATCAATTTATCATCTAAACATTTAACCCGCACATTACCACCATTTATATTGTATGAAAAAAAAGATAGAAAGTACTATTTAGTCATTTCTATCTTTTGACATATCTCCGGTTTACCAACCTTGGTAACATTTGAAAACATTACAAAATCATCACCAACAACCATATCTAAATCATTTAAAATGTTATTACGTTGCTTTTGATGAAGAGAAATACCAACTTTATCAGTTTTCGTCGCTACGATGGTGACAGGTATTTTATAATGTTTTAAAAAATTATACATCATAATATCATCTTTGGTTGGCTTATGACGAAAATCAACTAACATAAACACTTGCTTTAAATTAGATCTGTTTTGAAGATAATCTTCCATCATTAAACCAAATTTCTTTTGTTTAGCTTTACTTAAAGCAGCAAAGCCATAACCAGGAGCATCAACAAGGTAAAACTCATCATTGACAAGATAAAAATTGATTGTTTGCGTTTTACCTGGCGTAGCTGAAGTACGAGCATAGTTTTTACGATTAATTAACGTATTAATAAAACTACTTTTACCAACATTTGAGCGACCAACAAGTAAATACTCCGGTTTCTCATCTGTTGGGTATTGACTTCTTCGAACAGCGCTGATAACGAGATTAACACTATTAATTTTCAAGTTTCTCACTTCCTAAAAGTTTTACCTAGTATACCATTTATCAAAAAGGTTGTCAAAAAAGCTTATTTACTCACTAGTTATTAAAACTTCCCCTGTCATCTCTTCTGGTATTTCTATTCCAAGTAAATGAAGAATCGTTGGCGCAACATCACCAAGCTTACCATTTTTTAACCTAATATTATCTTTAGTAATGATACAAGGAACAAGACTAGTTGAATGGCTTGTAATAACGTTATCGTTGTCATCAAGCATATAATCACTATTACCATGATCGGCAATAATCATCATAACACCACCTAATTCCATAACTTTATCATAGATTCTGCCAATTCCTTCATCGACAACTTCAACGGCTTTAACGGCAGCATCAAACACACCGGTATGGCCAACCATATCGCCATTGGCATAATTTAAGATAACAACATCGACATTTGGAAGTTCCTTAATAAGATTATCGGTTACCTCATAAGCACTCATTTCGGGTTTTAAATCATATGTAGCAACTTTAGGAGATGGAATTAAAATCTTCTTTTCATTCGCATATTCAACTTCTTTACCACCATCAAAGAAGAACGTTACATGTGCATACTTTTCCGTTTCCGCAATCCGTAGTTGTGATAATTGATGACGTTCTAAAACATCGCCTAAAATATTTTTAGGGTTAGCATCGTCATAAGCATGAGGCGCAATAACCGATTCTACTACTGGCATCATCGTCAAAGCATATAAATTGTTAATTTTCTTTGTTTCCATATCGTGGAAATCCGGATTAGTTAAGGCGGTAAATAGTTCTCTTAAACGATCTTTACGGAAATTAAAGGTTATAAATGCGTCGTTATCATCAACGGTTCCTTCATCAGTAAAAACAGTTGGAACTAAAAACTCATCTGTGATGCCATCATCATAGCTATCTTGAATAAACTCTTGACAAGATGTAGCATGAGGACCATTTGCGTAGACAATAGCATCATAGCCTTTTTTCAAGCGATCATAATTGTTATCACGATCCATTGTATAATAACGACCAGCAATGGTAGCAATGCATCCTCCTACTTCTTTTAGCTTATCTTCAACTTTTGAAATATAGGTATAGGCACTTTTGGGATTAACATCTCTTCCATCGGTACACAAATGTAAATAGACACGGTCTATATCATTTTGTTTACACATGTCAAGTAAAGCAAGAAGATGGTTAATATGTGAATGAACACCACCATCACTTGTCAAACCCATAATGTGAAGTTTAGAATTATACTTTTTAACGTGATCCATCGCCTTTAATATTTCAGCATTTTTAAAGAAAGTACCGTCAGCAATCTCCTTATTAATAAGTTCTAATGGCTGATAGATAATACGGCCAGAACCAATAGTCATATGGCCAACCTCACTATTACCCATTTGTCCCTTGGGAAGACCTACACTAGTACCACTGGCCTCTAATAAACTATATCCATATTTCTCTTTTAATTTATCTAGGTTTGGTGTATGAGCAGCCTTAACGGCATTACCATGTGTCTCTTCTCTTTCACCAACACCATCCATTATACATAATACTAATGGTTTCATTATATCACCCACTAACATTTTATCATTTTTTTACAAGAATATCTATAGACTATAAAGAGGCAAAAAAATTTTTGCCGTCGTTCCTAAAGAAGAACTCTCATATTCTAAAATACCATTATGAGCTTCAATTATTTCTTTTGAAAGGGATACCCCCAAACCCGTTCCATCTTTTTTCGTTGTATAAAAAGGAACATAAATATTGTCTTTAATGTCATCAGCAATGCCATCACCATTATCAATAACTTCAATTAAAACATCTTTAGGCATTAGTGATAATTTAATAGTTACAATATCAGCATTAGCCTCAATACTATTCTTGATTAAATTAGTAAGTACTTGCGTTAAACGATTATAGTCCCCACTGATAAAGATTTCATCATCTAATGTCTCTAAATTAATATTAAAGCGTCTTAACTCACTCATTGATTCCACAATATCTTCAAGTAGGACATTAACATCCATAATATCAAATTGGATATTATCTTTATTTACTAAAAGGAAGTCCTGAAGAAGCAAAAGAAGTTTATCAATCTCACCCGATATAATCGGAATATATTTTTTAGCGCACGCAGGATTATTATAATCAAACATATCTATATAAGCTTTACAAACAGCTAAAGGATTTTTTATTTCATGGGTAATTTTAAATAAAGAATGTCTAATTTCATATTCCTTTTTCATATTTTTAAACTCAATATGATAATTAATTATCTCTTCCCCTTTGGTAATAGTAAAATATACTAAGTTAGCTAACGCTATATAAGCCATAATCATTAATAGATAGTAACTTAATTCTCCTGGTTCTAAAATAATAATGGATATTAAAGACGTTAAACTAAACAAGAAAAGATATTGAAAAAAATCTTGCTTACGATTAATAAATAATGATAGTAAAGCATTAATAATAATTAAACTGACATAAATATTATCATATTGAATAATAATTACAGCTAAAAAAAGGATATGCATAAGCCATAAGAATCTCCTTTTACAAGTTAAAAAAATAGGAATTGATAGTAAAAGGATTAAATAAAAGTCATTAAGAGGATACTTACTAATAAAATAGACAATGCTTATAAGCGCAAAGCCTAAAGCTAAATCGCGATGTTTATCATCAACGTTTTTATTTGCGACAATATAAAATAAATAGCAAAAAAGAGGAAATAATAGTAAAACAATGCTCATAATTAACTCATCAAACATATTCATCCATATCACCTAGGCTAATTATAGCGAATTTTACCGTCGAAAGTTGTCGAAAAAAAAGATGATCTAACGATCACCTAAGTCATTAATACATTTCTTTATTTGCTTAGCATTTTCACCTAAAATAATTTTTAGTTGATTATCAATTTCAACAATCCCCTGCGCACCCATTTTTTGAATGCCCTCTTTATTAGCTAAACTGACATCTTTAAGTTCCACTACAAAACGGGATTTATTAACTTCATAACTGACGATATTGTCTTTACCACCTAATAATTCAACTAATTTATTCGCATCAAGTCGAAAATCTCTTTTTTTAGTTTTCGCAATAGCTATTGCAATAATGATTAAAACAACTGCTATAATGATATAGCGAACGATGTGTTCCATAAAATCACCACTATCATTATACTATAAAATTAGTAAAAAATAAATATTCATCTTCCTATGCGTTCGACAATATTTTTTAAAATAATCGTTGTATAATTGGGATAATTGTTGTAATATATAAGCTTGAGGTGATTCGATGTATACCAAGAAAAAGGCTCACATAGATATCTTTTTGTTACTATTAATTATCGTTTTAGCCTTAATCAGTTTAGTTAGCATTACAAGTGCGGAAGCCTTACTAGGTAGCCGGGCTGATAATTATACTATTAAACAAGCCGTTTGGTATGGCATTGGATTTATCGTCATTATTGTAACTCTTATTGTGGGTAATGAGAGAATCTTAAAGTATTCACGTCTTCTATATATCGGTGGGGTTGCTAGTCTTATTTTACTACTTATCTTTGGTGAACCTATCAACAACGCTAAGTGTTGGTTTGAAATACCACATATTGGAGCTTTCCAACCAAGCGAGTTTATGAAGATAATTTTAATTTTATATTTAAGCTCTATGATTGATGCTTTTCATAAAAAATATGAACGTCCTAGTATTAAAAACGAGTTTTTCTTTCTTATTAAAGTAGGTATTATTGTTGGTATACCTAGTCTTTTAACTTTTTTACAACCGGATACTGGTGTCGTTATCATCTATTTACTAATAACATTTATTATGCTATTTATATCGGGAATCAGATATCGGTGGTTTATCGCGGTTGGAACGGTTATTTCTTTAGCGATTGCATCTGTTGTTATCATCTACTTTATGAGTAAAGATTTGTTTGTTAATATCTTTGGAACTAGTTTCTTTTTAAGAGTTGACCGCTTACTCGATTGGTCAAATGGTAGTGGTTATCAGCTGGAAAATGGTATAACAGCAATTGGTTCTGGAGGACTTCTAGGATTTGGTGCGAATAACACCCCTATTTATTTTCCCGAACCTCAAACCGACTTTATCTTTGCCGTTTATGCATCGAACTTTGGTTATGTAGGATCTATCGCTTTATTACTATTACTAGTCATTTTAGATTTAAAATTAATTATTATTGCCATTAAAGCCAATAGCAATATTAATAAATATATTATTAGTGGCTGTGTCGCAATGTTGATATATCAACAAGTTCAAAATATTGGAATGACTTTTGGCCTTTTACCAATAACGGGTATTACCCTTCCTTTTATTAGTTATGGTGGTTCATCTTTACTTAGTTATATGCTTATTGTTGGTGTTATCCTAAATATTACTAGAGATAAAAAAACACCACCAACCATTATCAATGATCTGTCTATTTAATAAAAACGTGCTATAATAAGCGCGTTTTTTTAAGGGGGACGGATTATATGGATGCACCGGTATTTTATGAAATGGCTATCACATCAGGTAATGACAAAATAAAAGAAGAATTAAGGGCGCAAAAGGGTTACCTTCCAACAGTTGAACGGGTTGGTAGGAAAAATAATCGTCAAGAAATGATGCCTTATGAATTATTATTATATGATATTGCTGATGCTCTTTTAGATGAGGAGATTCTTCTTTTTGATGATCAAAGAATATGTCACGCATCATATTTAGTGCCCCTTTTAGTAGCTTATAAAATGGCGCCCTCTTTTAAACATTTTGTCGTGGTTGTCCAAGATGAAACCAAAATAAGTAAGTTTAAAAGAGCTATCGATGAAATTGCTAAAGAACTCCATTTAAATATCGATATCCACTATCTAGAACCAGAAGAAGCCTTTCTTTGCCTAGAACGTTTGCAAAAAAAATCAAAAGGTAAAGGCTCTGATTATCGCAAAATATATGAAGAGTGTCTAAGAAAAAAGGATAAGGGAAGACGAAATTATTGGAACTTAACAGCTAAAAAATGGCATAAAATCCAAGTTCATCATTGCCACGCTAATACTTGTGAGTTTTTTAGTCGTTGTGCTTATGCTTTACAATACCAAGATATCCATAAAGATGGTTGTACCATTATTAGACACCGTGATTTTGTTAGTGACCATGATGGCTTCAATAGTATTAACCCTAAAACTAATTTCGTAGTCATTGAATCATCTCAAGATTTAGTAAAAGCTGTCAAAAGGAAATGTGAACAAGCTTTAAATGTCTCACTAATAACAAGTTATATCGGTTGTGCTAAAAGCTATTTACTTAAGAAAGGACAAGCTTTTGATGATCATAAAATATTACTATTAAGAGACGTTTTTGGAGCTTTAGCTGAAGAGTTTGAAAAAGGGCCTTTTCATATAACTTATCAAACAAAAGTGAAAATAGAGATTCTCATCGCCTTCCTTCTTGAACTTCAAAGTGATTTACTTCAACTAGGAATTAATGATGAAGAAGATAACATAATTATTTTAAAACACCTAAAAGATGTAACAGATATTTTTATGGATATGATAAATCCTGAACCAAAATATAGCTACTACTTTGAACCTATTCTTGGTAATAATGACATTTTAAATAGATTTAACATTATCTATTACCCTAATAGTGTTAAAGAGATTATCAAGCCTGTTCTTGCTAAACTTAATTGTAGTGTTGCCTTTGTCGGTAGCAATATTGCTGGGGATGATAATGAATATAGAAAAATAACTGGGGAGTGTGGCTTGGATGACATTCCTAAAACTTTAGTTAAAGAGTATACAAAAAAGGATAATTAATTACCCTTTTTTTCTTCTTCTAAATGAATTTCTTTAATCTTCTCTTCAATCTTTTGACCATAAGAAATAGATTCATCAAAGACAAACTCTAATTTAGGAATATGTCTTACTTCAACCCGGTCAGCTAAGATTTTGCGGATAAAACCACTCGCGTTATTCAAAGCTTTCATTATCTTAGAACGATTTTCATCATCAAGACAAGTTACATATACCTTGGAGTAACTTAAATCAGAAGTTGTCTTAACAGCTGTTAAAGTTACAAACTTAATATCATTATCTTTAATCTCTGTTTGTAAAATCATACTAATTTCCCGCATTAGCGTATTATTTAAACGTTCAATTTTTAGGTTCATTAAATCACGTATAATCAATCTTATAGAAATATTAATTAATTTCTTATTAATTGATCCCTTTCTATTTATATTTTTTTATT
>CANPYM010000001.1 GCA_947588685.1 uncultured Bacilli bacterium | reverse complement strand
AAAGCGAGATATGTCAATGACTTTTTGGTTAAAATAAGGCATTTTATCTCGCAATTTAATTATACTAAATTTTTTTGTATAATAAAAGACTGTTTTCAAACTTTTCATTTGTCAACAGTCTGAAGCGATATTAATCGCTTTTTTCTTTTTCTAAGATTTTTAACATATAATTAAATAGTTATCTTTTTGTCAAAGAAATAAAAAAATGGTATGATAGTAGTGATGAATATGAAAAATGCAAAACTATATATAATAGTTAGACCGATTGTTAAATTTATTTTTAAATTATTATATCGACCTAAACTTATTGGGACAGATAAAATTCCTAAAGATGGCCGGGTTATTTTAGCGGGTAATCATAAGCATAATTTTGATTCTTTAATTTTATTATCATCGACAAAAAGACCGATTCATTTTTTAGCTAAAGTAGAACTTTTTAAAGGACTCAAAGGCATTATCTTTAAACATCTAGGCTTAATACCCGTTGATCGTAGTGTGAAAAATCCAGAAGCTTTAAATAAGGCGATTGCTTATCTTTCATCAGAAAAAGTAATTGGTATTTTCCCTGAAGGAACTTTTAACCGGACCAACGACATTGTTATGCCATTTAAAATCGGCGCGGTCAAGATGGCCTATGAAACTAAGGCTCCGATTGTTCCTTTTGTCATAACAGGAGAGTATCGTCTTTTTAAAAAAGGACTTCAAATAGAGTTTCTAGACCCTATTTACGTTAATGATTATCTAGAAAAAGAAAATGAACGCTTACGTAACATTATAAAAAATAAATTGGAGGGATATAATGTCAATCTTTAATCTTTTAAGAACGAAGAAGCCCATTCCAGCTCCTTGGGCTAAGTATTATACGGAAGAAGAGCTACATCTTAAAATACCTAATATCAGTATGTATGATGATGTTCATAATAGCTATTTAAAATATCCTTCGTATCCAGCTATTGAATACTTTGGTAAAAAGACCACTTATAAAGATTTTATCAATTTGATTGATAAAGCTAGTCTATCTTTCTATACATTAGGTATTAAAAAGGGTGATATTGTAACAATCTGTTTACCTAATATTCCGGAAGCCTTAATTACTTTATATGCTTTAAATAAATTAGGAGCAATTGGTAATATGCTTCACCCATTATCAGCTGAAGAAGAAATTAAAGAAAGCCTAAACTCTACCCACAGTAAATATTTAGTAATGGCCGATATGTTTTATAACAAAATTGAACATACTATCAAAGAGACTAGGGTAAAGAAAGTTATTTTCGCATCGCCCGCTGACTCCTTAAATATTTTTATGAAAATAGGCTATAAAGTAAAACAATTAGGTAAGTATAAAAAATATCCTAAAGATGATTTATTTATAAGTTTTAAACATTTTATGAAGCTAGGTCGTAATACCAAACCACCTAAAAGGGTACGCTACGGAAAAAATACTCCAGCTGTTATTTTGCATAGCGGTGGGACAAGTGGCAAACCTAAAAATGTTGTTATTCAAAACCGAGCTTTCATTTTAGCGGCGCGTCAAGAACAAATTCAGATGAAACGCTTACAAGCGGGAGATTGTTGTCTTGCTATTATGCCTAATTTCCATGGCTTTGGTTTAAGTGTTTTAATGCATACACCATTTGCTTTAGGTTGTTATTCAATTTTAATTCCCCAATTTGATTCAAAAAAGTTTGATACGTTATTTAAAAAGACAAGACCAACTTGTGTATTAGGGGTTCCTACTTTATATGAAGCTTTAATTAAATGCAATAACGAAAAACATCTAGATTTGTCTTTCTTAAAATATGTTGTTAGCGGTGGGGATATCCTCACGGAAGGCTTGGAAGATAGTATCAATAAATATTTTGAAGAACATAATTCTAAAGCTCGCATTACGCAAGGATATGGCTTATCAGAAGCCTTAGCCGCGGTAACCCTTGCCTGTGATGATATTAATAAAAAAGGATCGGTAGGTATTCCGCTTGCTAGTAACAATATTAAAATTATTGATCCTGCTACTTTAAAGACAGTTCCTTATGGTGAAGTAGGGGAGATTGTTATTAATAGTAAAGCTTTGATGATGGGCTACTTAAATGATGAAGCAGAAACAAATGCCGCTTTAAGAATTCATAAAGATGGCCATGTTTGGCTTCATACCGGTGATTTAGGCTATATGGATAGTGATGGTTTTATCTTTTATAAGGGAAGAGAAAAACGAATGATTATTACAAGTGGCTATAATGTATATCCTAATCATATTGAAGAGGTTATTGAATCACATCCTGCTGTTTTACAGTGTAGTGTTATCGGTATTCCGCATCCTTATAAGCAAGAGGTTGCGAAAGCCTTTATCGTTTTAAAAGATGGTTATCACGGTTTATTTGTTCGTTCGGAAATTAAAAGTTATTGCCAGAAAAATTTAGCTAAGTATATGATTCCGGCCGAGTTTGTCTTCCGTAAACAATTACCTAAAACAAAACTTGGTAAAGTTGATTTTCAAAAGTTAAAAAGTGATATTGGAGCTAGCGATGACGAGTAAAGTTCCATTCTTATATCGCTTTGGTCGCTTTATTTTAGGTCCTATCTTTAAATTTTATTATCGTCCTAAAATAATTGGTAAGAAAAATATTCCTAAAGATGGACCCATTATTATCGTTGGTAATCATAAACACTTGTATGATCAATGTCTTACAATTGTTGCTACCAAGCGTGGTATTCACTATATGGCTAAGAAAGAATACTTTGATGATGCTAAAGTAGCTTGGTTTTTTAAAGGTACCGGTTGTATTAGTGTCGACCGAGCTCATGGTGATAAAGTAGCGCAAGAACTTGCCATATCCGTCTTAAAAGATAACGGCGCGGTCGGTTTGTTTCCCGAAGGAACAAGAAATAAAACTGATGCCATATTATTACCTTTTAAATATGGCGCTGTTGCAATGGCTAAAAAGACTAATGCTTATATCGTTCCTTTTGGGATAACGGGTGATTATAAGTTTCGTAGTAAGAATCTTACTATCCGTTATGGTAAGCCTTTTAAGGTTAATAAAATGTCACTCGATAAAGCAAATGAAAAATTATATCAGACAGTTTTAGGCTTAATCCTTGAAAATAAAGAGGAAAGTAGTAATTCGTCAAAATTTGACAATTAAATTTCCTTCGCGGTATAATGAATATGTGAATAGATAGGGTTAATGAAGGAGGACTTATATGGGTGCGATAACATTACAAATTGAGACAGCACTAATCGACATAACAGATAAAATAATTTCTTTCTTACCATCTGATATGTTTATTAAGATTCTACTCGTAATGATGACACTTGTAATTGTCTTTGGAATATCTAGATTATTCGCTAAAGACGAATCTGAAGATACTATTTAGTATCTTTTTTCTTGCTCATTTATGATATAATAAAATTGTCAGGGGTGAACTTATGAAGACAATTGGATTAAAAAAGCTAAAAACAGCTGATGAGAAAACATTTACAACAAATTTAGGTATAAAAATAAGACGTTTTATGTATAAGCCATTACAAGTACCCCTTCGTCTAGCTACTGATGGCCAAATTATCCTAGAATCAATTGAAGTGGTTGATGGAAGAAGTATTGTTCGAGTTGAAAAAGACTTATCATACTTAGGACTAAATAAAAATGAACCATATATCTTTGTTTCAACCCATTCTTTTACGGAAGATATGAATTCGGTTTTAGCGACTTTAGATCGCAGTGCTTATCTTTTAATGGGCTCAACCGATCAATTAGAACATAATCCCGGCATTTATGCTGTTAGAGCATGGGGTATGATATATGTTAATCGAGAAGATGAGTTTAGTCGTAAAAACTCTATTAAAAAAATGGCGCGGGTTTTAGATGCTGGCACCAGTGTTATCTTATTCCCAGAGGGTGGCTATAATAATACCGAAAATAAAATTGTGGGAGAATTATTTAATAGTCCTTGGATTTTATCAGAGATGACGAAAGCTAAAGTTGTCCCAATTGCCTCTTTTAGAGAACCAGGATCTAAAAGTATGTATATTACTTATGGTGCTCCAGTTGATTATACGGGATATTCTAAAGAAGAGTGCAAGAGTGATTTAAGAGACCGCCTAGCTTCTTTAATGTATGAACTTTGGTATCATCATGCATCACACTTAAAACGTAGTGATATCACACCACATAGTCGCATGGATTTTATGGAAGAAAGAAAAAGGGAATACTTAAAGAATAGTTGGTCACACGATGTTTGGGATGAAGAGATTGTTGAATATTATGATCCTATGAACCCAACTCCCGAACAAGTACGAGCTACTTTTGATAACGTCAAAATAACGTCTCAAAATGCTCATATTATGGGACCTATCTTAGTTAAAAGATTAGAAGATCAAAAATATAATTTTAAACAATATATGAAGGATACTTGGGATAAATAAGTATCCTTTTATTTACAATTATGGTGATATTTGTTATAATTTTATTGAAAATAGGGGTGGCTATATGACGTTTGAATTTGAAGTCCCAATGATTGGTATGCTTTTTATGTTAATGCTTACCATCGTCTATTATTCTAAAGAAAAAAAAGTATTAGTTGAAAATCGCTATTTTGAAATAATTTTAATTTGCTCTTTTGCTTATTGTATTTTAGATACATTACTACATTTTTTCGCTAGTATTTATAGTTTTGAAACGTTAAATACAACCCTTTTTGGCTTTATAAGTTTTGCCAATAAAGTTATGAGTATTCTATCGGTTACGCTTTTCTTTAGTTTATTATGTTATACTTTAGCAATCAGTTATAAAAAATGTCATGATAATGAAAAAATTTTAAGAAATCTTTTGCGGGGTGTGGTTATAATCTACACGGTTGCCGCTTTATTTACAAGTATTCGTATTGAACAGGTTGGAACAATTACCACAACGGTTGGTAGTACGGCCGATTTATCATATATAGCTGTCGGTATTATTTTAGTCTTTAATTTTGTTATTACCATCGCTAATTTTAAGCATTTAGATGAACGTTATATGGTTATGTTATTTATCTTAATTTCCATTGTTTTCTTTGCTATTTTAACGATCAATTTTCCTGGTATTATCGTTACTGATTTACTTGTTACATCTATTTGTTATGTTATGTATTTTACGATTGAGAACCCGGATGTTAAGATGATTGAACAAGTATCATTGGCACGGGATAAAGCTGAAAAAGCGAATAAGGCTAAAACCGATTTCTTATCTAATATGTCGCATGAAATAAGAACGCCATTAAATGCAATTGTCGGCTTTAGTGAATGTATACTAACGGATGAAACTTTAGAGAGTGCCCAAAAGGATGCCCAAGATATTGTTGTATCAGCTCAAAACCTTCTAGAGATTGTCAATGGTATTTTGGATATTTCTAAAATTGAAGCCGATAAAGTTGAATTTGTTAATATTGAATATAATTTAAAAGATGAATTAAGTGAACTAATTAAAATAGTCCAACCGCGCATTGGTGAAAAACCGATTCAGTTAAAATATCATTTTGCTGAAGATTTACCATATAATTTGTATGGCGATATTGGTAAAATTAGACAAATTGTCTCTAATATTTTAACTAACGCTATTAAGTATACCGAAAAAGGTTATATCGCTATTGAAGTTAGTTGTATTAATCATAATAATGAAAGTACTATCATCATTTCTGTTGAAGATACAGGACGGGGTATTAAACCTGATAAGATTGATAAAATCTTTGATAAGTTTGAACGTTTAGAAGAAGATCGTAATACGACTTTAGAAGGAACAGGTTTAGGTCTTGCGATTACCAAAAGACTTGCTGAAATGATGGGTGGTAAAGTAATTGTTCAAAGTAAATATGGTGAAGGATCTAAGTTTACCGTCTACTTAAAACAAGAAATTCATGCCAATACGGCTAAGAAATTGAAACGGGTCATTGAACCTATTAAAGTGTTTGATATAAGTGGTAAAAAGATTCTCGTCGTCGATGATAATCGTATCAATCTAAAGGTAGCTGTCCGTCTTTTAGAACAATATCATGTTGATGTTACTGAATGTGAAAGTGGTTTTGATTGCCTTAAAAAAGTCCAAGCTGGTGAAAGGTACGACTTAATTTTAATGGATGATATGATGCCAAAATTATCTGGAACAGAGACCTTAAAAGAGTTAAAGAAACTTGAACACTTTAACACTCCTGTCGTTGTCCTTACAGCTAATGCTATTGAAGGAATGAAAGAAAAATATTTAGAATCCGGCTTTGTCGATTATATATCTAAACCAATCGATAAAAAAGAGTTGGAGCGCATTTTATCTAAAACATTAGCGGATATCGATGTCACTAGAGAAATATCATTTGAACCTTTACCAAGTGAAATATATGATCTTGATACACCATTACAAGACAAAGAAGAAAAATAAATCTTCTTTTTTCTTTACCATTTTTTATTAATCGCGGCTTTAATTCATAAAATAGTATAGGTGATGATATGTTTATCAAAAAGATGAATGAGAGGATGCGTTTAGTTTTAGTAATTATAATTATGATGTTTATTGTCATCATTGGTAGAGTTTTTTACATTCAAGTATTTAGTTATGATAAATTAAATAAGTATGCTAACGCATTATGGAGTAGAAACTTACCTTTAGAAGCTGATCGTGGTAATATCTATGACCGGGAAGGAGTGCTTTTAGCAGGTAATATAACGACGACATCTTTGGTATTAATTCCTAATCAAATTAAAGATAAGGAAAAAACCGCTGCTGCTTTAGCCAACATTTTAAAAGTGCCGTATGAAGATATGCTTAAGCATACAAGTAAAAAGACTTCTATCGAGCGGGTTCACCCGGAAGGAAGACGACTTAGTAATGTGATAGCGGATAAAATAAACGCCTTAAAATTAGATGGTGTCTATCTTGTTAAAGAAGCTAAGAGAAGCTATCCTTATGATACCCTTTTAGCTAACACGCTTGGCTTTGTTGGAATTGATAATCAAGGTTTAAGTGGTCTTGAACTTGTCTATGATTCCTATTTAACAGGGAGTTATGGTGCGATTAAATATTATAGTGATGCGAAAGGGGAAAAATTAAAGTTAAGTCAAAAATATGAACAGCCCCAAGCTGGAATGAATATTACCCTAACCATTAACTATAAATTGCAAGAAGCTTTAGAAAGAGAATTAGATAACGCTATTAATATGTATAATCCTGATGGAGCGTGGGGCATTATGATGGATCCTAATACTGGGGAAGTTTTAGCGATGGCGTCTCGTCCGACTTTTTCGCCATTACATTATCAAGATTATGCGATTGAACAAATTAATCGTAATCTTCCTATTTGGATGACTTATGAACCAGGTTCAACTTTTAAAATTATTTCCTTGTCGGGAGCCTTAGAAGAGGGACTAATCGATTTAGATAATGATTACTATTATGATACAGGTAGTGTTAAAGTAAGTGGGGCGACAATTCATTGTTGGAAACATGGTGGCCATGGCCATCAAACTTATTTAGAAGTTGTCGAAAACTCATGTAATACGGGATTTGTCAGTATCGGTTATAAACTAGGTAAAGAAAAATTGTTTAAATATATTAAAGATTTTGGCTTTGGTGTTAAAACAGGTATTGAATTAAACGGAGAAGAGAACGGCATTCTTTTTGATGTTGATAAGATTGGGGATTTGGAAACCGTTACAACTGCTTTTGGTCAAGGCGTGTCTGTTACCGCTATTCAACAAATTACAGCCGTCAGTGCTGCTATTAATGGGGGAATACTATATAAACCATATATTGTAAAAAGTATTAATGACCCCGAAACTAATCAAACGATTTTTCAGAATAAACCGACTAAAGTAAGAACTGTTATCAGTTCTAATACCAGTAAAAAAGTTCGCTATGCGTTAGAAAGTGTTGTCGCTAAAGGAACTGGTCATAATGCTTATATACCGAATTACCGGGTTGGTGGCAAAACAGGGACAGCGCAAAAGGTTAAGGACGGTGCCTACCTTGTTGGTAATTATATAACGTCTTTTATGGGCTTCCTACCGGCTGATGATCCGGAGGTTGTTGTTTATATTGCTGTTGATAATGCGAAAGGAATAACCCAGTATGGTGGAACGATTGCGGCTCCTTTAGCTAAAAAAATTATGTTATCGGCCATTGATATTTTACAAATTGAAAAAAGAGACGGTGAGATACCTAAAGAGTTTGTCTATTTAGATCCTGTTTATGTTAGTGTCCCTGATGTTGTCGGTGACGATTTAAAAACGGCGCAAAAGAAATTAAAAGACTTTAATATTAAAGTTGATGGTAGTGGTCATATTCTTTATCAATCCCCACCTAGTGGGACAAAGATAGTTAAAGGTGATACCATTAGATTATATTTGCATTAAAAGTGTAAAGTATCTTTCTTTTTAATATAATTATGTTATACTAATGGTAGGTGATAAGATGATTGATGTTGAAAAGTTAAGAAGTGATTTAATCGATTATTTTGGTACAGCTATGGCTGGGTTTCCTGTTGCTATGATGGATTTATCCAAAATTGAAAAAGCGACGGAAGATGAATTGATAACGATTGCTCGGCAAAATGGTTTTTCTTTAGACAAGTATTTAATCATAGATAATAAAGGACATCAGATGTAGATGTGATGCGATATATAAATATTCTTTTCCTAATTTTGTGGATGGGAATTATCTTTTCGTTTTCGCAAGATACGGGTGAAGTTTCAACTAAGAAAAGTTCTCATGTTATTGAAACTGGCATTAATATTGTAATGAAGTTAACGGCTAATCATTATACAGAAGAACAAATTGAAAACTTTATTGTTAAAAGTGTCTATCTCGTTCGTAAATTGGCCCATCTAGTCGAATATTTTATTTTAGGACTACTTTTTATTAATGTTATAAAAGATTATACTTCTATCTCATTAAAAAAGGGGCTACTCATTTTAGGAGGATGCTTTCTTTATGCCTTAACTGATGAAGGCCATCAAATGTTCATTCCCGGTCGTGATGGAAAACTTTTGGATGTTTTAATTGATACCTTTGGCAGTTTGCTTGGTATCTTTGTTTATTACTATTTTTATCGACGAAGAAAAATTAAAAGTTAAAAATTTTTCTTTTTTTATTGCCAAAATATTGATAAAGGTTTATACTAATTGCTATGGGGATGGTCCAATGAAAAGAGATAACATAATTATTGGTGTTTTAATTTTTATTGTTATAGCGCTAGGGACTTATACCATTTTATTAAGAAGAGCCTTATCTAGCAATTTTACATCGATTAATGTTGATTTACAAAAAGAAAAAATTGTCTTTGCCGGTGATTCTATTACCGATATGTATGATGTGAATAAATATTATCAATATGATGATAAACTTATTGTCAATAGTGGTATTAGTGGTTATGCAACAAAAAACATTTTAGATCGTTTCTATAATGTTATTGAACAATATCGTGCCAATAAATTATTTCTTTTAATTGGTACTAATGATTTAGCTAAGGGTATTAGTAATAGTGATATTATTGCTAATATTTCACAGATTCTATCTTTAGCTAAAGAAGCCAAACCAGATATTCATCTATATCTTCAATCTATTTATCCAGTTAATTGTAATCTTTCTAGCGATTGTGCCCGTCATAATGATGATATCGTTTATATTAATGGTGAAATGCAAAAGTATTGTTTAGCTAATAACATTACATATATCGATGTATATAGTTTACTTGTTGATATTGACGGCAATTTAAATGCTAATTATACACGTGATGGACTACATCTAAATGACGATGGTTATGAAGTTGTAACTAGTGTTTTAAGAAGTTATGTTGAAGAGTAATAATAGGTTAGCATTTTTCTTTAATGCGTAGCATAAAGTATTTTAAAAAGATATATAAAAAAGTTTATTTGTTATAATTATTTTGATATAATATAACTAGTAGCAGGGGGATAAGCGAATGAAAAAAATATTATTAATGGTAGTTAGTATGATGATAATTATACCAACAACAGTTAAGGCTGATTATCTTGTTAGTTATCACAACTATGGCGTAACAAGTGCCGAAGAAGCTCTTATTGAAGAAGAGGAAGCTGAAGAAAGAAATGTTTTTGAAGAACTTTATTATCGGGTTGTTATGAAAGATACCAGAGATGCTGTTGACTATGTTATTTTAGGAACAATCATTTTTCTAATGTTAGTAACGATCGTTGTATCTAATAAAAAGTCTTATGTTATTCCAGGTAATACCGGTGTCTTTTTAGAAGATACATCAGATAATGTTGATGTTAGAAATATAACACCAGAGCCGGTGCCAGAGGAAAGTAAAGAAGAGGCACCAACGGATAATTCTAATCCATCAGAAGATACGGAAAAGGACAAGTAAATGTCCTTTTTTTTTAATATTAGAATATATTTTATTAGGTGATAAGATGCTTGTTATGAAAATAATTTTAGTAGCTATGATAAGTTTATTTATGTCCATTTTACTAGGCTTTATTTTAATACCATATTTAAAGAAAAAAGGTCGTGAG
The DNA here is from genome assembly GCA_947588685.1 of uncultured Bacilli bacterium. Lineage (GTDB taxonomy): Bacteria > Bacillota_I > Bacilli_A > RF39 > UBA660 > UBA5578. The sequence goes on along the minus strand of CANPYM010000001.1, from coordinate 135,161 downwards.
CAAACTTTAAGTATCTATTTATCAGAACGTCATAAAAGTAAATCGCATACACCGACAATGGGAGGATTAATTTTTATTTTGCCACCCCTTTGGTTAATCTTTATTTTACTTATATTAGATAAAATAACTTTCAGTTATAATCTATTTATTGTTATATTTACTTTCCTTAGTTATGGCCTGATTGGATTAATTGATGATTATTTAATTATTAAAAGACATAATAATCAAGGTTTGAGTGAAAGTAGTAAATTAGCTCTTCAAATTATGGTGGCTGTAATCATTTTTTACTTTTTCTTAAAAGGAGGAAATGAACCTTTAATTTGGATTCATACCCTCAATATTAAAGTTAATATTGGGTGGTTATATGGCATCTTTATTTTACTTGTCTTAACAAGTGGCAGTAATGCAGTTAACTTAACGGACGGCTTGGATGGCTTAGCATGTGGACTTTCTATTATTGCTTTTTTTACCCTTGGCATTATTACTTTAAATACAGGGTGGTTAGAAGGATATTTTGAAATTGGTTTATTTATTTTTGCTCTATTAGGTTCTTCTTTAGGTTTCTTAATGTTTAATTCTTATCCCGCTAAAATATTTATGGGTGATACCGGATCGCTTGCTTTAGGTGCAACTTTAGGAATGATTGCCATTTTAACGCGCCATGAGTTACTTCTTATTGTCATTGGCATTGTCTTTGTACTAGAAACTATCAGTTGTCTTATTCAAAGATTCTATTATAAATTAACTCATAAAAGAATCTTTCCGATGACACCCATCCACCATACTTTTGAACAAATGATGCCGGAAGTTGAAGTCGTTAAGTTATTTTGGCTTGTTGGCCTTTTTGGAAGTTTAATTTCGTTATTATTTGGAGTGTGGATATAATGCATAAAAAGGTTGATTGGTTATTAGTTATAAGCGTTCTTGCTCTTTCGATATTCGGGCTTATTATGATTTATTCAGCATCTTATGTTTGGTCAGAATATAAGTTTAATACACCTTTTAAATTTGTTCGTAATCAAGGCCTTTTCCTTATTATCGGTCTTCTTCTAATGTATTTTGTAAGTAAAATTGATTATGAATATTATTATAAATATGCTAAACATCTGCTAATTGGTTGTATTATCTTACTTGTTCTTGTTTTAATACCTGGTATTGGTACGATTCGAAATGGTAGTCGCAGTTGGTTTGGGATTGGATCTTTTGGTATCCAACCGAGTGAGTTTACGAAATTAGCTTTGATTATCTTTTCATCAAAATATTTGACAACACATAAGAAATTAGGACCCGTCATAATGCTTACAATGTTTATTTTTGGTATTATTATGTTACAACCAGACTTTGGAACCGGAACTGTTATCGTGATGACTATTTTTGGTATTTTATTTATTAATGGTTTAAAAATTTCTTTAATTGTTAAACTTGGCATCGGTGGGTTAGCGGGCATTGTAGGACTTATTTTAATCGCCCCATATCGTTTACGACGTATTTTATCTTTTGTTAATCCGTGGCGCGATCCTTTAGGTTCCGGATTTCAAATTATCCAATCTTTATATGCCATTGGTCCTGGCGGTATATTTGGTCTAGGCTTTGGGAACTCTATTCAAAAACATTTCTATCTACCCGAACCGCAAACGGATTTTATTTTTTCTATTATTAGTGAAGAGTTTGGCTTCCTTGGCGTTTTAATAGTAGCTACTTTATTTATAACACTAATATATTGCGGCATTAGAATTGCTTTAAATGCTCCTGATAAATTTGCTAAAAATATGGCCTTTGGCATTACTTTTGGTCTTGCTTTTCAAACTATTTTAAATCTTAGTGTCGTAATTGGTCTTGTACCTGTTACAGGAGTAACGCTACCTTTCTTAAGCTATGGTGGGAGTAGTTTACTTATTACAATGGTAAGTATGGGTGTACTTATGAATATATCAAAAAATTGTTAAAAAGAGATTGATACATGAACAAATGTTTGCTATAATAAGAATGTAGAAAAGAGGGGGATAATGAGTCGTATTTATTTATGTATTGATTTAAAAACTTTTTATGCCTCTGTAGAATGTGTTGAAAGAGGATTGGATCCTTTTAAAACGGATTTAGTTGTTGCTGATCCGGATCGCGCTAAAGGCGCTATTTGTTTAGCTATTAGCCCTAAAATGAAGGAAAGGGGAATAAGGAATAGGTGTCGGGTATGGGAGATACCTAAGAATGTACATCCTATTGTAGCTAAACCTAGAATGAAATTATATATTAAGTATTCAGCTTGGATTTATTCTATTTATCTTAAATATATATCTAAAGATGATATTCATCCATATTCTATTGATGAAATGTTTTTAGATATTACTAATTATTTAAAATTATATAATAAGAATCCAATTGAGATGGCTAAAATGATTATGGATGATATCCTAAAAACAACAGGTATTACTTCATCAGCAGGTATAGGTACTAATTTATATCTTACGAAAGTAGCTTTAGATATAACAGCTAAACATAGTAAGAGTCATATTGGTTATTTAGATGAAAATAAATATAAAGAGACTTTATGGCATCATTTACCTATTACTGATTTTTGGCGTATTAGTTATGGAACAGAAGCTAGATTACATAAATTACATTTAAAAGATATGTATGATGTAGCGCATGCTAAAGAAGAATTACTTTATAAAGAATTTGGTATTAATGCTAAATACTTAATAGATCATGCTTGGGGAAGAGAAGAATGTACAATGGCGGATATTAAAGCCTATAAGCCTAAAAATAATTCTTTATCTAATAGTCAAATATTATATAAAGATTATGATTATAAAAGTGCCCGTATTGTTTTAACCGAAATGGTTGATAATATGGTATTAGAATTAATAAGAAATAATTATGCTACAAATTTAATTGGCTTTTATATAGGATATTCTAAAGATGCTATTAAACCTTTAAGGATATCTTTTAAGTTAAAAGAAGAAACGAATAATTTTCATAAAATATTAAATTATATTTTAAATGAGTATGACTATCAAGTAGCTGAAGAAGTGCCTATTAGAAGATTAGGTATTAGTTTTGGAAATGTTAAACCTAAAAAATATACGCAATTAGATCTGTTTTCTTCTTTAGAAGAGGAAGAAATAGACAATATCTTAGAAAAAACGATTTTAGATATTAAAGATAAGTTTGGCAAAAATACGATTTTACGAGCAACTAGTTATCAAGAATGTGCTACCCAATTAGAAAGAAATAAATTAATAGGAGGACATAATGCCGAATAATGCTATGCAGTTTCAACCTTTTGATGCTTTAAAAGGCTTTAAGGAAACTTTAAGACAAGTAGAAAAAAATATTGAAAATAAAAAAGCCTTTGATGACGACTTTTTAGTATCTTTAGATTATAAATTACAAAAAATAAAAATAGGAGATAGTATTTTAATTAAATATTATTATAATTTAGAATATATTGAAACCATTGATATTGTTCAAAAAGTTGATAAATTAAAAAAAGAGTTAATATTAAAAAACACTCATATTTACCTAGATGATATTATAGATATAACTATTATTAATAAATAAAATATGCTATAATCAAAATAGATAGGGTGCGATTTAATGAGGAGTTTTGTGCGAATAAATTCTTTAAAAAAATTAGAATGTATTAGAGGTTCCGATTATGTAACAATTAATGACTTATTTTTAAAAGATGAGGATGGTAAAGATTACTTTGATTATATAATGAGCAAAGGAATTATTATTGATAAAGAAGAGCTATGTCATGATGTTAGTAATAATTATAAATTATTAAAAAGAGCAGCTTTAAATGGTTACTTTTTAAAAAGATATGATAACATTGATTTATTATTTCAAGGACCTGGTGAGACTATTATTGAAATAATGCTTCGCAAATCAGATGAACGTAAGGTAAGTTTTCCTTATCTAGATATGTACAATCGCTTATTTGAAAAAACTATAAGTGGTTATTTATTTGCTAAATTATTAAATAAATATAAAGCTCCTAGTTTATTTAAAGAGATTATTGGAAAAATAAACGATTTTGATACTTTATATAAATGTCTTAGTGATATAGGACGTCTTGATTTAATGTTATATGCTAAGCCAGAATTTTTAACAAAGACAATGCCTAATGGTATTACTATGCTTCAAGACTTAATTAATAGGGGAGTAAATTTACGAAATTTTAATATTGAAGTAAATAATCTTCAAATAACGGATATTTTATATCAAAATGGTTTATATAGAGAGATGTTAGCGTTTGTAAGAAATGATATTTTAGTTAATTATCCTAGTTTAGAAAATAGTTATCTAATAGGTATAATTAAAAAAATTAAAGAAGAAAATATTAGTGTTGATTTTATTACAGCTAGTGATAATCGTAGTTTAGCGATAATATATTTGAAGTTTATAGAAAACGGCTTGAAACTACCCAGCAATATTAATCTATTTCCAATTACTCAAGATTCCAAGAATGATTCTATAGAAAAACCTGTTTTCTCTTATATGCTAGAAATAAATAGAGATTTAACACTTAAATATTTTGCGAATAATCAATCGGTAAATGATGCTGCCTTCAAATTCGTATCCGATTTAAGAACTATATCAAGGGAGAACTTTGACATAACTGATTTTCTAAGTTATTTACCCACAAAAGAAGATGTTTTTAAAGCTATAAGCAATGGAAAACCTTTACCAAAAGTTTATTGTATAGAGGATTTAATTGAACCTATGGAAAATGGTGTAATAATATTAGAGTATATGATAAATCATGGTATTGATATATCTAATGTTAAAACAGCTTTGCTACAAAATCTTCAAGCAGTTTTGATTATGATAAAAAATCATTATGCTATTGATTACATAAAAAAAGATATGTTATACGAAGATATTGGTAATAATCAAAAGTTGATAGATTTATTAATCAAAGAGGGTTACTATAATTGTATTGCTTGTTCTAGTGGACATGATATACGTATCGTAGAATATGTTTTAAAATATGATTGCTATAGTATTATTAGTTATGATATATTAGAAGCACTATTTGTTAATAATAATGGATATTTTGCTGTAGAAAAATATTTGGCTAATCCTAAATTTTTCGATTTTATATTAAAGAGTATAGAAAAAAGACGTATATATTTAGATGATAAAAAAATCCTTCAATTATTTAATAAGGGTTATAAGCCATTTATCATGTTTGGTAGTGAAGACCTTCTTTGGAAAAGGTATAAATTTACGACCTATTTTGAATATCTTTTAAAGAATAATCAACCTATACATCCAAGGTTTGAATTTAAGCGTATTAAAACACTAACGTTATTATATAAATATAAACGCCCTGATTTAATGGTTCATGCTGATTTAAAACTATTGGTGGATTACCCATCATACCCATCTAACTATTTACAATATATTATTTCATGTATTAAGAAAGGTATGGATCTGAAACTAGAAAAGAAAAGATTTTTAACTTATGATCCTCAAACAATAGCTAAATGTTATATTCAGTTAGTTCAAAATGATGTTTTAGGATATGCTGAAGCCTTAAATCCATCATTGTTAGTATCTAGAGATGCTGAAAATCATAGTTTATTATATTATTTATTAACTTTTGATCGTGATATCACTTTGCAGAAAATTTTAAATCCTAGAATATTAAGACACCCAGAGGTTTCTGCTGAATTAAAAAAATTAGGTATTTCAGGCTCAACAATGTCAGTTAGTAAGAAATTGGAGAAATTTGATAAAGGTAAGAAATTTGATAAATTCGATTGTGATGTGGTTTATGTTCAACTAAAAAATGAAGAATTTGCTAAGGGATTTGTTTCTCCTGTTGAAGATTTATTAGAAGAGTTAAGAGTTCTTTTTATGCAGGATGGTAAAAGTGATCCAAATCTAATTGAAGCCCTTATTGCTTCTTATCGCTATATAACGAGCATTAATCCTATGTTTATAGAAGAAGTCAAAGCTTTAATTGAAATTAAAAAGAAAAATCCTGATTTTAAATATGAATATTTAGAGGGTAGGAATGGTGTTTTCTATGAAAAAGAAGGCATTTGTGTTGGACATGCAATAATTAGTGTACTTAATCATGAAACAGGGCATGCTTTACATTATTACTTAACTAGTTATGCTATACCTGATAATCTTGATGAAATAATAAAAAGGGTGCAAAGTAATCCCCAATTTATTGCGAGAATTGATCAGTTTATGAAGCATTTGAAAGAGCTTCATAGTGAAGCAATGAAAGAAGCTGAAATTATTGTTTCTAAACATATAACACCTAGTAGAATTGATAGTAGTAGTGAGGAATTAAGAGCTTTATTAGATGCCAAAAAAACAGATATTAAACGAATTTATCATGATAAAGGTTATACAGATGAAACCATCGATATAATTTTATCTAAGTCGGTTACTATTGAAGAATATGTTAAGCAAAAAAAAGAAATTGAAACGGGCGAATTAGCTGATTTAATATTACGATATGATCATGATGCCTTATTAGCTATTAGTGATATTATTGATGCGATTACAGGTGGTAAACTTCATAGTAGATTATTAAAAAATGGTGAAGAACTTATTTTACCAGCCTATGGACATGGAATTAGATATTATGTTAAAGGTGAAATACACGTTTTTACTGAAATGGTAGCTAATTATTCAGTGATAATTAAATCTAAAAGAAGTGAAGAAGCTCTTCAAATTTTAAGAGCTATTGTTGGTGATGAATTAGTTGATTTATTAGATGATTTTTATAAGGAAAAGATACTTAAACTACCTACTTATGAAGATAGTAAAAAAGTTAATTTATAGGAGGAATTTATGGATGAATTAGATTATAATTTATATACTATTGCAGAATTACGTTATAAAGAAAAATATAATGAGAAGAAGGATGTATTTCCTATTGACTGGTACTCTAGTCATAATTATAAGTTAAAGACAGAGATAATAGCTGAGGCTCTTAAAAACAATATACCAATTGAAGAAACAAATTTATATCAAGATTGTTTTGGTGAAGGTATAAAAGAAAGAGCTAAGAACCATTAGAGTAATATTAAGAATATTTATATGCACATACATTTACATGATGAACCTTTTAATTTAATTAAAAGTGGTAGTAAAACTTTCTCGATTAACACATTAGAAGATAAAGTTGTAACGCTATAGAAGTTATACTACCTTTCTTAGACTATGGGGAGTAGTCTAATTATTACAATAGGTACTTATGAATATATCAAAAAACTGTTAAGATAACTATATATTTACAACCCCTAAGTTGAATGCTATAATTATTGATAGGATGATAGTTATATGAAAAAGAAAAGAATTAAGATATATGTTTTAATCATTATTTTATTGTTAATTCTGAATATTGTTTTAAACTCTATTTTTGGTAATACTAGTAAAATAAAAAAAGAGTTTACTGAAGCCTTAAAAGAAAATCCAGTATATTATGAAGACCTAAAAGATACTCCTCTAATTCAAGAATACGGAGAGTGTAGCAGTAAGTATGTTAGCGACAAAAAAGTTCTAACGGAAAACGATTATAATGATATCCGTGATAATATTTTAGTTAAGGTAAATGATCGGATTAAGATTCATGGCTTCTTTAGTGGTTATATTTGGTTTACTTATACTAAGATGTGTTATAAAGATGGCGGTATTATTTATGGCTCTGTAGATATTCCTGTTACAGCTAAAATAAGACGTATTAAAGGTAAATGGCAAATTGTTAAAATAAATGATCCCGCATAAGCGGGTTTTATTTTGAAAAAAGTTTAAAAGGTATAGGAAAGAAGTTTAAAACTTGATATAATATAATTAGGTCCATAGTAGGACGGAAAGGATGATAAAATGAAGATAAAAGATGTTAAAGGTCGAGAAATACTAGATTCAAGAGGAAATCCAACAGTTGAGGTTGATGTTATTCTTGAAAATGGTATCGTTGGAAGGGCAGCTGTTCCATCAGGAGCTTCAACGGGTGTAAGAGAAGCTTTAGAGATGCGTGATGGTGGCGACAGATATTGTGGTAAAGGCGTTTTAAATGCTGTTAACAATGTTAATACCATTTTAAGAGAAGCTGTTATCGGTATGGATGCGGCTGATCAAAAAACATTAGATTATAAAATGATTGAATTAGATGGTACGGAGACAAAAAGTAAATTAGGCGCTAATGCTATTTTAGGTGTTAGTATGGCAGCTTTAAAAGCTAGCGCCCTAGAAGCTGGTAAACCACTTTATGCATATATTGGTGAGGGGAGGACTTTACCTGTTCCAATGATGAATATTATCAATGGTGGCGCTCATGCTGATAATAATCTTGACTTCCAAGAATTTATGATTATCCCACAACGTGATACAATCAAAGAACGTGTTCGCGTTGGTGCTGAAGTTTTCCATAGTTTAAAGAAAGTTTTAAATGGTAAAGGATATGCAACCGGTGTTGGTGATGAAGGTGGTTTTGCTCCTAACTTAGGTTCAAATAAAGAAGGTTTTGATTTAATTATTGAAGCTATTACCAAAGCCGGATATGTACCTGGTGAAGATGTTAAATTAGCTATTGATGTTGCTGCATCAGAATTTTATGAAGATGGTGTATATCACGTTGATGGTAAAGAATTATCAAGTGATGAATTAATCGATTTTTACGAAGAACTTGTTAATACTTATCCAATTATTTCTATTGAAGACCCTGTTGATGAAAATGACTGGGAAGGATTTAGAAAGATTACGGAACGCCTAGGTGATAGAATTCAACTAGTAGGTGATGATTTATTTGTAACTAACAAAAAATGCTTACAAATGGGTATTGATAATCATGCTGGTAATGCTATCTTACTTAAGGTAAATCAAATTGGTACAATAACAGAAACATTAGAGACAATTGAACTTGCTCGTTCTAATGGTTACCGGACGGTTATATCTCACCGCAGTGGTGAAACAGAAGATACAACCATTGCTGATTTAGCTGTTGGCCTTGATTTAGGACAAATTAAAACTGGTTCTATGTCTAGAACAGACCGTGTTTGTAAATACAATCAATTAATGCGAATTGAAGAAGAAATTAATTCTTAAGGAGGAAAAATGGAAAAAACTAAAGTTTATTTTACAAGGGATTTAAGTCCTGAAAGTGTCGTTAAGATGTATCAAGCTTTAGGTAGAGAATTAAAAGGTAAAGTAGCTGTTAAAGTTCATTCTGGTGAAGAGGGTAATCAAAATTATCTTCGCCCTGAGTTTATGAAACCAATGGTTGAATATGTAAATGGTACGATTGTTGAATGTAATACAGCTTATGATGGCGCTAGAGATACAACCGAAAAACATTTAAAGTTAATGGCTGATCATGAATGGTCTAAATATTTTAATGTTGATATTATGGATAGCGAAGAAGAAATAGCTTTTGATATTCCAAATGGTAAAGTGTTAAAGAAAAACTATGTTGGTAAGAATATTGAAAATTATGATTCAATGCTTGTCCTATCACATTTTAAAGGACATCCTATGGGAGGATATGGCGGAGCTCTAAAACAACTATCTATCGGAGTAGCTTCAAGTAAAGGGAAAAGATTTATTCATTGTTGTGGTAGTAATGGTTCTTATGAAGATATGTTCCATCAAGATCAAGATAAATTCTTAGAATCAATGGCTGATGCAGCTTCATCAGTAGTTAATCACTTTAAAGATAATATTGCCTATATAAATATTATGTGTAATATGTCAGTAGATTGCGATTGCTGTAATGTAGCAGAAGATCCTTGTATGAAAGATATTGGTATTCTAGCTTCACTAGATCCTGTAGCTATTGACCAAGCTTGTATTGATTTGGTTAAATCTTCAGATGATCCAGGTCGTGACCATCTACTAGAAAGAATTAATTCTCGTCATGGTACTCTTACAATTGATGCTGCTGCTGAATTAGGTATCGGTACTAAAGAATACGAATTAATCGAAATATAAAATCATTGAGAAATCAATGATTTTTCTGCATTAATCAAAGTTTATTAAGCTGATTTAAAGGAAAAATCATTTGAATTATTTTCAGATGATGAATTAATTATCTAATAAAGAAGGAGATATAAATATGTTATCAATAAATTTATATGAACTATTATTAGAAAAATATTTAGATTTTAAAACCTATCTTATGGAAAATAAAGATAATGAAGATGATGGAGAACTAAATGAGACTATACAAAATTTTTTAATAACGGAAGAAAAGTATACTAGATATAATGTTTATAAATCTTTAATGGATTTATTAAAAAAGAAGTATGAATTATCTAATTTAAATGATGATGAGTTTGTTAGTGAAATGGTACTAAGATATGGTAAAAGTGAAAGTATATTTGATGGAGATATTGATTTTGATACATTTACAACTATATACGCTAATTATATTGAATATGATGAAGAAAATTTAAAAGATATTGATAATTTTATGGAAGAAGATTTTATACTAGATGATTGTAGTTTAGATTATTTTAAAGTACCAGAATTTGTTAATCAACTATTAAAGTTAGGTATGAATTTTAAATATTCACTACATAGTGATGAATGGTATATAGATGAAGATGAAATCTTTTGTGATGTGTTAGAATATGTATCTGATGAAGTAAGAAATGATAAGGATTATTTTGCGAAAATTAAAGTTAAAGAGTTTCCATCTTTAATAGGTAAAGATTTACGAAATGATGAAAATTTTATATTAGAAAATATAGATAGATTTGAGTATAAATATATTAGTGAGGAATTAAAACATAATAAAAATTTTATTTTAAAATTAATGACAAAAGCCCCAAATTTATTTTACTGTTTAGATGAAAAGTTTAAAGATGATAAAGAAATAGTTTTAAAAACATTAGAAGAAAAAATAAAAGAAGGAAAAAGAAGCAAAAAAGCAAAAACAACAGAAATAAAAGAAATTATTCTTGCAGTTGATTATGGCTTTCTTGAATATGTTAGTGATAGATTAAAAAATGATCCCGGAATAATAAAAAAAGCTTTAAAATGCAATATCGATGATTATAAATTTTTACCCCCAAAATATAAAAATGATAAAAATATGATAGAAAAAGTATTAAGTGTCAAAAAAGATGTAGCCCAGTATTTAGAAGATGAAATAAAAAACGATTCTAGATACATGGAAGAATTATATTTAAAATATGATTTTTCAATTGTTTATACTAATAGTGAAACAATTCATAAATATTCTAAAGATAAAGATGTTATGAAAAAAGAAATATATAAAAATGATGAGGCAATAGATTATTTGAGTGATGAGTTATTTAATGATAGAGAATATATTATAAATGTAATTGAAGATGCCCCTCTATATTGCAATTTTTATAATAATAGATTAATTAATGCTTATAAGAACGATGAGGAAATCATGTTTAATTTGGTTAAGCGTGATAATTATTATATATGCTATGTTGGAAAGAGATTGCAAAAGAAATTAATAAAAATGTTGGATATTGATGAGGAAATTAGCTCGGAAGAAGAAGACTACAACAGAGTTTGACAATTAATTCAAAAAATAAAAATATATAAAATTTAAATTGTAAGATATTAATTAGTTTAGTAAAAAATATTTACATGAAAGAGAGTGGAAATATTAAAATTGAATTTAAATATAATGATGACTTTGTAAAAGTTATTAACTACATAAAATCACACGAAAGTATGGTACAACAATAAAGGGATTATATGATAGAACCAATTTGCATAAAAAGTATTCACCTGGGAGGATACGGAGGAGCTTTAAAGCAACTTTCTATCGGTGTTGCATCTGGTCATGGTAAAAGAGTTATCCACTGCTGTGGCCATGAAGGATCTTATGAAGATATGTTTAGTCAAGATCAAGATTCTTTCTTAGAAGCAATGGCTGATGCTGCATCTAGTGTTGTTAATCACTTTAAAGATAATATTGCTTATATTAATGTTATGGCTAATATGAGTGTTGATTGCGATTGCTGTAATGTTGCTGAAGATCCTTGTATGCAAGATATCGGCATTTTAGCTAGTTTAGATCCTGTAGCGATTGATCAAGCTTGTATTGATTTAGTAACTAATTCAGATGACCCAGGCCGTGATCATCTACTTGAAAGAATTAATTCTAGACATGGTGTTCATACGATTGAAGCGGCTAGTGAGTTAGGTATTGGTTCTAGAGAATACGAATTAATTGAAATTTAAAAAAAGGTTGAATAATCAACCTTTTTTTATGCATTTTGATTTTCACTATACATTTCTTCTTGATAATAAAGTGTTCTTAATTTATCTACTCCTGGGGTATCATAAGTAAAATTAAAACCATAACTATTTAATTCATCAATTAATTTTTTTCTTTGTTCATCTAAAGGTAGGTCATAATAATCAGGATTATCATAATAAACTAATAGACCAACATCTTTAATATCCTGAAGTTGTACTTTGCTTTTCATTGTCTCATGATCATATTGAAAATCAAACTTAATGGTATCAAAAACTTTTTTATAACCTTTCTTGATAAGCTCGTCTTCTTCCTTTTTAAGTCCTTCATTATCCATACTATCTTTATTTATGCCATCACAAAATCTTAATCTTATACAGCTATCTTTCATCTCTTTTTCAGATTTACCATTTAAGTCTTTATCCGTATAATAAATGTCGTGTGTAACACACGCAAAATAAGGCTTAAGTCCATGTTTTATTAACATATCATGATAATATATAAGTGCTTTATCTAATTTTAATCCTACTTCAACAACCATCATCAAATCACCTTTCTTAACTATTACTTATATCGATTATTTTACTATATCTTAATAAAAATGTCCATTTGTGCTTATTTCACTAACTCTTTTAACTTTAAAAGTTATTTATGGTATAATACTTAATAGTTAGGAGTAAGTATGAAGAAAAATGAATTGTTAACTGAGGATAAAGTTAAGGAAATACTTAATATTACTGATTTTCGTTCTTTATCAAAAGATAAAATTGTTGAGTTTGTCTCTTTAATTCCCAAGATGAGTAAGGAAGTAGCTCTTGCTATTATTAGTAAGTTTCCTGATTATGCTGATATGGCTATTTCGATGGTTAAAAGTTTAAGTTTGACATGCGATAAAGCTATTAGTGAGGCAACCGGAACAACAAAGGAAGTGATTGCTTCTTATCAAGAAGTTTTAAAATCTTTAGAAAAGCAGTTAAATGATAAGTCATTAACAGCCAAAAATAAAGATAGGATAAATAAACAAATGATTGAAATTGTTGATAAAATGGCTTTACATGATAATGAACATAAAACTTTCTTAAAATCTATTGCTAAATATAAGGGTGCTATTGTTGGTGTTGCTATTGCTGCAGGAGCAGCTATTTTAGGCGTTAGTCTTAGTAATAAGGAATAATTAAGTTGGTGAGTTATGAAACAGAAAAAACAAGTTAAACGAAAAATAAAAAAGGCTATTAAAGAAACCAGTAAAACAAAATTGACAGTCTATGTCTTACTTAGATTGCTTGTCATTATTTCAATGGTTATGCAATTTATTAAAGGTAATTATGGTAATGCATTTTTATGTATATTAACATTGATTCTTTTCTTAATACCGGCTTTTGTCAATCAAAAGTTAAAGATTGAACTACCTAATCTTTTAGAGACGATTGTCTATCTATTTATTTTTAGTGCAGAAATACTAGGGGAAGTTCAAAACTTTTATGGCTTATTTGCAGAATGGGATACGATGCTTCATACCATTAATGGTTTTTTATGTGGCGCGATTGGTTTTTCTTTGATTGATATTTTAAATCAAACGGAACGCTTTCATATTAATTTAACACCATCTTTTGTGGTGTTAGTCTCATTTTGCTTTTCGATGACAATCGGTGTTTTATGGGAGTTCTTTGAATATGGCGCTGATATGCTTTTAGCTAAAGATATGCAAAAAGATCGTATTATTCAAAGTTTTAATTCGGTTAAATTAAATGAAACTGGCGAAAATGTTCCAATTGAAGTTAAGGATATTGAATATACGGTAGTTGTAACAAAGACCAAAGATGTTAAAATTGATGGCGGATATTTAGATATTGGCTTAAGAGATACGATGAAAGACTTGTTAGTCAACTTTATTGGCGCTAGTGTTTTTTCCATTATTGGTTATTTATATATTAAAAATCGTGATGATTATCGTTTTGCCGAAAACTTTATTCCACGTCTTCGACTTAATCGTTTTAAGAGTTAATAGATTGCTATTTTCTCTTTTTTTATTTATAATTGATAATAGAGGAGTGGCTCTTATGTATATCAAGAATCGTCAAATTGTTGAAAACTTACGAATTAAAGCTAATAATTGTTATATTGCGTTAGATGACTATGACTTATCAGATTTAAAGGATATCGTTTTAAATTGCTACACATGTAGTTCTATTTTACGAAATATTATTTTACAAGAGATAAGTAATATTGATGAGCTAATCGATTTCTTAAAAAGGATTCTTATTTATCAAATTAAGATTCTTGAACGGGAGCAAGACGTTTTAGAGAAAGATTTACGACTTGAGACTTTAGAAAAAACTTTAGCTGAAGATATGGCGTTAGCTGCTAACTTAGAAGCTAATGGCGCGATAGAATTAGATGTCACAATTCAAGGAAAAATTAAAGAAGAAACAACGCAAGTAAATCAGTTAAAACAAGATATATCATCAAGCCACATCATTATTGAAAATATGAAAAGTGCTTTTACAACTTATCGGGTACCAGAAGGTAATAAAAGAATTCCATATACAATCAATTACTATACAACATTAGAAGTCGATACCTTGTCACTAGAATCGGCTCGTAATTTTGTTAAATATATGGAAGATAAGTTTAAAAGAGAAGCAAGAGATGTTTATATTAATAGTGATTTAACAGAGCTCTTTGAAGGTTATGCTTATCAAACGGACCGAGCATATGATGAGGTTTTATCATGTTTTAAAAGAATGGATAGTAGTTTAGAATTATATATCAATGATAGTACTTCTTTAGAGCGGGCTTTAGCGTTACATATTAAACCTAGTGTTATTCATAGTAGCGCCATCTTAACTATTTTAAATAAACTACCGGATTTAGATGAATATAATGCTTCTTATACACGGCTTATGAATGTTGCTAATCATAATTTACAAAGAGAAAAAAATATTAGTTTAGATTCTTCAACTAAAGAAAATAAAAATAAAAAATTACGAATGACGATTGATAAAAGTGGTGGGGTAGGACACCGTGAAGCCGTTGTAGCGGCAGCTACCTATTTAGCTGAATTAGGTAATGTTCCTTATTTCTTTGGCGGTAAGAGTAAAGAATTAGGCGTCAATAGTGATTGGGGTAGTGCGCAAAAAATTGAGGCTAAAGGAAGTAAAGATCAACCAAATGGTTCTTTTCACCCTTATGGCTTGGATGCAACCGGTTTTGTTGAATGGTCATTAAATAATGGTGGCTATAATGCTTCTTTAGATAATGTCTCATCACTAAAGCCATTAGGCGATGTTTTAAAGTTTACAAAGAAAAACTTATTAAGTGCCTTTGTTAAAGCCGGTGATCTTCTTTATGCTGGTAAAAACCATATGGCAATTATTACCAATATCGATAAGGATAAAGAAACTATAACCGTAGCTGAAGAACGTAATTTAAAAGAGGGATTAGTTGTAACGAAGGAAAATATGGAAGATTTTGTTCATAATCATCGCTATGATGGAATTGTTTTAATGGAAGATTACTATTCTAATAAGGATAATTTTAAGGTTGGTGAGACACGTGAAAGTTAAAGCTGATAGTTCAAGAATGAAAATTATTGGTGATAACATCATGAACAACGCATCAGAGTTTGCTAATAGAGCAAAAGAACTAGAAAATCAAATTGATGAAATTATCAACGATTGGCAGGGTGCCGATGCGACAAGATATATTACTCTTTTAAAAGAAAATTATATATCACATTTACCAGAACTAGCTAAAATTATTAATGCTTATGGTCTTTATATTAAAGATGCCGCCAACATTTATGCTCTTTTAGAAAGTAGTACGCTTGAGCATTATAATGGGGGTCATACAGAATGAAACTATCCTATCCAGCCATTGAAGAAAATGTTATTAAAATGTATTCGTTAACGGAAGAATTAAAAGATATTTTAGATAATGTATCAAGCGAAATGATAAAACTATCAAGCGATGAAGTATGGGCTGGTGAAGGATCAATTTATGTTCTTAACCAGTATGAAAAATTAAAAGATAATTTTAATCAAATATATGAAGAATTAGAACGAGCTATATTATTTATTACGGATGTAACTGATGGTTATAAATATTTAGATGAAAAAATTCAAAATGATATTTTAGCTAATTTAAATCTAACCGTACCAGACTATAGTGATTCAAGAATTTTTGTCCCATTAACTCTTGACAAAGAGGACAATAATGAGTAACATATATAGCACACGGAGCGATGAGACAATTTAATTAAGGGGGAGGACTATTGCCATACGTAGTCCTTTTTCTTTAGGAGTAGATATGAAAGAAGTAATTTTGAATGAAATAAACCATGGAACAACATTACAAAAACTGTCAGCGTTAACCAATCAAAGTGAAAAAAAAGTTGGCGTTGTTTTAAGAATGCTTGAAAATGAAGGCTATGTTATTCGTCGCTTTGTTAATGATTTAGGAGCTATTCATTATTACTTTACGAAAAACCTTGAGGAAAAACCTTTGACGATTATGCCAACTAGTCAATCTTTAAGGGCTTTAGCTATTGCTGATATCCATGTTGGTGTTTTAAATGATGGAATGAATGTTATTGATGATGTTATTAACTATGCGATTAGAAATGACATTCATATCGTTTTCGTTTTAGGTGATATTTTTGAAGGGTTAGTTTACCGAAGACCACTTACATGTTCAACCTTAGAAGAACAGGTAACAAGACTTCTTAAAAATTGGCCATACAACTCTAATATGGTTTTTCTAATGTTATATGGAAATCATGATTTATCAATTATGGAAAGTCAACATTTTGACATTCAAAAACGATTAGCGGTTCGACCTGATTTCATCAACTTAGGCTATGGTATTGGGAAAGTTCAATTAGGTAAAGATCTTCTTTGGTTACAGCACGATCTTGTTTTTGTCAAACAGCCAGAAATTATTCGCGATGCTAGAATTATTTTAAAAGGACATAGTCATCTATTTGACATTCACGATAATATTATTGGTGTTCCTGCCTTACTTAATAGTCGTTTCCATGAAGATGTTATTAGTACGGGCTTTTTAGATATTACTTTTATTCAAGATAGCGATGGTTATACTGATGAATTAGTTGTTAGACATTTACCATTACTAAAGGGTGTCAGTGTCGCTAGTGAAATTGTCGTTCCCGTTAAGACACCAAAAATAAAAAAGAAAATATAATTATGTATATTTTTTTTTTAACTTTTGATATAATTATATTGGTAGTATAAAAAGGACTTTAGGAGAGGATATTATGAAATATTACTTGATAGGTATAAAAGGTGCTGGTATGAGTGCTCTAGCTATGATCTTAGATGATTTAGGCTATGAAGTAATTGGTTATGATGATGCGAGTGAACATCGTTTTACTGAAGATAAGTTACTTGAACGCAATATTAAGATTTATACAGAAGCAAATGACGCTTTAGATAAAGATACAATTGTTGTCTTTTCATCAGCTATAAGAAGTGATCATCACGAATTAGTTAAAGCGCATGAGTTAGATCTTCGAATCTATGAGTATCACGAAATGCTAGGTAAATTAACTAAAAAATGGGAGACTGTTTCTATTGCTGGTTGTCATGGTAAGACGACAACAACGGCGATGTTAAGCCATATCATCAATAATATTGATGGTTGTAACTATTTGATTGGTGATGGCCGGGGTCACGCTAATCTAGAAAATAAAAAGTTTATTTTAGAGTCATGTGAATATCGAAGACATTTCTTAGAATATGAACCTGAATATGTTATTATAACTAATATTGAATTAGATCATATGGATTACTTTAAAGATATTGATGATGTTATTAGCGCTTACCAAGAGTTTGCTAATAAAGCATCAAAAATGGATATTATTTGTGGAGATAATCCTTATACCCATTCATTAGAACTTTCTAAACCTGTTTATTACTATGGTATTGCTGAAGATAATGATATTCAAGCTAGAAACATTGAGTATCGCAATGATGGCACAAGTTTTGACGTCTTTATTGAAGATGAATATTATGGTCATTTTGATTTACCATTATTTGGTAAACATATGCTCCTAAATGCTTTGGCAGCAATTGGTGTTTGTTACTACGAACGCTATGAAGCTAAAGATGTTTCAAAATTATTAAAAACTTTTGAAGGTGCTGAAAGACGTTTTAAAGAGACATTTATCGGAGATAATGTTCTTATTGATGATTATGCTCACCACCCAACAGAGGTGGCGGTAACCATTAAATCAGCCCGCCAAAAATATCCTGACAAACAAGTTATTGCAGTATTTAAACCTCATACTTTTTCACGGGTTCAAGATTTTAAAGATGAGTTTGTTCGTTCTTTAAACTTAGCTGATAAAGCTTATGTTATGGATATTAATTATGACCGGGAAAGCCCAGAAGATTATCCAGGAGTTGATGCTTATACCATTATTAATGGCCTTGATAATGGTGATTACATTGAACAGGGTATGGCTGATAAATTGTTAGAATATGAAAATGCTGTTATCCTATTTATGAGTAGTAAGGAAATATATCTTTTAGAAGAAGAGTATGAACAAAAACTAAGGGAAAAATTAAATATTCCAAAAGAAGAAGATAAATAAAATATTTATCTTTTTTTATTTTGTGGTATAATTCATAATAGGGTGGTAGGATGAAAGATAAGGACAGTGCCTTTCTTGATGATTTAGATAAGACAACAGATTTGTTAAAAGCTTTTAAACCGCGGATAAGTATTGAAGCTAGCGCGACACCAGTATTACTTGATAGTAGTATCGCTGATGCGATTAGTAAGCTTAATTCATCTAATCAATCAATATATTCTCAAGAACCACCTAAAGTAATTAAGAAAAAAACTAAAACAGATATCTTAAGTATGACTTTTTGTGCTTTAAGTATTGTCTTTATTTTGAGTTGTATCATTGTTTATGGTCTACGTTTTATTAGATATCATCAATTCTTTTAAGATTATAATAGTGCGGAGGAAGTATGAAAGAAGAACTTGAAGAATTAGAAAAAACAACCGATGCTTTAAAGAATTTTAAATCGCGTATTGCTGATGAAGAAGATCCTAAGGATTTAGAGGATCTATCACCTAAAGTTAAAATCAATAAAAAAATAGCCGATTTAGAAAATAAAACGCTTGTTTTAAGTGACGTTGAAGAAGATAAAACGATAAAGTTTGATAAAACGACAGCCATGGATACATTAAATGAAGTTATCAAGCAAGAACAATACGATAATATTAGTAATGAACTAGAGATGAGCTTAAAACAGCGCCAAGTGAAAAAACGGTTTGGTCTATTACTTATAGTTGTTGCCTTAATCTTTTTACCAGCCTTAATTTTATTTATTATGATTGGTCATCATAGTAATGAATTAGTAACAATGGATGTATTAGCAACACTAAAAGTTGGCTTGGCGGTATGTTTAATTATGCTCTTTTTGGGTAGCATTTTATTTATTAAAAACATAAATATTAGATTAGAGATGAAACTACCACGCTTTTGTTACTCATTTTACTATATTGCAATGCTTACTTATGGTATTTTTTGCGCTACAATCATATTATTTTTATATGGCCTAACCGATTTTCAAGATTGGATTATTAGCACAGCTATGGATACAACATCACACCAATATTATGCGACTTGGTTTTATAGCACTGATGAAATTAATGATGCTTTAAAAAGAGTAGCGGAAGAAGAAAATAGTAGTTATCAAAAAAAGGAATAATCATTTGATTATTCCTTTTCTAATATTTTATCTGTATTTTTAAAATTAAGTTTAGCAATTTCTTTTAGGATATTAACACCATACTTATCGACAAGCTCTTTACCTGTTTTGGTAACTATATCACTAGCTCCTTTAGGAAGAAAGGTATCAACTTTTTCTCCTAATTTATCAAACTCTTTAATAAAGATAAAACGACTAATCATTGAAGCACAAGCAACAGATAAGCATTTATCTTCACCTTTTGTCATAAAAGTAATATTCCTAAAAACGTTAGGTGATTCTTTTAAATAGTTAAAATAGACAAACTTTTTGGCAAACTCATCGACAACGACATAATCATAGTCTTTAATTTCGTTTGTCAATTTAATTAAGACGTTGTTGTGAAGAATAGCTTTTAATTTATTCATATTGGTATTAGCATTATAGCGCTCATTATATTCTTTATTAGTTAATATAATGCTTTTATAAGGTATCTTTTTGATAATTTCCGGAACTATTTCTAATATTTTATCGTCGGTTAATTTTTTAGAGTCTTTAACGCCTAATTCTTCTAACCATTTAATATTTTCTTTATTTACATAGGCACTTGTTACAACAATAGGTCCAAAATAATCACCTGTACCAACTTCATCGGAGCCGATTGTATTAGCATAATAAATTTTAGGGTCAATTTTTACATCTTGTTTTTCTTTCTTCTCTTTTTGTTCACTATTTTTAACCTCAACTTTTTTAGTTGGATTTAAATGTCTTTCTCTTTCAATCCACATCTGGGCGGAAATATCTGCACTCATTCCTTGAAAGACAGCTTTACCGGAATCATAAAGCGTTACAACGCAATCGGCATCATCGGCTTGAAAGCGAGCATAAGCCGGAGTTTTAGGACGTTTAAAGTCTTCAAAAAACTCTTCCATTTCTTGCATTGTATTATCACTAACTTTTACTGTAATTGTCACGTTATCACCCACTAAATATATTTTAACATATTTCTTTCAATATATGTTATAATTATTATAATGAGGTGGGAAAAATGATTATTGTAGACATACTTATAATTATATTCTTATTATTTGGCTTTTTAATTGGCTATAAAAGTGGCTTTATGAAACAAGTTGTTTCAACAGTGGGCTTTTTAGTTGTAGTAGCTTTAGCCTATGTAACTAAAAACTTCGTGTCAACTATTTTTTATACTTATCTACCATTTTTTGATTTCGGTGGGAAAGTATCGGGCGTTAGCAGTATTAATATTCTTTTATACGAGTTTTTAGCGTTCATTATTATGTTTAGTTTATTTATGGCTATATTTAGGATTATTGTTAAAGCAACGTCTTTATTTGAGAAAGCTTTAAAAGCTACGATTATTTTAGGTATTCCTTCTAAAATACTAGGTGGAATATTTGGTATTATTGAAAACTATGTGATTGCTTTTATTGCTATCTACTTTTTAAGTATTCCAACATTCGGATTTACTTTTGTTCAAGAATCTAATTTAGGACACCGGATGTTGATGGGAACACCTATTTTATCTAATATCTGTCATGATACATTAGAAGCCTTTGAAAAAATCGATGATTTGAAAGATCAGTATGAAGCTGATGCGGATAAAACTGAGTTAGATCGTCAAATCTTAAAACTTTTAGTGGAAAAAGAAGTTATCAATCAAGAAAATGTTGATCGTTTGGTAGCGCAAGGTAAGATTCCTAAAAAGGTTGTTGAATAGGAAAAGGGTATGCAACGATATTTTGCGAAAGATAAAAAAGCTGACGAAATTGTCTTAGAACCAGCAGATGAACATCATATCCGTCATGTTAT
Organism: uncultured Bacilli bacterium; assembly: GCA_947588685.1. GTDB lineage: Bacteria > Bacillota_I > Bacilli_A > RF39 > UBA660 > UBA5578. The sequence goes on along the minus strand of CANPYM010000001.1, from coordinate 113,393 downwards.
GCGGATGCAAAAAGGTGATTTCATTGAAGCTGTTTATGAGGGAAAATTATATCAAGCTGAAATTGTTGATTTAGACAATATAAGGATTAAAATAGTTAAGGAACTAGTAACTGAACAGGCACCTGGACCTAACATTGTTTTAATAATTCCAACTTTAAAAGAACCAAAGATGGATTTAATTTTACAAAAGGGAACAGAAATGGGCGTTAATGGTTTTTATGTTGTGCCTTTTAGTCGGTCGGTTGTCAGCATTGATGAGCGTAAAGCAAAAGTCAAATTAGAACGTTGGCAAAAGATATGTAAAGAAGCTAGTGAACAATCTTTAAGAGTCGATATTCCTTTTATATGCTTAGAAAAAGATATGTCATTTACGAAAGAACTAACCGGTTTAAAATTGATTTGTAGTACGAGTGAGAAAAAACTTTCGATTAAGTCCGCTTTGAAAAATGCTTATAGCTATGATAAAATTATACTAGTAGTAGGGCCGGAAGGTGGTATAACACCTAATGAGGAAGCTAATCTAGAAGAAATGGATTTTACAAAAGTCTCTTTGGGGCAACAAATTATGCGGGTTGAGACGGTCCCACTTTTCTTAACTAGTGTGATTAAGTATGAGTTTATGGAGTGATGATATGCGGGATATAATTAATAAGATAATTGATAATAATGCTCTTTTTGCTGGAATTATTATCTTTTTATGCGCTGTTTTGATAACGCTTATTATCTTAATTATTCGTTCAATGCGTGATGGTAAAAAGATTAATATCTATGAAGAAGAATTAGAAGATGAAGACATCAAAAAAGTAAAACATATCAAGAAAGAGGATATTATTGACACACCTGATGACTATGAGGATATTTATGATGATGTCGAAGAGGAAGAAGATGAACTACCTTCTTTAGAAGAATTAGAAACGGTTACCGAAGAAGAAATAGAAGAACGATATGATGCCGAAAGTGAAAAAGAAGCTGAAGAAATATTAGAAGATAATCCAAGTACAGAAATAGAAAAGTTAGTTAAAGAGCTTGAACAAACTTCTAAATTGTCACCCGAAGATATTGTTGAACAGTTTGAAAGAGAACAAGAGGCTCAATCAATCATTAGTTATCAAGAATTGGTAGCGGCTGTAAGAGATCGTAAAGATGAATATTATGAAGATGAATTAGAATCAAAACCATTAAAAACCGTATCTGATTTTATTCGTGAAAAACAGAGTATTGAAGAATCTTTAAAAGAAGATAAAGAAGAAGATAAAAGGCCTTTAAGAACAGAAGTAGATGATAAAGTATCTAAAAAAGAAGAAGTCGAGGAAAAAAGATTCCATCAAACTGAAGTTATCTCACCAATCTATGGTCGCATTGACACGCAAGCGCCATCTAAAGAAGATACGCCTTCACGTGAAGTTGAAGAATCTTTTGATGACGAACCATCTTTAGATGATATATATTCCAAGATGGCAGAAGATTTAGATAAGAGTTTGGAACAAACTTCAGCTTTAGAAGATTTAACTAAAAATGAAGAGTTTTTACAAACACTAAAAGATTTTCGTAAAAAATTATAAGTCTATGCTATAATAGACTTGTTTTTTTAGTAGGAAGTGATTTGATGACATTTAAAATAATTACTTTAGGATGTAAAGTTAATACCTATGAATCCAATGTTATTCGTGATCATTTAATTAATAATGGTTATGTGGAAAATGATGAAGCCGATATTTATATCATTAATACTTGTACTGTAACTAATACGAGTGATAATAAATCGTTAAAAGAATTAAGACGTGTTCGAAGAGAACATCCTAATAGTATAGTTATTGTCTGTGGCTGTATGAGTCAAGTTCGGGCTGGTATTGAAAATATTGATGCCGATATTATTTTAGGAAATAAAGATAAAAGTCATATTCCATCTTTAATTCAAGAATATTTAAAAGATCACAAGAAAATTGTGCGCATTGAAAATATTATGGAAGCGCCATTTGAAAAAATGCAGTTAAATAATTTTAACCGGACAAGAGCCTTTGTTAAAATTGAAGATGGTTGTGAAAATTATTGCTCTTATTGTATTATTCCTTATGCTCGCGGTAAAGTTAGGAGTAAAGACAAAGATGAAGTTATAAAGGAAATTACAAACTTAGTTAATAACGGCCATCATGAAATTGTCTTAACAGGTATTCATACGGGACACTATGGAGCTGATTTAAAAGATTACACCTTTGCAGGGCTTTTAAAAGATATCGTTAAAATAGAAGGATTAGAACGTTTACGTATTTCATCAATTGAAATAACCGAGTTAGATGATGAAGTTTTAGATGTTATAAAAAATAATGATGTAATTGTTTCGCATCTTCATGTTCCCCTTCAAAGTGGATCAGATACTATTTTAAAATTGATGAATCGTAAATATGATAAACAATATTTTATTGATAAAATTAATCATATTAGACAAATTAGACCAGATATATCAATAACGACTGATATTATTGTGGGTTTTCCGGGTGAGACAGAAGAATTGTTCGAAGAAACTCTAGATACTGTCGATACAATAAAGTTTGCGAAAATTCACGTGTTTCCATTCTCTTTAAGAAAGGGAACGAAAGCGGAAGAATTGCCTAATCATTTAGATGAAAAGACCAAAAAGGACCGGGTTAAAAGATTAATTAGTAAAAGTAAGGAATTAGAAATAGCATATATGGAAAAGTTTTTAGATAAAAAAGTAAGCTTTATTCCGGAAGTTTACCGCGATGGCTATTTAATTGGCCATACGGGTAATTATTTATTAGTTAAATATGCTGGTTCAAGTGACTTATTACATCAAGATGTCAATGTAACACTAAAAGAAATAGATTATCCTTACGTTATTGCAAAGTAGTCACTTTTGTTTAAAAAATGTTTAAAAAGGTATGTTATATTATTGGCGTAATGAAGGAGGAATATTATGCAAAATGAAAATTTAATTAGCACCTTGGAAGACAATTATTATGCTCGTTTTTTAAGCACTGATGAACTTTTAAAAGTAAAAGGACAAATTGATGTTGTAGGTCCTAATAGTATTACAGCATCTGGTATACCTGTGGGTACCATCAATGATAAGGCTATTTTAGCGATTGGTTCAGATCATAACCTTATTATTGGCTCAACTGGTTCTGGCAAGACACAAACTGTTAGTTTACCACTACTATATACAATTAAAGAAGTAGGGGAATCAGCAATTGTTAGAGACATCAAAGGCGAACTATATGAAACAACTGCTGAAGATTTTAAACAAGCTGGTTATGAGGTCATTGCCCTAGACTTTAGTGAACCAACTTTAGGTAATAGTTGGAACCCATTAACTTTGCCAAAACATTTACATGATAATGGCGAAGATGATGAAGCTTTAAGACAGGTATCAGAATTATCAAAGATGATTAATTTTGAGAAAAATGCTGGAGATCCATTCTGGCAAAATACCGCATCATCATATTTAACAGGTTTAGCTCTTAGTCTTATGGAAAAGGGTACTGAAGATGAGGTTAACTTAAATAGTATTAGTAAATTAACTATGACTAATGATGATGAAGAAAAAGATTTACTTGATACTTACTTTAATAGTTTAGATAAAAATGGTACTATTTATCATAATATTGCTAGTACGCATTTAGCCCCACCAGAAACAAAAAGTAGTATTTTATCTGTTTTAAATCAAAACCTTGCTAATTATACTAATATGAATAGTTTAAGTAATATGTTAAGTAGAACAGATTTTGACTTTATTGATATGCCTCATAAGAAGATGATTATTTATCTTATAAGTGATACTTCATCAAAAGAGATTGATACACTAATCAATATCTTTATTCGTCAAACTTATTATTTAATTTCTAAAAGTAATAGGGAAGGCATTTTCAATTATCTTCTTGATGGTTTTGATGACAATGGTGTCGCTTTACCTAATTTAGTTGATATGCTAGAATTAGGTCGTGGTAATAAGATTAGATTTACTTTTATGGTTAAAAGCTATCTTAAAATCAAAGACTTATATGGCCCTTTAACTTTAGATCAAGCTAAACAAGCTATCTCTAATGTTCTATATTTATTAACTAGTGATGATGCAACCGCAAGAAGCATTAGTGAGGAATGTGGTATGAAAGAAGCACACCAACCATTAGTTAGTGTTGATGCTTTAAAAAGAATGCCAATGTGGGCAGGTATTTTAATTAAAAATCGTTTAATGCCATACCCAACTAAATTAGTTCCTTTCTATCAAATGGAAATCTCATTTGCTAAAGGTCATACAAAATTAGAAAAACGTGCTGAACAAGAAGTCAAAGTATTTGATTTAAATAAATATTTTATGGAGTAAAAAATGGAAGATAAACTAATTGCTAATATACTAGAGTATCTTGAAGAACATCTTTATGATAATCCGACTGTTGATGATATTGCTAACCAGTTTCATTTTAATCGCTTTACCATTATGCGTGGCTTTAAAAATGCGACTGGTCTAACAATTATGGAATATCTTAATGAACGAAAGATTGTTAAAAGTATTAATGATTTGTTAAAGACTGATCATCGGATACTTAAAATAGCTCTTGATCATGGTTATCATTCTTTAGAATACTATAGTGAGATATTCTATAGATTGACGGGTATTAGCCCCTTACAATTTAAAAATAATTATAATCAGTTATCATTATTACAAACTGGTGATTTAAAGGAATGTTTAGAACATAATCATAAGCAACTTAATAAGCTTCGTCTTCAAAATAATAGTATCAAGCAAAAAAGTTTATCATCTCCTAAAGTATTAGCCAAAAAATAGAAAAGACAAAGGATATTCCTTTGTCTTTTATTGACAGCAATATAGATATTTGTTAAAATATTACTCATATTTATAGGAGTGATAGTATGAGTTTAGTATCAACACCCGAAGAAGGTGAACACTTAAGAAAATTTTTAGGTCACATTGATGGACAGATTTTTCATTTTCAAAAGGATTTAGCGCTTCAAAGTAAAACGATAACTTTCTTTCAGACTATGGCTGAACCCCATCATTTAGATATTAGTACCTTTCCGCAATATAGATGGGCCCAAATAAAAAGGGATATTGATAAGCAGTTATTAGAAACCTTAGGTTTGTATAAAAGATATCCTTTATATTGTCTTCTTCATACTTCATCTAATTTGGAGATGGAAGACTACCGTCAAGATATGCTTACTTCATTAACATATTCCATCAATGAAGTTACTCAACAACTAGAGCAAGATACTGCTTTAAAAGAAGATTTAGAGAGACAATTAGCCGAATTATTTGAGGGTATGGAAAAGCTATCTAATTCTTATACATTTAATCAAATAGATGAATATATTGATGATATGAATAAATTATCAAATTCTTATACTTTCAATAAAACGGGTGGCGAACTTCTTGAAGGATTAGCTAAATATTATCTTCGTGATTGTCAAAATCCTTTAGTTAAAAATGCTGATGAAAAGGAAAAACTAGAACGAAGATATGAAGAAGTTCAGGCGATGACAAGAGAAGACATATTAGATAAAATGCGCCATGATTATTTAGGAAATGAACAGTTTAGAACGTTTGATAAAATATCACCAATAAGTATGGCTGAAGCTTTTTTGGCGACAATTGCGGCTGATGAGAAAAGATTATTTGCCTGTTTACCATTAATGGCGCAATATGCAACCTTAAGAGCAGACACGAAAACATTTGAACTTCCATGTCAGGTCAACATACCAAGCTTACTAAAAAGAGCCTTTGAAGAAGGTGGCGTGTATGATGATGATAAGGAACATACAACTAATCCCCACCTAGCTTTAAATATTGCTCAAGATGCTTTAGATAAGTTAAAAGAACTTAGAGATACTTTCTTACAAGAACTGTCAGATGAAAAATTAGCGCCACTTGTAAAGCATTATAAGAATCCTTATATTAGCCCTAGTTTAGGAAATTATGATGATATGAAAGCCTTTGTTAATCTACCATTTCTTTATGATAATATTGATAAGATAGCATCTGATTCAAAAAGTAGACTTCATATTGAGGATATATTAAGCCATTATCGTAAGTTATGTAAGAAATGGTTTAAGAATGCTTCTGATATGGAGAAGATTCAAGATTTGCACGAAGAATTAGTTGGCGAACGAAATCGCTTGTATGATCAGATTATCGATTGGTATTGGACTTTTTCTCCAGATCATGGTTTAGAGCGCATCTCTGTTGATTTTGATGAAAGTGGTAGCGTTAATACGGAAACTAATCAAATCGCCTTTGATACGACATTCGATGACATAAGTGAATATATCCACGATTTAAGAAACTTATGTGCTGAATATGATCGATATGTTAATGCTAAAGCATCAAAAATGAATAAGATTGCTGGTGAACTTTTCCAATATGTTGGTATGGCGGCAAGTCTATCAGAAGTAGACTTTAGTGTGGATGAAGCAGAGAATATAAAGAAGCTTACCGACGCCTACGTTCATTTTTATGCTTGTAAGACTTTGGAATATATTGAACTAGAAGCTCAAAATATTTCTAATATGAATAAACGAAAACTTCAAGTTAGTATGGAAAGTGAAACATCAACATCTACGTTAGCTCCTGATAAACAAAAAACATTAGGGACGATGAAACCTAAATTTGAACAATAAAAAAGCTATTTTAAAATAGCTTTTATTTTTTGTATTTTTTAGCTGCTCCAATAAAGGCATCAAATAAAGGATGAGGTCTTGTTGGCCGTGATTTAAACTCCGGATGGAACTGACAAGCAACGAAGAAAGGATGACGTGGATATTCAATTATTTCAACAAGATTACTTGGTTCATTGATACCGGAAAAGACTAAACCTTTATTTTCTAACTCTTCTTTATATTTATTATTAAACTCATAACGATGCCGATGTCTTTCTAAAATCTTATCTGCATCGTATATTTTATGGGTTAGTGTACCTTTTTTAATTGTACATTCATAGTTACCTAATCTAAGCGTTCCACCCATATTGATGATGGTCTTTTGTTCCGCCATAAGATCAATTACCGGATTTTTACAAGTTTCATTAAACTCTCTTGATGAGGCATCTTCAATATGACAAACATTACGAGCAAACTCAATAACGGCAACTTGCATACCTAGGCATAATCCAAGATATGGTATTTTGTGGGTTCTAGCATATTCACAGGCTTTAATTTTTCCTTCCACCCCACGATGACCGAAGCCACCAGGGACAAGAATACCTTTGGAGTTTTTAAAGATGGCATTTAAATCGCAATTTTCTTTTTCTAAAGATTCTGAATCTACCCAGTTAATATGTATTTTTAAATTGTGTTTATATCCCGCATGTTTTAATGCTTCCATAACTGAAAGGTAAGCATCATGAAGCTCGATATATTTGCCAACAAGGGATATTTCAATTTCATTTTTAAGATTATCAACGGTATTTATTAAATCTTCCCAGTATTTTAAATGACTATCAGTGATAGGAAGACCAAACTGTTCAAGAATAATATCTTCAATATGTTGTCTATGAAAATTAATAGGGATTTGATAGATATTATTGACATCAACGGCTTCAATAATATTTTGTTTAGGAATGTTACCAAATAAAGATATTTTGCTTTTAATCGCATCGCCTAGTTCGATATTGGATCTAGTAACGATAACATCCGGTTGGATACCAAGCCGTCTAAGTTCGATAATACTACTTTGTGTCGGTTTAGTTTTTAATTCATTAGAACCAAATATGTATGGCACAAGCGTCGTATGGACAAAGAAAGTATTCGCGCTTCCTTGTTCCATCTTAAATTGCCTTAAGGACTCCATCATTACACTACCTTCGATATCACCAACAGTTCCACCAATTTCGGTGATGACAATATCAGCGCCGCTACTAGCCCCAGCTTCATATATTTTATTTTTAATCTCATTAGAAATATGAGGAACAATTTGAATTGTTGCGCCTAAATAATCACCACGGCGTTCTTTTTCAATGACGCTGGAATAGATCTTTCCATTTGTTATATTAGAAGTGTAATTTAACTCTTCATCGATGAAACGTTCATAGTGTCCTAAGTCTAGATCAGTCTCACAACCATCAGCTGTGACAAATACCTCACCATGTTGAATAGGGGACATCGTTCCTGGATCAACATTCATATAAGGATCAAACTTTTGCATAAAGACCTTATATCCTTTTCCTTTAAGTAATAAAGCGATTGATGATGCTGTAATACCTTTACCTAGTCCTGAACAAACACCACCTGTTACAAATACATATTTTGCCATACATAACCCTCCTAAATACAAAAAAACCTAAAGAGAACTCCCTAGGCTCTCTTTAATTATATCACTCTTAAAAAAGTGATGTAAAGAGTTATCTCAAAAAAAATTATATTCGGTTTTCTTTCTTGTTTATGTGTTATAATAAAGATGGTGGTTAGATGCTTGAAGAATTAAATCAAGAATATGATCGATTACAACTTAAATATGGCGCGAAAGAACTGCATTCTATATATAATGGGGGATGCACTAAAAAACCTAATCTATGTTTAATATTTATGAATCCTACAGGCCGCAATATTGCTTCCGCAAAAGATTGGAAGGGGATTCATTCGCCTTGGATTGGAACTAAAAATATTTGGGCTGTATTATATCAAGTGGGATTATTAGATGAAGATATTTATCTTGCCATTAAAAATAAAAAAGGTAGTGACTGGACACCTTTATTTGCCAAACAAGTTTATGCGAATATTAAAAAACATAAAGTCTTTATTACAAATCTTGGTAAATGTACGCAAGTTGATGCTAGACCATTACCTAACGAGGTCTACCGTCAATATTTAGATTTGCTTTTAAAAGAAATTGCTATTATTCGGCCTAAAAAGATAATTACTTTTGGTAATCAGGTAAGTTCTATTATTTTGAATGAAAAAATAGCGGTCTCACAGTGTCGTAAAAAAGGTTTTACATTAATTGTTGATAATCAAGAGTATCCGGTTTATCCCGTTTATTATCCTGTTGGTAACGGTTCTTTCAACATTGATAAAGCTCTTGAAGATTTAAAGTGGATTATTAATCAAATGGAGGCGAAATAATGATTAAGATATTGTTTGTTTGTCATGGTAATATATGTCGCTCACCAATGGCCGAGTTTATTATGAAAGATATTGTTCGTAAAAAAGGATGCGCTGATAAGTTTATCATCAATTCTAGAGGTGTTAGTGATGAAGAAGAAGGGGAACCATTATATCCTTTAGCTTTTAAAAAACTAGATGAAAAAGATATTTTAATCGAACCACATCGCGCTAAACAAATAACCGAGAGGGAGTATCATGCATACGATTATATTATTGCTATGGATGATGACGATGTGCGGATGTTAAATCGTCTTCTTAACACGAATAATAAAATATATAAGTTATTATACTTTATTGGTAATAATTGTAATATTGCCGATCCATGGTATACACATGACTTTGAGGTTGCCTATGAGGAAATCTGTAAAGGATGCTTAGCCTTATATACCTTTTTAGATAAAAATAATAAAATATATTGACAAAACTGGCATTTATCATTTATAATGTTAAATGTCAGTGGAGTTATGCGGGTGTAGTTCAATGGTAGAACTCCAGCCTTCCAAGCTGATAACGTGGGTCCGATTCCCATCACCCGCTCCATTTTTGTAAATAGACTAGTCCTTGTATAAAGACTAGTTTTTATATTTAACATCATTAGGTGGAAGATACTAAGTTCATCATTTTGAATATTTTTTAGTACATATTGTGGATTATCATTTAAACATCTACTTTTTTGTTGTACAGTAAACACACTATACTAAAATGAAATTTTAACAATCTAGAATGGTTTTAGAAAAGATTAATGAAATATATGTAAAAACGATGACATATTTAAGTCATCGTTTTTACATATGAATACTTTTATGTTTACTTATTCCACAATCATTTGTTTTATTAAGAAGGTGCTGAACTATTTTTTTACTCGTTCTTGTCTTTCACATTTTTTCTTTTCTTCTTAATTCTTCTATAACTACTGAATACAATTAATGTATTTAATTTATATGTTTGCTAAGGTCTTTACATTATAAATCTATGTCCTATTTAGTTATACCATCTACTTTTGGCATTGTTTTAGAAACGTCTATTATATTACCCAATATTTGACACATATTTTCTTTACTTAAATTTCCTTTCCTTTTTAAAATCAAAAAGATTTCCGCAATTTGATCTTTATAAATATTAATGAGCTCATCTATTTTAGAATAGCCATTATTTTGTTCTATTTCCTTTAATAATTCATCTCTAGACATTCCTAAATAAGACATTATTGAATGAAAGGCTATATAATATTTATCAGCTTCTGATAAATCCTTTTTATATTGCATAGTATCTATATAATATAGTGGTAAATGCATTTGTAAAGAAAGCATTTTTGCTTCTTGATAGTCAATATTCAAATCTTTTTCGCCCAAGTCTAAAACTACAATTCCACAAGGCTTAGCATTAACAAGTATCTCATTATAACAACTTGATGAATATATATCTTCACCATTTTTAATAGCTCTTACCATTCCCATTCTTTCAAGAACTTGTGGCGTAGCAAGCAACGTTCCCTTTTCCTTGTTAACTAAACCAGTTCCAAAAACATTAGAGCCAAGATCAGATGCACCAAATGTAATTATTTCTGAATTGCTTGGATAAATAAAACCTATTTTTCTAGTTGCTGATCCATAAGTTGCTATAAAGTTAGAACTAATCATACTACAAGATGATTGATCTGGTCTATTAATTAACATATCAGATTGCTGTTTTATAGTACCACCAGAAATATTTGAAAATAGAATTCTAAAGATACCACTTTCATCTATCTTATCTGATAATGAATATTCCCATATTCGTTTTATAATATCTTTATATTTTAGTTCGATTTTTTCTAAACTTACGGCGTTATTATTTAATTTAATACAATCGATAATTATTTCATTAATTTGGTTTTGATCTAATAGTTGCCTATAGTTTTCATTGCTAATTAGTGATTTTAATGATTCAATAGCTAAATATAATCCTTCTTTTTCTTGAATATCTTTATATTTATTTTCGATAAAATCGACATTTGTAGTTTTACTCATACAATCATTATACATAGTAGAAACATAATTATATTGATTAATTATATCACTACTATCTAGTGAAATGTTTTCAATTATTTTTTTTAGATTTTCAAGTTCTGGATTACTGTTTATTAGTATACTTTCAAAGCCATATTTAAATCTAATTATTCCCATTAGGGCGATTAGCTTGTCATATATTGGTTTTAAATTTGCTTCATCAGCATTTTTTATTTCATTTTCAAGAGAATAAATGTAATCCATATCATCATTTAAATTATCGTTATACGTATACTTCCAAGTTTCTCTTTCAAAACTGTCTATTAAATCTAAAATATCTTTCTTTAACATAATCACTTCACCTTAAATTTTATCAAACAATATATCTAATACTTATTTTGCTATGATTAATTGTTGAAAATGATAATATATCCACCCATATTATTACTAAATTCATTATATCATTTTTCCTAGTACTTTCCTAGTAAAGGTTTCTAAAACCTTATTATAATTAATTTAATTGTTTCTTTAAATTAACAATCATATCGTTTGCGTTGCGCATTCTAATTTTATCAATTGGTTCTAATAACATCTTTTATATAAAATGTAATAGTTGATTACTTTTTGCTAGCTTGCCAAATTATATATTATAGTTTTTTATTCTGTTAGTTTTATAAATTACATTAAAAAAGCCTTGATTTACAAGGCTTTTGTTTTTATCGATAATGTTTTTTAACTTTTACTTTTTCAGTATCATAGGTAGAGTCACTAGAAAATGTAACAAAACTATTGTATATGGGATACATAATATTAGCTAGTTGTAAATGGCCTGTACATTCTTGAAACATTGTTAGCGGACCATTGACTAAGATTTTATCATTTTTCTTTCGCAATGTATTTCTTTCATATTTAGGAAAGAAAGCTTTCTTAGGTGAGATAAGACCCCTTGTTGAAGGCCATAGTTCATATAGTATTGGTGGGACACAGCCATTATGCATATGGCCGCAAATGATTAAATCAAAACTTTGAAGCATTGCTAAAGTATCTTGATCAGCTAAATGAACAGGAGAGTGAAGTAGTAAAATAGTTAATTTATCATTAGGAATAATTTGGGGGAGATTATCTTTTATATCTTTAATTAACGTGTCTTTATCTTCGTCGTGTTTTTTCTTTGTCTGATGATAAAAAGCAAAGCTTTGTGTTATTCCGGTAACAAAAATATTATCATCATTATATGATGCATTATCTAGTAACGTTATTCGTGGAATAGAATTAATCTCTTCTAAGAAATCTTCATTAGGATGATATTCCCAAGCACCATTTGGTGTTTTTTTATAGTAATCATGACTACCTAAAGATATTAGAGTAGGCGCAATATCCTTAAGATTATGAAGCCAAGATATTAGTCGCATTCTTTCTTTAGTATCTTCAACCATATCTACTGAATCAATTAAATCGCCGGGGAACAAAATATAATCAGGCTCTAGACTTGCTAATTTATTTAGTATGGCTGCTAGTTTTTTGCTTGATACAGTATAACTAAAATGAAGATCACTAATGACACTAAAGTTAATTTGCCTTTGAACTTTAGGATTATATAGTTTATAAGAAGTTGTATGAAAATTATTCATATGATAACTCTTCCTTTTCTTGATGAGCTATTATAAGGTATCATTTTTGTTAAGTCAAGTTTGTTATAAAATTGTAAGTTATTTAATATTTTTCTCGGTAACTTAAACGATATGTTTTGACAACTTTATAATCTCCTAGATTGGCTTTGCTTGGATTGGTAATAACTTTTCTATCAAAATCATAATTGATAACGGGCGCTAGATAACCCCATTTTTGATACCAAATACCACTATAGCTTTTTCTCATAAAATGAAATCTTTTCCCATCAGTTAGTAAAGAAATAATCCACCATAAATCACTATATTTTTGACCAACTCTTAAATCTGAAGTGGCACTTTCTAAACTATCCTCACAATGGATTTTAAGAGCCTTTAAATCCATCAATAATCTTTCTTCTAAAGACATTTTTTTAAGTTCATCAATACTTATATTATTTATTATGGCTCCGATAACTCCTAGTTGATAGGCGCCTTTTACAATATCATTTTCTTTAATATCTAATCCTAAAGCAAACGCATAACAATTTGTATCTTGCGTGTATTCCCAGTCATCTTCTTTAATACTAATAGCTTGTCTTATTTCCTCGCAAGACATTTTTAAAGTAGCCATAATACCACCTGGCTATTTATTATATCATACTTTAATTTCAAGATATGTTTTAATTTTAAGATGTTTAAATTAGACAACTATTTTCATCTTACATAATCTAGAAATAGGATAGCTTAAAAGTTAATCTTGAAAGGAGTTATTATGTCTAAACGTATTATCTTAAGTATGCTTATTATTACGATTCTAATGGCGGTAGGGTACTCACGTTTTGCTAGTGAGTTAGATATTAATGGTAATGCCGAGATTGTTGGGGAGTGGAATGTCTTAATTACGGATGTTGAAGTTGAAAGTGTATCTACAGGGTGTGACGCAGGAACACCAACTTTTACTAACACAACCTTAAGTTTTGATGCTAAATTAAATAAACCGGGTGATGAAATTACATATAAAGTAACAGTAGCTAACAAGGGCACGATTGACGCTACTTTAAATAATGTCATTTTTACCGAAGGGGAAGGTAGTGACGCTATAAATTATACAACGACTAATTTAGCAAATGATTTAGCAGTTAACGAAGAGACAAGTTTTTTTATCATTGTCACTTATGAAGATGTTGATATTCCCCCAACGGATACAACTAAAAGTTTAACAGGGATGATTGAATATGTTCAAAAATAACGTACTAAGACGTCATTTAAGAAAATTATCTCTATTAATAAGTTATGATAATAGTCCTAAATTGCTACGAAAATGTTAATAAAAATGAATAATAAAAGATTATTTTATCTAATATTGGGCTATTTCATAATTAGTTTTCCTTTTAAACTATATGGTTTAAATCTCTTTATTAACTATCTTAACGCTATTTTTTGGTTAATTATTTTAACTTTTCTTATAAGTACTAAAGGTAATTATTTTATCCACCAAACTAAAGAACCCCTCATTAAACTTTTTATCATCATTTTTGTTTTTGACATCATCTATTTTTCGTTAGGTTATTTAAGTGGTTTTATTAGAAATCCTATGAATCATCAAATCACTAATTTATTAGAGAATATTTTTACAACAATTATTCCAATTATTGGTATAGAGTGTGTACGCTATATTTTAATTAAGAGCAATTCCAAGAATATTTCTTTGCTTTATTTTTTGACTATAACTTTTATCCTTAACGATTTAAATATCAATTACTTAATTAACTTATCTAGTTTAAAAATGTTTTATTATTTTTTCGTTATGTTTGTGCAAATTATTTTTCGTAATATATTATTTACTTTACTTTCTTTAAAATATAATTATTATTTACCCATAGTAATTAGTGTGACTGAGAAACTAGTTTTTCTTTCTTGTTTTATTTTACCTAATATGAACTGGTTTATGATTGGTAGTTTTTATTTAATAAAGTATGGCTTTATATATTATTCTTTTCTTACTAATCCACCTAAACAATCTCATTGTAAAACTTCATACTTTATTATTTATCAATTTATTATCATTCTTATATGCTTTATGTTAGGACTATTTAAATATGAAGCAATAGCAGTTATGTCTAATAGTATGCAGCCAACCTTTAGTAGGGGTGATATCGTCATCTATAAAAAAGATTTAAAGGACCTCAAAAAGGATTCTATTATTGTTTATAAAATAGATCAAACGTATATCATTCACCGCGTTATTAATAAGGAAGTAAATAGTTATGAAACAAAAGGGGATAACAATCTAAAAGCTGATACCATTAAAGTTAAAAAAGAAAATATTAAAGGCATATATTGCTTTCATATTAAATATTTAGGCTATCCGGTTATATGGTTAAATGAATTATTAAAAGGAGAGAAATAAAATGTTTAAAAAGAGTAGAGCCATAGCCATCTTCTCTTTAACACTAGGCCTTATCTTACTATTTTTTGGTGCTTATCTTAAAATCCATCAACTAAATGAAAAAGAAAATCTTTTTATCAATAAAACTGATTATGATGTTACTTTAAAAGATAATCCTTTCTTTGCCTCTAAAACTATTTCATCTAATCATTATTACATCGCTAAATTAATTGATAAAGTTAATATAACTTTTGACCTTACTTTAGATGATTCTTATGACTATGATATTACAACCACTTCAAAAGGATATGTTAATAGTGATGAAGTATGGCAACAAGAGTATCCTCATTTAACCGGCCATTTTGATCAAAAGTTAAAGAAAAAAGTAGTTATCGATTATGATACTTATCAAAGCTTATTTAAAGATTTTAAAAATACTTATGACATCCCGTTAGAAGCTAAAGTAATCGTCAGTTTGAAAGCCATATCTAAAGATAAAAAGATTTATCCACTCATGGAAGTTACGATACCTATTGATGATAAAGTAACTTACGTAACCATAAATGAATTTGATAATCATTTAACTAAAAAAAGAAATAACACCTATAAACTATTATTTATTGGCGGTTACTTGATAATGACTATATTTCTTCTTATCCTCCTTAAAAAATATATGCATCCTAAAAATAGTGTTTCTTATGTCTTAAAAAGATATGCTGATATAATTGTTAAACTCCAAACTGCCCCCGACATCAATAACTTAAATATTATTTACCTAGATAATATTAATGATTTAATTAATTTTGCTATTATATATAATGTTAAAGTACTAGTTTATTGTGATACATTCTATAGTTTTGATCAGCATAATTGTTATATTTATAAAGAACTTCTTGAATAGGGTATTATGGCATAAAAAAAGAAAATCATCAAATGATGATTTTCTTTATGTTTGATTTAATTTTTCTTGTTATCAACTAAAAGCTTTTCACATTCCTTGGCAAAATTAAGAGCTTTAAGACTCCATACGATATCACCATCAGTTGCTCCTTCAATGGGATACTCTTCAAATCCATCGTTCGTTTCAAAACCTTCAGGATCAATATAGATAATTTTAAGTCCTTTCGCTCGAGCTTGTTTTTGAATAAACCGCCGGTCGGCATGCGTTCCTATACAAATTAGAGATTTCGCATCCGGATGAAAAGTTATTTTAGGAAAATAATCTTCAATTCGGTAAACGCGAAGAGTTTTCTCATCGATGCCACAAACAGTTGATAAGTGATCAAAATTGTTATTTAAAAGGGTACCAACAAACATATTAGCGTCATACATTTTCTTTAAGGTGTGATGAAATAAAGTTGGTTTAGCATGAAGGCAGTTTTGAATTATTAAAGCAAACTCCAAATATTTATCTTGATCTTTATTAATAATTTGTAAAACGAGATCATCATCTTCGGCAAAGTAAAATCTTGAATCGCTATGGCGTTGAACTTTATAGATTTCATGAAGATGATATAAAGGGTTAATACCAGCTTCAATAGATGGACCACATCCTAGTTCAATTTGCGCTGGCAAGTAAGCTTTTAATTCATCAATATTATCAATGTAAGTAGGGTTACCACGTTTATCTTTTTCTCGAATACCTTTAACTTGTAAGTTCCATACTTGTTCATAATATTTATTAAGATTATTCTCATTATCACTATAGATGGTAATATCGACCGTCTTATATCCTTCGATAAAAGGTTCTTTAGGATGGTGAGGATATTCCGTAATCTTAATCTTTAAATTATCTTTTTCATATATCTTTCCATTTAATGTGTAGTTATTGTTAACTAGGGCTTCTTTAATTTTATTTAAATATTTATCTAAATCAGCATTTTCTAAGCGAACACTTAAATATAAATATGAAGATGTCATTAAAAGTTCATTATCCCGAACTTCAAAAGTATGACGAAAGTGAATTGTTCTTCTTCTGTTTGATGTTTCATCTTTCCAAAGGGAAAGATTTTTATTAACTTCATTTTGACTTCTAAACCAAACCCCTTCAAAAGTAAATGATCCATTGGTTGCATAGTTTTTATTGAAAACGTCCACCTCATCAGAGTTTAATTTGCATACTTTAAGTGGAAAAATCATATTATCACTTCTTTCATTAATATTAATAAAATTATAGTATAAAAAGTAACATTAATCAATGATAGGGGATAACAAAAAAATGTAGATAATCTACATTTTTTTATGTTTGTGTTTAACGATAAACTTATCAAAAGTAGCAATAAGTTCTGGAAGTAATAACAAAATGAGGATAGTTGAACAAAGCGTTCCCTGGGAGATTGTCATACAAATTTTAGCCGTAATCGCCGCACTAAAGTGACCGACAATAAGGGTTACTAAAACAAGGATGGTCGCACTAGTTAAAATAGTATGAATAGAACGATTATAAGCGTTTATAATTGTTTCTTTAATATCTAATTTAGCTCGATATTCCTGATAGTAGGATGTATATAAAATGGCATAATCAATCGTCGCCCCCATCAAGATACTTTGAACAATCAAAAGAGCAATGAAGTAAACGGATCCACCTTCTAAATAGTTAATACCCATTGTAAGGTAGACAGCAGTTTGAATTAATCCTACTAAAATAATTGGAATAATCAAAGATTTAAAAGTAACTAAAACAACGACGAAGATAAAGATAATGGTTAGAATTGTCATAAAATTAAGTTCGCCCTGGAATGTTTTGCTCATTTCAAAACCCATTGGTGAATTACCGACAAGATATACGCCATCAATTGATCCAATATCATCATCAAGTTTTTGAATAAAGGCATAAGTTTCATCGTTCTCTTCAGCGTAAGTTGTATTTAATAAAGCTCGAGAATAATTTTCACCAACTAATTTTTGATGAGCATCACGAGTTAACTTGACACCATCTTTAACATCATCTTTCATCTTTTTATCAATAAAATCATCAAAACGTTCGTCTTTTAGAACGTCATCATTAACAAAATTGATGAACTCTTCAATGGTTAAGGCTGACGCGTTATCATATTCCTTCTCACTACCATAATAGATATATATTAGATCAATAAGGTCTTTATCAAGATTATCACTTAATTTTGAAGTAAGGTGATATAAATCATCTTTTAGATATTTTTTATTTTGAAGACTACTTGTCATTATTTCATCGATTACCTTAATTTTTTCTTTTTTATCTTCTGTTAATTGGTTTTGATAATCTTTATTTGTCATAACATCTTTAATTAAGAAAGTAACAAATTCCCGGTAGGACAAGTTAATCTTTTTCTTTTTATATGATGTCTGATATAAAGAGAAAAGTAATTTCATTTTATTTTCATCGATGTTAAGAAGCTTAGCAAGATTTTTATAACTATATTTAGTATCTTTTAAGACATTTTCTATAATCTTTTGAACGGTTTCTAAATTAGCTATAGTTTCTTTATCTAGTTTACCTTTTA
Source organism: uncultured Bacilli bacterium (assembly GCA_947588685.1). GTDB lineage: Bacteria > Bacillota_I > Bacilli_A > RF39 > UBA660 > UBA5578. The sequence continues at coordinate 94,789 of CANPYM010000001.1, read as the reverse complement.
AGACATCATCAGTTTGATGTTTAAGGATAAAGTTAACAAATGTTAAGGGTTGCATCTTAACTTCTTTAGCTTGGAAAGTATACATTATATAAGCATTTTTAACCATTTCCTCATCTAGATTAAGCGCTTGAGCAAGTTCCGTGTATGTATAAGTTACATTGTTTATCGTGCTATCCATAATTAATTTTAATAGCTTAAGGTTATCTTCTAAGTCTTTCGAAGGCAAGCTTATGGTAAGCGCATAATTTACAAAATCATAAGGGGACATCGTATAAGGATTATCCGAACTACTTGTTAAATGTTGATGTTGGATATAGACATAACTTACCATAAGTTCATCTGTGCCTAATAATTTGGCCATATCTTTAGCTTCTATTTTAGTTGTGATGATATCTTTATTGCTAAAGCTTTCTAGGATAGCTAATTTTTCTTTAGTTTCCTTCTCTAGAGTATCACTATAATTACTTGCCACATTAGAAAAATCATTAAAAGATAATTTGGTATCTATCTCACCTAGACTTAAGTAATATAGATAGATATTATTAACATCATCACTATTCATTTGAAAAAGGGAAGCCATTTCTTTAGATGTCATATTTTTGTTTAGCGTAGTTTTATTTGTAAATGGTGTGATGAAAGCTAGTTTTTCTTTCGATGCTTCATCTAGTTCCTTGGCGTATTCACTTTTTAAAAGATAATCATTCATAAACGTGATAAACTCACTTATAGTTAACTTATCATTTCCTTTTAAAGAATAATAATAAGTTATCAGTTTATCCATTTCATCCTCATCAATTTCGAATAAAGTTTGAATATCTTTAGAACTTCTTTTCTTATCCATTTCCTCTTTCGTCGTAAACTTTTCGAGTTTATCGATATTCTTTTTCATCTCATCATCAACGTGTTTATTTAAATCGTCATTTTGATAAACATTATTTTTAATGAAAGTGATAAGATCATTAAATGTAACTTTATTATCTTCATCTTTATTATAATAATGATAGTAAAGGATTTTTAGTAGATAGTCATCGATATTAACATCGGAACCTAAATCACTTAATTTTTTATTCATTACATCATAAGTTAATTTTTCATTAATGGTATTACCATAACATAATACGTCATCAATTTTTTGATCATTTTCTAATTCTTTACAATATTTTGTAATAGTATCTTCATATTTATTATCATAGACAATAGCTATTTGATTATTCGTCTTAAAAACTTTTCCAACTTCATCAATTTCTGAAACTGTATATAGTATTCCTAATTGATTTTTTAAAAAGTAACTGATTAAGAAAACAATAAGGAAGAAAACGATACCTAAGTGTCTTGCTTTATAGGCAAAATTACCTAGAAACTTTAAATCGATATGCGGTTTTCTTTTAGTTGTTTTATTAATTAAATTATCAAACATTAAAATAAGAGCAGGAAGACAAGTAAAAATGGTTATTAAACTAAACATAACACCTTTAGCTAGAACAATACCCAAGTCTCTTCCAATGGTAAAGCTCATAAATACTAACGCTAATAATCCAACAATCGTTGTAACCGAACTACTAGATATCGCTTTAAAAGAATCAAGTAAAGCTTTCTTCATTGCTTTAACTTTATCTTTTTCCTTTTCTTTCTCAATTCGGTAACGATTCATTAACATAATTGAATAATCCATCGATAGAGCTAACTGTAAGATAGCAGCAATCGAATCTGTTATTGATGAGATAGTACCAAGGAAAATATTGGTGCCTTTATTTAAGAAAACACCTAATCCAATCGCAAAAAGGAAAAGGAATGGTTCAATATAAGAATCACACATAATAATTAGAATAACTAACGCCGAAGCAATCGCTAAAGCGACAATCCAAAGGGGAAGAATGGTCTTATACTCATCTTCGATATCGCCACTCGTGTAGAATGTATAGTCTTGATAGTCTTCTTTAATCTGTTTATATAATTTTTCCGATTCCTTATCTTCTTTAGGATTTTCGGAAGTTATGACATATAAAGTGTAATCATCTTTATTATAGTCAGCATTATTTTCATAGGTAACTTTACTAACGCCTGGTGTGGCGGTAAGTTTTTTTAAGATGGTTTCTTTTTCATCATCTTTTAAACCTTTAAACATTATATTTAAAGTGCCATCATCGATGCCGGTAAACTCATCTTCCATAATACTAGTGCCTTTTTTCGTATCGGAGTTTTTAGGTAGGTAATCGATAATATCCCTATTAATATTAACTTCTCTAGCCAAGAAAAGACAGATTATAGTTAGAATAAGGACGAAGCTAAAAACGACATAACGATGATCAACAATAAAATTAGTTATTTTCTTCATTACCATCACCTCATAAAGCGGATTTATTTTACTACAATTAAAAACAAAATGCAAATTATTATTTTAGTGTATATCTCATCTTTTCTTACCTATAATTAAATATAGACATCTTTGTGTCAAATAGAAGTCTTTTTTAAAAATTTGTCTTGCAAATAATTATTAATATGTTATAATAACTGGTACGAAAGGAGAATATATGAAAAAGATAAGTTTTATGGCATTAACGATTATGGCTATGTTAAGTTTTAGTGTCATTCGTGTTAATGCAGTTACATTAGATGCAGCAGCTGAAAGAACAACGGAGTTCAAGGTTGAAGGAAATAAAATTACTTTATTAACAGACGTTGATACCGGTCTTGAAGTAACGTCAGGTCAAGATATAATACTTGATTTAGCTGGTCATAAAATAACTAATTATTGCCCAGCTAGTGGAAATTGCCCATCCGTTGCTATTCATATCCAGGCAGCAGATGCTAAATTAACAATTATGGATAGTGATGGTCGCGGTGTTGTTGCGGCTAATACAGCTAAACAAACAAAAACTGTTTCTACAATTGTTAATGAGGGTACTTTAATTATTAAAGGTGGTACTTTTGAGGCTGAAGGAGTTAATGAGGGCGTATCAACTATTTATAACAATAAGACTCTAATTATTGATGATGGTACATTCAAATCAGGAGCTAAGAATGCGGCTGCTATTCATAATGCATCAGGAGCAACGTTAGAATTCAATGATGGTACTATTGAAACAGGCGTTCAAGGATCTTGGGGACTTACGAATGCTGGAAACGCTACCATTGGTGGTGGTGTGTTCGTTCAAAAGTATGATTATTCAGTTATTCAAAACTCTGGAACAATGACCATTGAAGATGGTGAGTTTAAAGCCGAGGGTAGTAGCGGTCACAACGCTTTAATTACTAATCAAAAAACTGATGGCGGTGGCGCCGATCTAGATATAAATGGTGGTAATTTTACAAGTGATTTAGTATTCAGTAGCGTTGGTAATGGAGATAATCCTATCGAAGTATATGAAGGAACATTTAGTAAAACGACTGGGGAGGAGCTTGATGTTTCAACATACTATGCAGATCCAGATAATACAACGCAAACGGAAAGTGGTAAAGTAGTTCATAAACATACGGTTACTTTAGGAAAATTACAACATGGTAAAGCTGATGTTTCCGCTGAAAATCCATATGAGGATGATGAAATTACCATTACCCCAATTGCTGATAAAGATTATGCTTTAGATAAGGTTGTTGTTAAAACAACATCTGGAAAAATTATTCCTGTAAGAATCGAAGATGGGAAAGCCATCTTCACTATGCCTAGTGAAGATGTTACAGTAACTGTAACATTCAAATTAGCTATTGGTAATCCTAATACTTTAGATAATATTACTTTATATGTTGCTTTATCTATTATGAGTGTTATCTTATTAGCTATGGCTAGTGTTTGCGCTAAAAAAGTTTTAGATGCATAAAAAAATAGTGGCTATTTAAGCTACTATTTTTTTATGCAACAATAACTATTTTCTTGCACCCCCATTATCTTTATACTATAATAATGTTAGTAGGCGAGAAGTATGGAAGAGAAAGATTTAACAACAAAAAATAAAAAAATAAAATATGGAAAGCAAACCTTAATCGTCTTAACTCTTTTTCTTGGGGCAGTTCTTTTAGGTTTGGCTTTTTCTTTCTTTTTAGTGCCGAAACTATCCTTAAATGGTGAGGAAGAAATAAAAATTGGCGTTAACAGTAAATATGTTGATGCTGGCGCTAAAGCCATTTATCAAGGCCATAAAGTTAACCAAGATATTAAAACGGAGAGTAACGTTGATACATCTAAAGTAGGAACTTACGAGGTCATCTATAAAATCGATAAAGGCCTTATCGAAAAAGAAGTTAAAAGAACTGTCATTGTTCAAGATATTAAAGGACCCGTCATAGAATTAATTGGTGATGATGTGGTCTATGTATGTGAAAATACCGAATATAAAGAACTAGGATATAAAGTTTATGATGACGTGGATGGTGATCTTTCAAAGAAGGTTATAACCCATATTGAAGATGGTAAAATTACTTATGAAGTAACAGATCGAAGCGGTAATAAAGCTTTAGCTGAAAGAACGATTGTTAAGAAAGAACTCGTAAAACCAACGATAACTTTATCTGGCTCTAGTACTGTTAGTATGTATCAAGGGAATCCATATCATGAAATTGGCTATAAAGCTTACGATGATTGCGGTAATGATTTAACTAATAAAGTTGTTGTTACCAATAAAATCAATAATAAAGTTTTAGGTACTTATGAAGTTATTTATGAAGTTGAAGATAAAGAGGGTCATAAAGCATCTATTAAAAGAGAAGTTAAAGTTACCGAAAAACCAACGGGTGGCGTTATTTATTTAACATTCGACGATGGTCCTAGCGCTAAGACGACGGCGACGATTTTAGATATTTTAAAAAAAGAAGGTGTTAAAGCAACATTCTTTGTTACTAATAATGGACCGGATGATTTAATTAAGAGGGAACATAATGAAGGACATACTGTAGCGCTTCATACGGCTAGTCATAATTATGCGAAAGTGTATGCTTCTATTGATGCTTACTTTGAAGATTTGGAAAAAGTTCATACTAGGGTTTATAAACTAACCGGTATAGACGCTAGAATTATTAGATTCCCAGGTGGTAGTAGTAATACAGTTAGCCGTAATTATCAAAAAGGGATTATGACCACTCTAACTAAAGAAGTTGAGGCAAGAGGATATCATTATTTTGATTGGAATATTGATAGTAATGATGCCGGGGGAGCAAAAACGAAAGAAGAAGTATATCAAAATGTTATCAAATCATTATCAAGGACGCGTCCTAATGTCGTTTTAATGCATGATATTAAAGTACCAACTAGGGATGCCTTAGAAGATATTATTACATATGGAAAAGAAAATGGATACACCTTTGCTGCCTTGACGATGGCTACGAAAGAAGTTCACCACCGGGTTAACAATTAAATCTATGAAAAAAGATATTATTTTAATTACTATAAGTGCCATTGTTTCAGTGGTATCAGGCCTTTTAACTCACGATCTTTTAATCGGCGGCTTAACCCTTTTTACGGGACTACTTTGTTCTTATTTTGCGACAGAAGGAAAAAGAGTTAATTACATCTTAGGATTCATTAATTATCTTTTAATGGGCTATGTTGCCTATAAAAATCATTTTTTTGGAACAGTCATATCATACTATTTAATCTTTTCTCCTCTTCAAGTCATAGGATTTATTATGTGGCGAAAAAAGTTAGTCAATAAAAAAGTTATTGTTCGCACCTTTACTCCCAAAGTATCTGTTTTAGTAACTTTAATATGTATTAGTGGTGGTTTTATTACTGGTTACTTTTTAAACTTTATTCCAACTGTTCAATTAGCCTTTTTAGATGCAACTTCTCAATGTATTAATTTTTGTGGCGTTGTTTTAATGAATCTTCGTTATAAAGAATGTTGGTGGGTATGGCTTGCTAATAACATCCTTGATTTGTTCCTTTGGACTTTTGCCGTTATTAATCATGGCGATGGCGCCATTATGTTACTTTTAGTATCTATAGGTTATACTATTATCAATATTTTTGGTATCATTAAGTGGCAAAAAGCTATCAAAAAAGAGAGACTAAATAATTAAACTGTCCAACTCTTGGGGTTCAGTTCAATAATTAGTTTCTCTTCTATTTTAATGGTACATCAATTTTTTCACTGACATCGCTTTCTAATTCTTCAGGATGAAGGAAAAGATATTGAATTAATTTAATTGATTTAGCAAAATAATAGCCATCGGCAACTCTTTCATCAAAATTAATACCGAAATCACATATTTTAAGAATCACTTTTTTACCATCGATGATTTTTTCTTCATCTTTAATTTCACCCATTGTTGCTAAAGATGAACAGGAGCCAAAATCCGTAATGTTGTGGTGGATAGCCCCACAATGAATTGATCCTAGATTAGAAACAATAATACTACTATAATATAGATTATCTTTAATTAAGGAATTAGGTAAATGACCTTTTCTATCTAACCATTTAAATATTCCTACAAGAGGTACTCTTATGATATTAGGTAGACGCCCTAAGATATCAATCGCACTATTAGCGCCTTCTTTTTTAGCGCTATTATCCCGAATGGCCTTAACTTTCTCTTTAATCCTTTTACTAATCGTATAGATATTATCATTAGGAAGAATCGGAATCATAATCATCATCTCTTCACTATGATCATCAAAGGCTACTTTAGCTACAAAAGAAACAACGATATCATTATGTTCATAAAGATGTCTATTAGCTACGAAATAATTTAACTTTGGCCGGTTATAGAAAGTTTTACCAATCGCGGTTACAAAGGCATGAAAGAAAGTTAGCTCCTCGCCATTTTCTTTTTTCTTTTTGATATATTCCGTTAAGGTAGTTAAATCCATTTCTTGATTGATAAAAACATAACTATCACATCTTTTAGGTTTTAAATCTAATATTATTTGACCCATTCCTGATAGATGGTCAATTCTTCTTCCATCTTTGCGGTCTTTAAACAATCTTCTTTTCATAGTTCACCTACTTACCATAACCATTTTATCACATTTCTTTTTGAAAGAAAAATAATTACTTGACACTTTAATGTGTCTAATAAAATAATTTTGATTGATAAATAAAAAGGGGTAGGGTATAATATAAGTAGAAGATAGGAGGAAAATTATGAAATGTGTAGCGATTAAAGGAGCAAGAGAATTTGAAGTAAAGGAAATGGCTGAACCGGTTCCTAATGGTAAAGATGTTTTAATTGATGTTAAAAAAGCAGGTATTTGTGGATCAGATATTCATTACTGGGTAGCTGGTGCGCCTGCTGGTCTTGTTATGGGCCATGAATATTGTGGTATTGTAACTGATGTTGGAGCTCGTGAAGACTTAAAGGTAGGAGATCGAGTAACAGCTCTTCCAATCTCACCTTGTGGTCATTGTGAAGCTTGTCTTACGGGTAACCCACAATATTGTCCAGAGACTTGGACTAATGCGACGGGTTTATCTTTAACTTATCCAGGAGCTTATGCTCCAAAGATGGCCATTCGTCCTGATATGGTTATTAAAGTACCTGATAATATTACTGATGAAGAAGTAGCTATGGTTGAACCTACGGCTGTTGGTTTACATGCTATTCACTTAGCTGATATTAAAGTTGGTGATAAAGTATTAGTTGTTGGTGGCGGTATTATCGGTTTAGTATCAGCAATGTTTGCTAAAATGGAAGGTGCAAGTTTAGTTGTTGTATCTGAGACCAACGAAGCAAGAGGAAACAAAGCCGTAAGTTTAGGCGTTGCTGATGAATGGGTTGATGCTAGAAGCCAAGATATGGTTCCTAATATGTTAGCTAAAACTAATGGTGGCTTTGATAAAGTTATTGAATGTTGTGGTAATGCCCCAGCTGTAACATCAGCCATCTTAGTTGTTAAACCTGGTGGTAGAGTTGTTTTAGCTGGTGTATCACTTGATGCGATAACGATTCCAACCGCTTTAGCTGTTACAAAGGAATTAGATCTTCAAGGAGCCATTGCTTATACAAAGAAAGAATTCCAAGAATGTATTGATTTAATGTCTAATAAACAAATCGATGTCTTAAAGTTCAAAGATGATTTAGTACGTCTTGAAGATGTTCAAGCATCATACGAAAGATTAACTTCTGGAACTGATGCAGCAATTAAAATCTTAGTTGATCCTAATATGTAAAAGAATGGTAACATTCTTTTTTTTATATACTCATAAATAATGGTTAAAATCATATAGTTAATGTAGAAAGGAAGATAATAATGGAAACACTTAAAGTAGGAACAAAGTCTAATCCTAATTCCGTAGCGGGAGCGCTTGCAAATGTTTTTCGCGAAAAAGGTGAGGTTGAAATCCAAGCTATTGGAGCAGGAGCTTTAAATCAAGCTATTAAGGCAATTGCGATTGCTAGAGGATTTGTCGCTCCATCAGGAAAAAATCTCGTCTGCATTCCCGCTTTTACCGATATTGTTATTGATGGTGAGGAAAGAACAGCTATCAAATTAATTGTGGAAGCAAGATAACTTATAGAATACGAAAAGTAAATTGTAGCAATTTACTTTTTTTATGTTATAATGGGTAATAGTTACTCTGAAGTTGTTTGGTGATAGTATGGTTGTTGAATTAAATAGTTTTATGGGAGCTAAAAATATTGGCGCTAAAGCTCGCTTTTTAGTAGATGCTAATCGTTTTGGCTATAAAACACCTAGAAGTATTGCAATTGATACGAATGAATATTTAGTTGCTATTCGTCCGATTAAGGATAAAATAGATACTTTAATGCAAAGACTTAGTATTGATAATATTGTTACTATTTCAAAAGAAATTAATACTTTATTTGATCAAGTTACGTTATCCGAAGAAGCTAGTGAGAAAATAATTTCTTTTGTTAGCGATGGTGATAATTATATTATTCGTTCAAGTATTGATTCTGCTTTTTCCTTTGCCGGATTATTACCAGTTAGAAAAGGTATTAATAAAAATAATGTTTTAAAAGGTATTATTAATTGTTATAAAGAATTATTCTCTTATAATACTTTGTCTTATATTTATAAAAAGAAAATTGATTATAAAGAATTATTAATGGCGGTTATTGTTCAAAAAGAATTAGAAACTAGTAAATATATATCAATTGTAACAATGAATCCTGTTCATTTAAAAAGTAGTGAAATGACCATTGATGTTCAAAAAGAAGATCAATTTGAACAATATATCTATGACTACAATACATCTAAATATCTATATGAGGATAAGTATAAACTAATTAGTTCAGATATGATTTCGAAAACGCTTAGTTTGGCGCATCAACTTCAAAATAATTTTGGATATCCTTTAGAAATAGAACTAGCTATAAGTCATGATGAAATATATGTGTTGCAGGGTAAGATGATTGATAAGATTATCTTTGATAATTATCAGGGTAAGTTAAAGAAAATGCCGTTAGTTCCTAAAGCGTTTATGTATAGTCTATATAAATATAGTTATGATGATGTTATATCTAAATATATGGATACTTATGATGTTAGTGGAAAGACGTTATCACTTCTTTTTAATGGTGTATATTGTGATATATCATTTTATGAAAACTTATTTATGAAAATAATGGATTATGATGCTAATTATTTTAAATATTTATATGGCATTAGTCCTAAGGGTGATGTTAAAGTCTCTTTTAAACTTAAAAGAATAAGACGAGCTAATGTAAAACAGATTGAACAAAGAATTCACTTAATGATGAAAAATGCTTCTAAATGGTGTGAAGAAGCTCACAAAAGTTATAATACATATTGTCATAATATGCCAAGAACTAATGGTGCCAATGTCGAAAATTACTGGCTTAAATTAGTATTTAGTGATTATTACGCCTTAGCTAAACACTATCTTGAATTAGAACTTTTAATCGATATTGATAAATTACTTGTCTATAATTCTTTAAAAGATATTATCAGTGTCAAACAGTTTGAAGACTTAATTACGGTTAAGGATAAGTATCCAAAAGAACGAATTCAAAAAATACTATATGATTTAGTTTCTAAGATTAATTCTGATAAGGAAAGTTACCATTATTGGTATGCGACGCCAACTTATAAAATTATTAGTGATTATGAAAAATCCAGTTCCTCTTTCTATCATCCTTTATTTCGTTATTTTATTGATGCTTATGGCTATTTAAGTGATGATGAGACGGACTTGTCTTCTGTTTGCTACGTTGAAGATGTTGAAATTGTGATTAGAAAAATAAAGAAGCTACTTGCCCATTTTACGTCATATCCTAATAATGCAAGTTCTTCTTCGATTAAGAAAATACTAAATGATAGTTTAGAAACTAAAGACTATAACGATATCAACGAAAAGATAGAACAACTACAAGAATTATTAATTGCTAAAAACTATCTAAAAGACTATTTATCAAAGTTTAATTTTGTTGTTAAACGTTATACCAAAATGTTAGCTAAATACTATTTAAATAAGAAAATTATTACCAATGAAAATGATATTTGGCATTTAGATATTAATACTATTAATAAATATATTGATGGTGAGGTGGCATCTGAAAGCCTTTTAAAAGAAAGTACAAGGCAAAAACTATATTATAATGCTTATGCTAATTTTTTAGCGCCTAATTTTCTTGGTGAGGATAAAGAAACTTTGAAAACAGCTTTAAAAGGTATCGGTTTATCTAAAGGAAAAATGATGGGAAGAGCCGTTATTGTTAAAAGTATTAATGATTTACGTAATTTAAGAAGTAAAGACATTTTAGTTACTAAAACGCTAAGTCCTAATATCATTTTTAAATTACCGAAGATTGAAGGTATCATTATATCGGATCAATATCTTAATCACAATGTTAAAACTTTAATTAGAGAATTAGATGTACCTTGTATTATTTTAAAAGGTTGCAGTAAAAAAATTAGTGATGGTGACCTTTTAGAAGCTGATGGTAATTTAGGTTATATTAAAATAGTTAAACAATAAAAGAATAACTTTTATTGTTTTTTTTTTGGTATTAGAGTATAATGCAAGTGGTGATATCTATGGAACCAAATTTAAAAAGAAGCATTATTTTAGACCACTATCAAAATCCTCGTCATAAAAGTTTAACAGATGATCCATCTTATATAACTGAAAATATGAATAATACATCTTGCATTGATGAAGTTAATGTTCAAATTAAAGTGGAAGATGGCATTGTTAAAGATGTTCGCTTTGATGGGGAAGCGTGTGCGATGTGTACGTCATCAGCTTCCATTATGGTTGAAACTTTAATTGGTAAAAATGTTGATGAAGTAAAAAATATCTTGATTAATTATAGCCATATGATTGATGAAAAAGAATATGACCCTGATGTTTTAGAACAAGCTGTTGTCTACGATGATGTTTATCGGCAACCCAACCGGAAAAAATGTGTTTTACTTCCTTGGTGGGGAATTGAAAAAGCTTTAGAGGAATTAGAGAAAAATGGACGGTAAAGTTTTTTTAGCGCATATTGTTACCTTTGAAAGGTTTCATATTATTACTTCTAGTGGCGAAATTGATATGCCTTTTGAAAGTGAATGCTACCGACTCGTAGTAGCTTTTGATGATTGGGCATATGATTTACAAGAACGCGGTAAGCGGTATCACATTATCGATATGGAAGATTATGTTATTCCCGAATTTGAATTAAATAGTTTAACAACTAATGTTAAATACGTTTATGATATGTATCCTTTTGAAAATATGTGGGATAGTGTTAAAGATGTTTTTGGTATTCCAGAGGATAAAGATACCTATTTAAATCCCCGAATTGAAGAAGCCCGTCTTCTTCATCAAGAGTTAAGCAAGCCAAAAACGGAAGCGGGGCCTACGGTTATTGACTTTTGTGCGATTTATCAAAAAACAAAAAAAGAATCATAAGTTCTTTTTTTTATTTGGTGTTTTTAGTATAATATTAGATGGTGATATCAATGGTTATCAAAGGTATTAATGAAAAAAAAGTAAGACAAATATCGAAACTAAAGAATGAACCTAAATGGATGCAAGATTTTCGTGTGCAAGCATATAAGACTTTTGCAACTTTTAGTGAACCATCTTTTGGGCCAGAACTTCGTCTTGATTTTGATAATATTACTTATTTTAGAAGAATGACAGATGAGGTCAAAAATAGTTGGGATGATGTTCCACAGGATATCCGTGATACTTTTGATAAACTAGGTTTACCTGATGCCGAAAAGAAATATTTAGCAGGTATTGGTGCCCAATATGAAAGCGAAGTTGTCTATCACAATATGATTAAAAAATTAGAAGAAAAAAATATTATCTTTTGTGATACCGACACAGCTTTAAAAAAATACCCTGATCTTTTCAAGGAATATTTTAATAATTTAGTTAAATATGATGAAAATAAATATACGGCATTAAATGGCGCTGTTTGGAGTGGGGGAACATTTATTTATATCCCACCGCATACGAAATTAGATCGTCCTTTACAAAGTTACTTCCGTCTTAATAGTGAGAAGATGGGACAATTTGAAAGAACGATTATCATTGTTGATGAAGGAGCTGAACTTCACTATATGGAAGGATGTACCGCTCCAACTTATTCATCTGAGTCTCTCCACGCCGCTGTCGTTGAAATCTATGTTAAAAAAGGCGCTAAATGCCGTTATACAACTATTCAAAATTGGTCTAATAACTTATATAATCTTGTTACAAAAAGGGCAATGGTCGAAGAAGGTGGCGTGATGGAATGGATTGATGGTAATATCGGTTCCTGTGTTAATATGAAGTATCCATCTTGTATCTTGTCGGGTCCATATGCTTTAGGTAGATGTATTTCTATCGCTGTTGCAACTAAAGGACAAACACAAGATACAGGGGCCAAAATGATTCATCTAGCGCCCCATACAACGAGTGAAATTATCAGTAAATCGATTGCTGCTAATGGTGGCGAAGCTGATTACCGGGGTACCGTACGCATTACCAAAGACGCTCACCACGCTAATGCCACTGTTAAATGTGATACCATTATTTTAGATGAGATATCTAAAAGCGATACAATCCCTAAAAATATTGTAGAGAATAATACTTCTAACTTAAACCACGAAGCAACGGTTGCGAAAATTAGTAAAGATAAATTATTTTATTTAATGAGTCGGGGTATTAGTGAAGAAAAAGCTAAAGAGTTAATTATTATGGGCTTTATTGATCGCTTTAGAGAAGAGTTACCAATGGAATATGCGGTTGAGTTAAACTCTCTTTTAAAAAATTATTTTTAACAGTCGTAAGACTGTTTTTTTGTAGCTTTAAAAAGGTCATAATTAAATTATGGTATAGATATATTTTAATACCTTTAAAAATAGATGGGCATTTTTTCAAAAACATGTCTTTTACATTTTCAAATAGCCTATGATAAGATGCCTTAAGAAAGGAGGAAAATATGTTAAATCAAGCTGTATTAGTAGGACGGATTGTACAAGATCCAGAATTAAGAGAAACGGAAAATGGAAATAAAATTGCCAATGTGACCCTTGCCGTACCACGTTCTTTTAAAAATGCGAGTGGCGAATATGAAACCGATTTTATTTCTTGTGTCTTATGGAAGGGCGTAGCAGAAAGTACGGTTGAATATTGTAAAAAGGGCGATCTCGTTGGGGATAAAGTCATTAGGTATACAATAAAAAAAGTCTTTATTTATAATAGATTATTAACTCTTCATTATCCTTATCATATACAATTTTTTCAAAAAGAGTATGTGCAATTGTGCTTTTTAGTTCATCGGGTGCAGTATCGTCCGAAAGGATCTTATATGCCTTTTCAGACTTTGCGTATATTTGTTCCAACTTTGATTGTTTGGAAGACATAAGTTTTAATGAATTATATTCTTTCTTTAATTTTTTAATTTCTTTTTCAACAGCTTCTTTGTTTTCCTTATATTCGTTAAGTGTATCAATTCCAGAATAAAAAGCCTCTTTAATTTTTTTCTCTTTTTGTAGCAATTTTTTTATTTTGATATTTATCATATCTAATTCTGACTCATTTTCATAGTTTGACAATGATATATTAATATTTAGCTTATCAGTAAAATCTTGTTTTAATTGGTTTAGAATTAACCCGACAACTTTCGATTCTAAAATATGATGAGATCTAAAACATATTCCCTTTATATATCCGTTGCATTGAAAATACGCATTTGTTCTATTATGCACCTTGATTTTAACCATAAACTTTCCACAATCACCACATTTGAGAAGTCCACGAAGCCAATGTTCATGTTTAGGTTGTGGTTTTTTATATTTGAAACTTAATTCTTCTTTTTGCGCATTTATAGCCTGCGCTTTGTCAAATAGCTCCTTGTCGATAATTGGTTGATGTTTACCATCAAATATTTGAATATTTGGATTGGAATAGTTTCTTTTAAATCCACCAACACAAAATCTAACTTTTCCAATATAAGCTGGATTATACAAGATTCTTTTTAGAACTCGATCAGTGAAAAATCCTCCTCGGGTTGATTTCAATCCTTTTTTTGCAAGTTTGTTTGCTATTCCTTTGATGCTCATTCCATTTACATAATCGTTATAAATCATATTTACAATTTTTGCTTTTTCTTCGTCAATAATTAATTGTTTAGTGTTTTTGTCATAGATGTATCCATATGGTGGATTTCCTTGCCATTCACCTCGAGTTGCTTTTTCTTGCTTTCCTCGACGAGAATTTTCTGATAAGTCTAATGAATAATATTCATCCATTGCTTCATAGATCGATTCTAATATAATAGATTCTTTGCCTTCAGATAGTGGCTGTGTGATGCTAATGACATCCACTCCACATTTTTTTCTTAACATACTTTTGTAAACAATGGAATCCTCTCTATTACGGGCAAAGCGACTAAATGAATAAACTAATATAACATCGAAAGGGTGACTTTTTGATTTTGCTAAAGTAATCATTTTCATAAAATCTAATCTTTTATCAGTTTGTCTTCCAGAAATACCATCATCTTGAAATATATGTTCATGAGATATAAAGATCTGATTTTCTATTGCATATTTTAATCCAATTTTTATTTGAGAAGCAGGGGAATATTCAACTTGATCATTTGTTGACACTCTGATATATAGTGCCCCTTTTTTCCAGTCCTCATCAGCCTCTTTTAAATAATAATTATAAGCTTCTTCAGTTGACAAATTTTGTTTTAAAAAATTCATTATAACACTTCCTTTATAGATTTTAAAAAATATTTGTGCTATAATGTATGAGAAAACCTCATACATTTGCACAGAGTTCAACTGTACTTTAAGTTTGGTAGCTTAATAGGGTTTTCATTTGACTAGTGTTCCAGCACTGGTCTTTTTAAATGCCTTTAAATAGTTTTATAACGATATAAAATTATTTAAAAAGCATAAATTTTGTTTTATAGCATATAATAAAATTGACAAATAATGTATTTTTTGATATATTATTTGTACCGGAAGCGATATGCTTCGTCATGGTGGATGAGCTATTTGAATGCTCTATTTTCTCATTTACCTATGGTAAAAGGAGATTCTGGAAGCGTCACTTGAACTAATCAAGTGGCGTTTTCTGTTGCAAATATGTAGTTACCTTTTTTAGTTCTTTTTTCATCTTATGTTTGTAGTAGATGTAATAGCCTGTAATTAATAAATAATAATTTTTCCTTTTTTCAAGGATAACTTTAAAATTGACATCGGCAAACAATAAGTTAATTCTAATGTTGTTTTTATAATACTCCTCATAATATAAGATTTTTCTACAATTAGGACAACTATTTTTACATTCATAATTTTCAATAATTTTTCTATTCCAAGCAATTCTTTCACATCTTCTTAAATCGGCTATTCTATCATTTACATCTACTGGCTGATTTACTTCTTTACTTGTTAAGTGAATGAATGCATGCTCATAATTATTCTCTTTTGGGTTAATTCTAATTTCAACTTTTTTATTTCGAAAGTATAATTTATTTTTTATAAAATCATTTATGAAAATTTTATATATAGCATCATTATATGCGGCCCAGTTACCATTAAACTCTTCTAATGTGATTATTTTTGGTAACCATAGGCAGATATCTTCTATCATTTTTGTAACTCCATAAAAAACAAATTAAATTTTTCCTCCGATAAAAAAGTTGTTTTTCTTAAGTTATACCCACTTTCTTTGATTATAAGATTTACTATTTTTTCTTTAGCTATGTTATGGTTTTCTTTTAAAATATCGCCTCTATTAAGATATCCAATTGCACCAATTAAAATGTCACATAATTGAAGTAGTTCACTTTCTTTAGAGTTAATATTCTGAATCCTTTTAATATGGTTCATATTAAAATCATAAATCCCGTTTTTTAAACATTCTTGCAGTTTTCTAATTTTTCTTGCACTTTTTGTATCTTTTATATCTAAATAAATATAATTTTCATCTTTTGTAGATATTGCCCTACATAATAATTGATAATAAACCTTATAATAAAATGTGTCATGTGTTTGATTAAAATTCTTATGATTAATTTTTTCTTTGTTTACAATAATTGCTCTAAATTTTAGGCAATTATTATTAAAAAAATAGCGAATTAACTCTTCATATAATGGATATTTTTGCATTGATATTTTGGTCCACTTTATTTCTTGAAACTTATTAATTCCATGCTTTAACTTTATTTCCCTAATATGTTGACAAATTTGTTTTCTAGAACTCTTATTGCACATCAAGGCACCTAAAACCATATAATTTTTATGATCATGTTCTAAATAGCAACTCTCATCGCAATAAATATTTCTTATTAATCTAGCTCTTTTTTTTATCTTCATACTCTCGTCCTTTTTTCTCGTGCAATACCTATAACTCGAATAGGCAATTGCTCAACTAGTTCTTTGGAATACATCATAATATCATAGGCTGTATTATAAGGCTGTAATACAATACCATTGTCATTTACCAATAGTTTTTTAAATGTTGATTCGGTTCCATTAATCATAATAGCGCAGTCTTTTCCATTATACATCTCTAAATCGTTATTTTGTTCAAATATAACGATGTCATTTTCATCATATTTTGGTGACATACTGTCACCACTTATTTTTATGCCAAAGAATTTTTTATCACCTTTGGTCCATTCAGCAGGAATATCTACGTATTCAATAATGTCCTCTTGTGATTCAATAGGTATACCAGCTTTAATTGTTCCGTATACAGGTATTTTTATTATGTCAGAGGAGATGTCGACTTGAGTGGCATTATCGAATTGTAAATCTTTACTTATCAAGTCAGCTAGAGGAACATTTAAGGCTTGCGAAATCTTTATTGCATTATCTATAGTTGTTTCAACCTCGTTGTTTTCAATCCTTGAAATAGTTGATCTATCTATTCCAACTTTATCAGCTAGATCTTGCTGTGACATTTTATTATTTGCTCTAATATATTTTATATTTTTATTAAGATATTCGGCCATTTAAAATACCTCCTAACAAGATAATTATATCATAAAAAATGTAAAAAACAACTTCTCTTGTGAAAAAATGCACATTTTATATTGACAACGTGCAAATATGCACGTATAATGGTTGTAGATAGGAGGTAATATCATGCTAGATGCAATTGGTAAAGAATTAAAAGTTACACGTTTAAAAAAGGATTTAAGCATTGAAAAAGTTGCCAAAGACTTTAATTTAAACAAAGAAACTTTAAGACGCTATGAGAAAAATTCATCAGGCTTATCAGTTGAGAGATTAGAGGAATTATTAGCTTATTACAGAGTGGATAGATTTATTTTTTTTCAAAATGTATGTGAATATATGCACGATTTAAAAGAATAGGGTGATTATATGCATTTTATTATCAAAATATTCAGGAGATAGGAAAAATATGATATCTAATTTATTTGGATTTAAACAGAATAAAAGAAATCATTCAGTCTTCAAACTGAAAATGATTTCTTATTAACCCTTATCGAAAATCAAATTACACTAGTAATACAAAATAATCAAATTAAGCCTCACAGCTAAATATTTCAGACATCTAATCTTGGGGAGTTATATAAATTAATAAACTATCTTATCTTAAATCACATCCAAATCTTTAATTAATCTATGACATTAAAGGTATTAAAGTTCTAACCTTCTCGAGCTCCCCAAAATTAGATGTCTGAATAGAAAGGTATTAGTCAAATGAAAAAAGCTACCAAACTTAAAGTTAGAGTCGTAAATCCACCATCAAATGAAAAAGCAAAGAAAATGATAGAAGATTTAAACAAAATTATAAAGATTCAATTTAATTCAAATGTTGAAAATTGTAGGAAGGAGGCCATATGAAAAAAGATATATTGAAAAAATTAGAACGAAAAGTTATGGGCATAAACTATAAGTATAAAAAAAATAGATCTGTTATAGATCATTATAATTCTTTAAAAAATGCATTTTATGAATATGCTGACAAAGAACAAAATTATTCGTTTGAAAAGCAATTTAATCAGATTATTACAGGATCTGATTTGATAGGTAATTATCCTAATTCTAATATTAATCCTGATTGCCTATATTATTTTACAGATATGAATTTAGTTTCAGAAGTTAATTATTCTTATTTAAAAAATATTTCAATTAAAGCAATTAATGATTTAAAAAAACGAATCGTTATGATTAAAGATATTAGAGAACATAGAGACAATATTGTTTGTAAAATTTGTTTTGCAGCTAAGAACATCAAAAAAACTATTGATATAACTTTATCAAAAGAAGTTATTAATAGTTTTAGATTCAACACTTCTTTAACAAAAAGAAGGTATCAAGCACTTGCTATAAAAAATTTGGCTTATTGTGATTTTGATAAGTATATAGAAGAATAGAAAGGAGGGTTTAAATGAAAAGAAAAATTGATAAAAGTGCAATAGTTGCTGCAATATTACTATTTATCAGTATAGGAATTATTTCTTATAGTTTATTTAAAATAACAATTTATGGGTGGATTACTGAACAGCAATATTCTTTAACATGGCTAGGTTTTGGAATTAATATGATATCTATATGGATGCTCTTTAATGCATGGGATTATTTACTATATAAAAAAGATTTAGCAAATAAAATGGACCTTGCTAAATCACATAAAATTAAATAATTTTACAATTTAATTTTACAACTTTTTGACCAATAAAGCAAACTGGAGGATTTATGAAAGAAAACCCTAATTATTATGCCATAATTCCTGCCACTATTAGATATGATAAAGATTTAAAGCCTAATGAAAAATTGTTATATAGCGAAATTACAGCTCTGGCAAATAAAACAGGGGTTTGTTTCGCAACAAATAATTATTTTGCACAACTATATAATGTCGACAAGTTGACAGTATCAAGATGGTTAAAAAATCTAAAAGATAAAAAATATATTAAAATTATCAACGATTATCAACAGCAGCATGGCACGACATTAAAAAGAGCTATTATGATCAATGGTACACCAATTATAAAGCGTGCAAGAACATTTTTACCCAATAAGTATACTACTCCAGTTCCTGACTGGTTTAACAAAGAAATTACGGCTGATTTAGCCACACCTGAAGAAATTGCAGAACTTGAAGAAATAATAAAAAATAGTTTAGAAAGACACTAAAAAGACTTATTGACAAAAAAATCAATGGATATTGATTAAAAAGTCAAGGGGTATTGACGAAAAAATCAATACATTAAATATATATATATAATATATATAAATTTATTAATAATAAAATTTAATAATATATATTATTTATTATTACTTATTTAATTAATTAGAAAATTTATAGGAGGATTTATGAATAGAGCATTAGTTTTCGGACGAATCAAATGCTATAATCCATACCAAAGAAAATTATCAATTCAAATAGATGATGATAATAGAAAGAAAATTATTAATATTAATTTTGATGAAAGTTATAATAACGATTTTTATATTAATTATTTTAAAAAAAGATTTCATCATGATGATATTGTTTCTGTTACTTGTAAAATGGCGATTGATAAAAAGAATCCAGATAAAATTAGCTTATTTTATGAGTCATGCAAATTTATAAATATTAAACAAAAAAAACAATTAAACTTATTTGATTCTAAGGAAGGGGAAATGTATTAATGAATTTTAAAAGAAAAAGTAAGTTAGATTTATTTTTAGAGGAAATTAAAGATATTTTAAAAGATAGCAATAACAATATTTCAAAGATGTCAGTGAAGGTAACTGATCTTCATAGAACTGCCATTCCAATTAATGAGCTTTTTGCCAACGATCAAAAAGAAATCACTGAATTAGAAAATAAACTTGAAGCAGCTGAAAAAATAATTCATAGTTTAAATAGTGCTAAAGGTGGATATATTTCAAGGATTAATAATTTAGAAAAAGAGTTAAAAAAGCAAGATCAAAAGTATAAAGTTATGCTAGATGAGTATAACAAATATTCTACTGAATCTGAAAAGATGATAGGAAGCTTAAATAAAAAGGTTTCAGAAAATACTGAAGAATTAGAAAAGAATAAACAAACTATCAAAGAACAAAATGATTTGATTCAAAAAATTAATGATGAATTAAAAAAGACAAAATCTAAACCTAATCCTCCAACAATTGAAGAGTTAAAAAAAGATAAATTATTTCATGGAAAGAAGAAATAATGAAAAAATACAAGATAGTTAAAGAATATGATAGGTTTTATCTTACTCAAACAGCCGGAGGGTATTTGGAATGCTTTAGTAAATTAGGTGAAAAAAGTATGAAATAGTTGGGCATAATCTTATACTTAAACAATTAATGGAAGAAGATATTTAAGGGATGATTTTATGAAAACTTTTAAAAGTGATGAATTAAATAGACAATTAACTGATTGGCTAAAAAAATTAAGTGAAGAAGAATTGTCTTTAAACACGATTAAAAGGTACAAAATAAATATCATCTCTTTTATTTCTTTCGTTGATCAGAAAGGTATATCAAAAGACACTGTTAAAGAATATAAGAAAAAAATTATAGAGATAGATAAATACAGCTCGACAACAGCTAATAATTATATTGTTTCTATAAATAAGTTTTTAAGCTTTATTGGTTATGATGATCTTAAAGTCAAATTATATAAGACACAAAGAAAAAATTATATAGAGGAATATATTTCATATTCTGATTATCATCGATTACTTAGGTGTGCTAAATCTAAAGGCGATATAAGAAATTATATGATATTAAGAGTTTTAGGGGAAACAGGCATTAGAGTTGGTGAATTAAGATTTTTTAAAGTTGAGGATTTAAAATCTAATCTTTCAATAAGGTTTAAAAATAAAGAGAGAATTATCATAATAAATAAATCTTTGCTAGCTGATTTAAGACGTTTTGCACGAGAAAATCATATTTATTCAGGATATATTTTCCAAGGAAAAAATCATCAACCATTAAAACCAGATTCTATTAGAAAGGCTTTAAAAAAAGTAGCTGGATATTCGAAGATTAAACTTTCTAAAGTTCATCCTCATGCATTTAGACATTATTTTGCAGTTAGATTTTTAGAAGCATATCCTGGAGAAGTTACCACACTGGCTGATTATTTAGGTCATTCTAGTTTAGAAACTACAAAGCTTTATACCAGATTAGGAATAGATCAAAAACAAGACAAACTTAAGGAAGTTAAGTTTTAATTCATATTTTTTTAAATTATTATCGTAATAATGATAAACAAAAAAGGAGGCTGATTTAGATGATCGTAACATCAAGTTTTAATCCTAAAACAAATAATATTAAAATACAAAATTCATATTTTGTTCTATCAAAAGATGAAATGATAAGATTTTTAGCAAAATTAGATTTAGAATTAATAGATCGTTCCATCACATCTTGCTTAAACGAATGGATAGCTCATAATCGATTATATCGGCTAGGTTTATTTAAAAGCCGATGCAAAGATTGTGATTTGTCATCAAATGAAGGCTTTGTTAGAAGAATAGGTTATTGGATATTAAGTAGATTTTATTGGAGGTAGAGTATGTCAAATATTTTAAAACAGATAAGAAAAAATATAGAAAAATTAGAAGTGAAAGAAAAGAAAAAATAAAAGGGCAAATATTTTTAAAATATAACAATGAAAGTGGGAAACATATTTATACAATAACTTCAAGAGAAAAAATTATTTTTGAAACACTTAATCAACTTATCAAAAATCAAAAATACTTAAAAGAAAAGGTTGATGAAAATGGTTAAAGAATTTGAAGATATTATAAAAGAGTTTAAAAAATTAGGGTACGATTGCGATTATTATCCTAGTAGCCATTTATTCCAATTATGTAACTCGGTAAGTGGAGATGGTTTTTTAATAAAGTATATTCATATTTATTATAGAAGAAAATATATTCGCATTGATGGTGGTTTTGATGCAAAAGAATTAAACTTAATTAAAAAAATAGTTGAACGTTTGGAGGAAAAATAAAATGGTAGAAGATATAGAACAAATTTATAAAAGAACAGAACAATATAGAAGAATACATTTTGTTGAAGAAATATATAAACTACAATGTGAAAAACAACAACTTATTTCTCTTTTGGAAGATAAGATAAAACAATGTAAAGGTAAAATATGTGAAATAAGAAAAACAACTAATGATGGTTGGGAAATTTCATTTTTTAAAAAACAATAGTGGATTTTCAAGTAGTTCTAGACTATGTGAAAGGAGACGCAAAATGAAATTAAAATCTGGCATGTATGTTAGGACACCATTAGGCATTTCAAAATATTTAGGAAATTATGATAACGTTAACAATCTCCATGAATTTGATAAGTTGGATGGTGAGTTATGGACTGGTGATATAGCAGATGTTGTTTTTGATTGTGAAATTGAAGATGTTGTTTTAAAAGCAAGTCCTTGTATTATCGATTTAATTGAAGTTGGAGATTATGTTAACGGCAGCAGAGTAGAAAAAATTAATTGTAATTTTGAGTATATTGATGATGATGCAGATACTGGTGTTAATGAAGTAGATGATGGAATTGAAACAGTAGATGAACATATATATTTTGATTCTGAAATTGAAACAATATTAACTAAAGAACAATTTGAAAACTATTGTTATAAGGTGGTGAATAATTAGCTATGAATTTATGGATACGAAGTCAAGATAGAGAGTTTTTAATGAAAATTGATAATATTAGTTTAGGTTGTGAAAATGATGGAAAAATAAATGAAGCAAGAAGATTGTTTACTTTTAAAATGAATACATCTTTTACATTAGGCGCTTACAGTTCAAAAGAAAGAGCGTTGGAAGTACTAAATAATATACAAAACAAATTAGAAAATAATATACTTCAATGGGATAGTGATGGGTATCCATGTTTAGTAGAAAATACTACGGTTTATGAAATGCCAAAGGAATAATGAATAATGAATGCTAAAGAAATGTTTTCTAAGTGTGGATATAAACAAATCATTTACAAAAATGATAAAGATGATATTTATCTTATTGAGTATGTTAAGAAAAAGTCTAGAAATGTTTATTCATATTATGAATTTTGGATTGTTAAGAGAGAAGTTCGTATTGGATGTTATGATGATTATTTCAATTTACATCATGATTATACTTTTTATCCAAAGAGTATCCCTTTGAATCAGTTAGAGGCGATAATTCAGCAATGTAAGGAGTCGGGATTTTATGGCTAAAGAATATGCAATGTATAAAGGAGAAAAATTATTAATTATCGGCACAATAACGGAAATTGCTAAATATCTAGGTGTTACAAAAAAAACGGTGCTTTACTATCAAACACCAGCACATTTAAAGAAAATGTCAAAATCTCGTATTGGAAATTATAAAGTTTTAGTTTGCTTAGATGATGATGATAAAGGAATAAATTATCATGAATAGGAGGTATTTATATGAATTATAAAGAGAGAATGATAGAAGAATTAATAGACTTGTCAGAAAAAATTGGTAGATTAAATGATCTTTTGGATAACATGCCAAAAACAAAAGAAGAAAATGAAAAATTAGAGCGAAAAAAAGAATTACTGTTGAACCAAAGAGATTGCATGATTGAATATAGAAATATTTTAGCTGATAGACTTATTTTAGAGGTTAACTGATTGCTTCGAATTGTGCAATAATAAAGTCTAATTTGAAATGATCATTTTAGAAAAAATGTTATTTAAAAAACCTTTAAAAAGTTGAGCAAAAAAACATTAAAAAAGTATAAAAACTATTTTCTTATAAAAAATATAATTTTAGCCTTTAAAATTAAAGACTTTATTAAAAAATTTTTGATTATTGATAATATAAGATTATCAAGAAAGAGAAAAAAACGATTTTAAGGAATGATTTTGAATAGAAAGAGGTGTGGTTATGAATGAAGAAAATATATTAAAAAATCATTTTAAAAAATATTTTGAAGTTTGCGAAGATATAAAATCAATGTTTTTCGAACTACAATTTAAAAAAGATAAGCTGTACGATATTTCTGGACAAACATATGAAGATTTTATTAAGTCTTCTTCTCATCATGTTGGCATTGAAGATCATCTTGATGAAATATTCAAGTTAGAAAGAAAAATTGAAAAAAAAGAGTTAGAGAAAAATCATCTTCGAGAAACTCATATGAAAGAAATAGAACGTCTTTCAAAAAAAAGAAGTAGAAAAATAATTCAATTTTATTATTTAGACTTCATGCCAATTTCAAAGGTCGCAAAGGCATTATCTTTTTCAATTGCGCACACCAAACGATTAAAAAAAACTTCCGAAATTGAATTTTTGCAAAAGATGATACCAAATGATACCAAATGATACTTGATGATACTTTCAATTTGTGGTATATTGTAAGCGTAAGAGTTTAAAAAAAATAATTCGAAAAGTTATATGTCAAAAAAATAAAGTCCGAAATTAGGGCTTTTTTTGATGAAATAGGAAGTGTTAAAAATGGCAAGTAAAACAAAGAAAAAAGGTAAACGAAAAGGGAATATTCAAAACCTTGTTCAATATCAAAATACGACTCCGGAACAACGTCGAGAATGGGCTTCTAAAGCTGGAAAGGCCTCACAAGCCAAAGCAAGAGAACGAAAAACTCTAGCCAACGAGCTTATTGCTATCCTATCTTCTAAGAATTATAATAAACGAATTAGTACAGCTCTAGTTAAAAAAGCAGCTAAGGGTGACACTTATGCCTTTATCACAATAAGAGATACAATTGGCGAGAAACCTATTGAAAAAGTTGCTAACGCTGATTGCAAGTTAGAGGACTTATTGAAAGATATTAAATGAGTTATACGATTGATGAACTTATCAACATCCGAAAAGAGAAGTGGAAGCAGGATAAGGACTTAGAGTTTGATAATAAGCTCCGTTCAGCTATTGCCAATGAGATTTATGACCATAAAGAATTGTTAGATGAAATCAGATTATATCCAGAAAAATTCATTGAACTTGAATTTGTTATTGTTGATAAGGAACAAAATGTTGTTCCTTTTTTCTTGAATGAAGTTCAGAAAGCTTTATGCGAAATAATTAACGATAATAAGCAAAAATATAAAGATGGGTTAATTACAAGACTCGCCTTTTTAATTTTAAAGGGTCGTCAACAAGGAATAACATCATTTTTAACAGCTTATCAATTAAGTTGTTCTTTATTAAATCCAAACTTTTCAGGATTTACACTTGCTGATGTTGCAAAGAACGCAGAAGTTATATTTCAAAATAAGGCCAAATATCCTTTTTCTCAGTTACCAGAAAAATTGAAGCCAACAGAAAAGTTTAATAATAAAAAACAATTTATGTTTGAAGTTTTAAACTCTAGTTGGGAAGTTGATACAGCTACTGATAATGTAGGACGTTCAAGAACAATAAACTTTTTTCACGGTAGCGAATGTGCTTTCTGGAAGAATGGTATGTCATCAATTTTAGCAGCAATAGGTGAAGCTTTTACAAAAGGTTGCCTAGAGTTTTATGAAACAACAGCCAATGGTTATAATGATTATCAAAAATTATGGGACAGTGGATCTTACATAAATGTTTTCTTTGAATGGTGGAAAACAACAGAGTATCGTTTAGATTTTCCATCAGAAGCAGAAAAAGAATCTTTTCTCAAGAAAATAGAATTAAAAAATGAGTGGATTTGGGAAAGACTAAGATTATTGAAAGATTCATATAAATTAATTCCAGAACAGCTTTATTGGTACTTTAAAAAATATGAAGGATATATCGATAAAGATTTAATCAAACAAGAATATCCATGTTTTCCAAAAGAAGCCTTTTTGATGAGTGGAAATCCAGCCTTTGATAGTGAAACTATTGCAAACAGAATATCAAGTTTAAGTAAACCACTTAAAATTGGATATTTTGAATATGACTATGATGAAACTAAACCTTATGGCTATCAAATATCAAATATTAGATGGGTTAATGATAGAAACGGATTTATAAAGATATATCAATTACCAGATACACCACATATTACAAAATATTGTATTGGTGGCGATACAGCTGGTGATGGATCTGATTATTATACAGGGCATGTGTTAGATGCAAGAACTGGAAATCAAGCAGCTGTATTAAAGCATCAATTTGATCCTGATCTGTATACAAAGCAAATGTATTGTTTAGGAAAGTATTATAACAATGCCTTAATTGGAATTGAAACTAATTTTGATACATATCCAGTAATAAAACTTCAAGAACTAGGTTATTATAATCAATATGTTCGAGAACATACTGATTATTATACAAAGAAAAAAGAAAAGAAATTTGGATTTAAAACGACACAAATAACAAGACCTGTTATACTTAGTAGGCTTGTTGAAATTGTTAGAAATCATCCAGAGTTAATTAATGATTTAGATACCTTGGAAGAACTGCTATCAATTATAAAAAATGAGAATAATAGGATAGAAGCTCCAGAGGGTGGACATGATGATCAAATGATGGGACTTGCAATTGCTCATCACATTAAAGATCAAGTTATATTTAACGAGGAGCCGATTATAAGTAATCCAACATTTAGATTTAATACAGAACGTTCAAATGCTGAAAGTTATGATTATGGTGAAGAAATGACAATTGTTTAGGAGGAACCAATGGAAATTATTTTAATTGTTTTAATAGTAAGCATGTCTAATTTGATATGCTTTTTTATTGCGTGTAGATTGGCACAAAAATTATTAACTAATCAGTCAATAGAAGGACCTAAGATGAAAATCCCAACACTTAATCCAATTAAGATTCATTCAAATAAGGTTGCACAGCATCAGCAAGCTGAAGAACTTAGAAAATCGAGTATTATTATGCAAAATATAGAAAACTATGATGGAACTGGAGCAAATCAAAAAGATGTTGAATAAAGAAGGTGAATTATGGATATTGAACAAATAAAAGAAACACCAATATGGGAGCTTTATGAAAAAGGAAGAAACTTTTTTCATCTTTGGCATGTTTATAGTGATGCCGAAAAAAATTATCGTTTTTATAATGGGAATCAGTGGGATCATGCTAAGTTAGGAGATATTGAACCTGTTCAAAAAAACTTTATAAAGCCAATAGTTCGTTATAAAGTCGGAATAATTCATGACAATTTGTATTCAATTGTTTATTCTAGTCAAAACTTTGAAAATATAGACTTCCGTCCTCGCGCTGAGAAGATTTGTGAGATGCTAAACAGAAAAGCATCAGCAATATGGGAAAAAGACAAAATGGATTATAAGGGCAGAAGAGCTACTAAGGATGCAGCCATTAACGATGAGGGAATTATTTATGTTAGTTATAATCCTTTGACACAAATGCCGGAAAATGAAATTATTAAAAAGGTAGATATTTATTATGGCGATGAAAATAATGACGATATCCAGTCTCAACCTTATATCATCATTAGGAAAAGAATGAGTATCTCTAATGCAAGAGCTTATGCAAAATCATTAGGCTTACAAGAAGATAAATTGGATATGATTATTGGTGATAATGATACATTTGACACTTCATCAAAAGAAGCAAAGGAAGAAATAAATGATCGTGTCACTATCTTGATTAAAATGTATAAGAAAGACGGAACTGTTCATTATAGCGTTGCATCAAGATATGTAACGATAAAAGAAGAAGCCGATAATGGAACTTCATTATATCCTGTAGCTCATTATTTGTGGGAAGAAAAAGAAGGCTCTTCACGAGGCGAATGCGAAGTTAGATATTTAATTCCAAATCAAATAGAAGTCAATAGAACTGAAATGCGAAGAGTTATGACAGTTAAGAATCAAGCATATCCACAAACGATTGCAGATGTCACTAAAATTAAAAACTTAGATGCAATTAATCGTGTTGGAGGTTTGATTAAAGTTGATGCAGGAATGGGCGTTGATGATGTAGCTAAAGTTTTATATCGTATTCCACCGTCACAAATGTCACCAGATGTAAAACAATTGCAAGATGATTTGATTCAAGTTACAAGAGATTTAGCCGGAGCAGGTGATATCGCGACTGGTCAGGTTAATCCAGAAACTGCATCAGGCAAGGCAATATTAGCTATTCAAAATGCAGCTCAAAGCCCAATGACGGAACAAAAAGAAAGTTATAAAAACTTTCTTGAGGATTTAGCTCGTATTTGGTTGGATATTTTAAAGGCAAATAATGATGAATTAACTTTAGAAAATGTCGTTAAAGATGAAAATACTGGTGAAGAAAAAGTTGTTTTAGAGAAAGTATCTAAAACTGAACTTGAGGCTTTGCAAGCATCAGTAAAAATCGATATAACGCCAAGAAGTCCATATGATAGATATGCACAGGAATTAAGTATTGAAAATATGCTAAGAGCTGGTATGTTTAATATTCAAAAATTATCTGAATTAAAAATATATGTTAATTTGTTGGATGATACATCAACAATGCCAAAGAAAAAACTTGAACAAGCTGTCAAATTAATGGAAGAAGAGCAACAAAAAATTGCAATTATTAATAGTAAAGCTCAGTTGATGCAACAAAGAGCAAGTCAATTTATTAATAGCGATTTGAAGTCACAAACTGGTCAAATTGCTGATGCTATACAAGCAGAGGCAATTAATTCAGAATCAGATAATCAATTACCAGATGAAGAAATGGAGGAAGTTTAATGCCTTATTCATTTAGAATGAATAATCGTGAATGGAAAATATTAGAAATAAGTCAAGATGAAATGAAAAAAATATTAAAAGATTATGACGGCAAAGTTGAAAATTATGGGCAATATTTTGGATCTACTTTTACGAAAAATCAAGTAATATATCTTGATAAAGATATGCATAGAGACCAGAAACGTCAAACTTTGCTTCATGAACTAATGCATTGCTATATATATAATTATTTGTTTGAACTAGAAACATTAAATCTTGAAAACTTATGTGATATTAGTGCATGTTCTCATGATATTATTCATGAAATAGTTGAAAACTATTTTAAAAACACTACTTTATAGGTAGTGTGAAGATATATGTTCAATAGCGATAGAACAGGAGGCTGACACCCTCTCGAAACTTATGGATTTAGACATAAGGGTGGGATAGAGAGTTAAACTATCCTAGTATAGGTTGGAGTCCTATTATCTTCACAGTGCTTATAAAAGGCACTAAACATACCTACCAAGTGTAGGATATGTCCTAGCACCGATTTATCGGTAGCTGTAGTCCTTTACTTATAGTAAGGGATTTATAGAGGCTTTAATTGTTGTGCCAGTAAACAATGATTATTAACTCGATATTTTTATCGAGTTTTTTATTGGTCCAAGCCTTATGACCTTATCAAAAAAGATGTGGAGTTGGGAAGCAAGCCCACAATAAAAAAATAGGAGGATTTATGTTTGAAGAAAACGAAGAATCTGTATTAGAAAATAATACTGAAAATGTAGAAGAGCCAACTACAGAAGAAACGGATGATAGTGAGAGCACACTAGAAGAAAAAATGCCAGAGAAATTATATACTTCCGAGGAATTAAATGAAATCCTTGATAAAAGGATTCGTCGTCGAGAGGCGAAAATTAGGAAGGAATATGATTCAAAGTATGGAAATTTAGAATCTGTACTAAAAAAAGGAACAGGAGTTGATGATTTAAATCAACTAGCTGACCAATTTAAGGATTTTTATGCAAAGAAAGGCATAGATATCCCAAATTATGAATCATCACAAAATGATGATGATCTTGATGTTTTAGCTGAAAAAGATGCTAAGGACATAATTGAAGATGGTTTCGATGAAGTTGTTCGTGAGGTAGATCGTTTAGCGAATAAAGAAAGATCTAAACGAGAAAACTTAACATTTATGAAATTGGCTGAATATCGAAAGCAAGAACAATCAAGAAAAGAATTAGCAGCGATGGGTGTCGACAATAAAGCTTTAGAAGCTAAAGATTTTGTCGAATTTGCTAAATTATTAGATCCTAAAATGTCTTTAAAGGATAAATATACTACCTATCAAAAATATAAGCCAAAAAAAGAAATAGAGCCTATGGGATCAATGAAAAATACAGATAGCACGGATCCTGGTGTAAAAGATTTTTATACTAGGGAAGAAGCATTGAAGTTTACACGAAAAGACTTTGATGCAAATCCTAAACTTTTGGAAGCTGTAGAAAAATCAATGACTAAATGGTAGAGCTCTTTTTCTAGTAGAAAGGGTGATAATAATGGCTGTAACTAATTTTATTAGAGAAGTTTGGTCAAAGCATATCCAAGACGATCTCGAAAAGAAAACTAAACTGGTTGATAATTGCAATCGTGAATATGAAGGTGAATGCAACTATGCACGCACGGTTCGTATTTTAGGTGTTGGTGAACCTACAATTAATAAATATACCGGGGCAGATATTGAAATCCAAGAAATGGATGATAAAAAGGTTTTATTAACGATTGATCAAGCAAATTATTTTGCTTTTTATGTTGATGATGTCGATAAGGCACAATCAATGCCAGGATTAATGGAAAAATATCGTGAAAAAGCTGTTCATGGTCTAGCTGTAGCTAGAGATTCATATGTAGCAGATTTAATTTCTCAAGCTACAAATGTCACTGAAATTGCTGAAATTACCGAAGATGCTATTATTAATGGTGTTGATGATGGTATTGTTGAACTTCGTCAAAGAGATTTTGACGAAGAAGGCGTTATTGAAATTACTCCAAAAATCTATAATAAGTTTAAGAAAGCTTTAATTACTTTAAGCACTGATAATCCAAATTATATTAAAAAAGGTAAAGTTGGTGTTTATGATGACTTTGATGTTATTATGAGTAATAATATGAAAAATGATGGCTCTTATACATATTGCGATATAAGAGGTAAAAAAGCTATCGCCTTTGCTGGTCAGATTAATGAAGTTGAAGCATTAAGAGATCCTAAAAAGTTCAAAGATATTATCCGTGGATTAGACACGTTCGGTGCAAAAATCGTTGATGAAAAAAGAATCCAAGTATTAAAAGTCACCAATCCAACTCCCTAAACCAGCCCAAAAGACGGTAACAATAAACTTACCCGAGGGCGAAGTTTTAGGAATTGACATCAGTACAATTCAAGAGGTTGAACTTCAAGATACCAAGATAACTGGTACATCAAAATATGTTGAAAGTTTCCCCAAATTCAGCAAGAATGCTAAAGGTAACTTTTTAGCAATCAAATGCGATGAAGCTACTAAAGGTGAAACAATCAATTGGGAATTATCAGAGGCTAAAACTAAAGGTAGTGGTACTTTAGATGAAGATGGTATTCTAGTAGTTCAATTACATTCAAATACGCAAAAAATAACGCTTAAGAATGGTGAAAAATCTAAAGTGTTAGATTTAACAGGGATTACATTAAGTCCATCAGAATAGGACTTTAATCCCTTTTTATCATGGTAGAGTATAAAATAGGTGCAACTCCTATAACCATGAAAAATAGAGGTGAAATAATGAAAAATTATATTAAAAATCCAGATGTTACAATTTATAAGGGAATTAAAGTTGATGAAGATACAACTTTGAAATATGAAACAGAAGATGGTAATTTAATCCAGGAATTAAAAAACCTAGAATTTACTCAAATCACAAAAACATTTAATGAAAAATATGATCAAGAAATTAAAACGGTTATTCATTTAAAACCGAATATGATTATTCTATTTGAAGATAAAGAACGAGGCTATGTTGTTCCTGTAGAAAGATTTGTGACAATAGGTGAAGCTATAGAAGATTTAAATTATATTAAAGATTTAGATAAGTAGGTGAGCTATGACATTATTAGATTTAAAAGATAAAGTTTTGTCTATGATTGAGGAAATTAATATTAACAAAGAAACTAATTTACCTGATATTGATAAAATAACCAAAGATCCAGATATACAAAACAAACTGAATCACATTATTAATCAAGTTCAATTTGAGCTCAGTCGTATTAAAAAGATTCCTGATTATATTGAATTAGATGTCACTAAAAATCAATTAATTAGATTTAAGGATATTGAAAAAGTTGCTAATTGTGAAATCTATCAATTGGATATCGTTAGGGGTGTTGATTATGAATATAAAGCTCAAGGAACTATTTTAAAATGTTTGGAAGATGGAAAATTAGAGATAGAATATTTTAAATATCCAAAGAGAATAGATAGAAATACAGAAGACGATTATGAGTTTGACTTATCTGATGATGTCATGGAAATTATGCCTTATGGTGTCGCTGGCGACCTTTTAAAGAGTGATATAGCTAATTCTTATGGAAATGTTTATTCAACTCGCTATGAGCAAATGCTATCTAATTTAGATATAAGATATAATACAGGACACATTGAGTTTGATGAAAGTGGTGGTCTTGAATGGTAAGTGGAAGTTTAATTTCAAAAGTTTATGCTAATTTTGTAGGAGTTGATTTTTCTGATCCTGAAGTAGCCAGCTATCGTAGTCCAGATGCTTTAAATGTATGGAAAAATTATGAAGAATCTGGAAATTGTATTGAAACACGTCCAGGTATGGAAAAAGTCGAAGATTTCGACAATTCTATATTTGGACTCTTTTTTTATAAGAAAAATGATGTTGATATGATGATTGTTCATTGTGGAACAAAATTATATAAAATAGTAAATGGCGAAAGAACTATCTTATATGAAGGTATGAAACCTGCAAGAAGCCAATCATTTATTTTTAATAATGTTTTATATATCAAAGACGGAATAAATTATTTAAGATATGATGGGGAGATTATCGGTGATGTAGTTGGCTATATTCCAGCGACATCGATTGGAAGAAAGCCAGCTGGTGGTGGCAGTATCTATGAAGATATAAACATGTTATCCCCATGGCGAAAGAATAGCTTTTTAGCAGATGGCGAAAGCAAAGATTATTATCTTGATGCAACGAATATTGATGGTGAATGTCCTATCATAATAGTTAATGATGAGTTATTAGAATATCCAACTGATTATGAATATGACACTACTCAAGGGAAAATTATTTTTACTGAGGCACCTCAGCCACCTTTAACGGACGGACAAGATAATGTTTTTATTACTTTTAAAAAGACAGTTTCGGGTTATGCTGATAGAATCAAAAGATGCAATCTATTAGCTGTTTTTGATAATCGTGTTTTCTTTAGTGGAAACCCTAATTATCCAAATACAATTTGGCATACAAGTTTAGAGGATCCATCTTATTGCAGCGATTTAGATTATTATAATGAAGGATTAGATATGTCGCCTGTTAAAGCGATGATTCCTGGGAATAATGCATTATGGGTTTTAAAAGAGCCATCACAAGCAAATACAACTGTTTTTTATCATAATCCGGTTGTGGATGCAGAATATGGAAAGATTTATCCTAGTTCCCACTCAAGTATATCGATTGGATGTATAGCTACAGGAATTAATTTTAATGACGATATAGTATTCTTTTCTGATCGTGGAATGGAAGCAATTAATGGTGATATAACGAGTGAACAAGTATTAGCGCACAGAAGTACATTAATTGACTCAAAAATCCTAGCTGAAGAAAAGTATCGCGAGATGATTCTTGAAGAATGGAAAGGATATTTATTAGTTATCATTGATAATAAAATATATCTTGCAAATAGCAATTCAATGTTTCAAAAAGAAAACCATTATGAATATGAATGGTTTTTTTGGACTTTAGAAAAAAATATCATTTGTACAAAAGTAAAAGATGGCATTCTTTATTTAGGTACGGAAGATGGCATTTATAAATTAACAGATAATAGTGAAGAAAGAGAAATTGAAAGTTATTGGTTAACTGCTGAAGATGAATTTGGATATCCACAGTATCAAAAAACAACTAATAAGCGTGGATGCGTCTTAGATTTAGAAGGCAAAGATTTAAAAGTATCAGCAAGGACTGATGACAATGATTATGAAGACATCGATTTTGAATATACAAAACGATATGTAGTTTGCCGTATAAAAATGAAAAAGTGGAAAGCAATTCAATTAAAAATTGAATCTACAAAACCTTTTAAGTTTTATTCGGGAACATTAGAAGCCTATATTGGTGGATATATAAAACGATAGGAGGGAATATATGGCAGCACCTAATTATTCTATAAATTATGAAGATCAACGTTTTAAAGATGTTGAAACAGAAAAGCAAAATGCTCTTGATAGCATGAACGATATGTACGGTGATATGGTAAATCAAAGTCAAGAGTTTTATGATAAACAAATCCAGGCATCAAAAGATTATGCTGACAAGCAAAGTGAACTTCAGCA
Organism: uncultured Bacilli bacterium; assembly: GCA_947588685.1. Lineage (GTDB taxonomy): Bacteria > Bacillota_I > Bacilli_A > RF39 > UBA660 > UBA5578. The sequence goes on along the minus strand of CANPYM010000001.1, from coordinate 60,200 downwards.
AGAAAAAACAGATCATTTGATAGACCAATTAAACCAACAGAAAGAACAAGCTCATAAAGATTATTTAAAAGAACAATCTGGAGCATATGTTGATTGGCAAAAACAAAGTAATCAATATGGAGCTCAAGCTGAACAAATGGCAGCTAATGGATTAGCTAATACAGGTTTTAGTGAATTTAGCAATGTAAGTATGTGGAATACTTATCAAAATAGAGTTTCAACAGCTAGGGAAAGCTTTAATCAAATTGTACTTAATTATGATAATGGAATTAAAGATGCACAATTAGCTAATAATTCAGCTTTAGCTGATATTTATTATCAAGCATTACAGCAACAGTTAGAATTATCTTTACAAGGATTCCAGTATAAGAACGATTTATTAAGAGAACAGTTGCAACAACAGCAATCAATAGATGATCGATATTATTCAAGATGGCAAGATGTTCTTAATCAACAAAATCAAGAAAATAGTTTAAAAGAACAAATTCGACAATTCGAAGCTCAAATGGAATATCAAAAAGCTCGTGATAAGATAGCAGATCAACAGTGGCAAAAAGAATATAATCTTCAGAAGAAAAGCACAAACGCTAGCATCGCAGCTCAAAAAGCAGCATCTAAAATAAGCTCTAGTTCGTCAAGTGGATATCGTATAGATACAGATTATTATCATGGAGATATTCCAGAAACAACTCTTGTTGCACTTGAAAGATTTGGAGCCTTCAACAATACAGTAGATAAAAATGGTAAAACTTATCAACCTAAAGGAGTTATTTATAATGGTAAGGTTTATGGAGCAGTTTCTAAAACAGGTATAAAAGTTAGTGAGTGGACAAATAATTCTAATTTTAAAAATAGCTCCGGTGTTAATGTATCTGGTCAAAATGTTTTCTATACATCTGATGGCACTTACTGGATATGGAATGGTTCAAAGATGACATATGAAAAAATACCTGCACCAGTAAATAGTTCAGTTTTACAGAAATTGAAAAAGTTAAAATAAGAAGGTGATCTTATGTATAAATACAATCCAAAAACAAGGAAATGGGAAGAGAAAAAAACCGAGGAACAATTACAACAAGAACAACAGCAACAGCTACAAGACCAAATAGCTCAACTTGCAGAACAACAAGCTAATCAAAATCAAGAAAAAAAATCTGGTTGGGAAAAGTTTTTGACTAATCCATTAGGTGAAACTTTCGATTTTCTTGGCAGTTTTATTGATAAAGGAGCCTTTGAAGATGGATTTGATTGGACAGATATTCCTAAAACAATTATAGGAACAGCTGGAAAAGCTGCTACTGAATTTACTAAAGGTATTTGGGGTATTGGTGAAAGCTTCGGAGATATGATTGCATATGGTCAAGCTAATCTTCTTGAAAAAACTGGCCTTTTTAAAGATTATATAGATCCTAATGATTTAAGAGAAAGTGCAATGGAGAATCAAGCTGAAAAGATTTGGAAAACTCCTGATGCTTTTGAAGAGTGGTCTGTAACAACCGACCGATCAGATGGATTAATCCAAACTTTAGGATATATATATGGATTACAAGCAATAGGCGGAGTTACTAAAGCTAAAGTAGGATCTGATAAAGTGGTAGATGCTACCATAACAGGAACAACCTTTTCCACAGCGATGGGAAATGGAATGACTGAAGCTTATGAGAATGGTGCTACAAATGGCGAAGCATTAAAATATGGGATAATAAGTGGTCTTGCTGAAGCTGGCTCTGAAATGATGTTTGGTGGTTTAGGAAAAGGAACAAATGCATTAGGACTTTCTAAAGGTATTGGTGGTTTTGATGATCAAATAGCTAGTGCTGTTAGCAATAGATTTAAAAGCCGTTTAATGAAGAATTTCTCGGAATATGCCATCAAAGCTAGTGGCGAAGGATTAGAGGAAGTTGTATCAGGATTTTGTCAAGGACTTGGCAAAAAATTGACTTACATGTCGGATAAAGATTTAAGAGACATTTTAAATGATGAAAAACTTTTAGATCAATTTATTGATGGCGCTATTGCTTCAGGTATTTCATCAGCTCCTTCATTAGTAAAATCCACAAAAGCTAATGTTGATTATGTTGATGGTTTTTCTGAAAATGAAAGAAAAGTAATGGAATCATTAACCGAAAAAAGAAGAAAAGAATTAATGAACAAAAAAACTATTGAATCAATAGTTGACGATAGGATAGAAAAAGCTGAATATAACCAAGGCTCAAAATTAAATGCAACCGAAAAAGAAGCAATACGAAAACAGGTTGAAAATGACTTTAATAATGGCGATATTGAAGCATATATGTCTGATCTATCAAAAAAAGAATTAAGTTCAATCAAAAAAGAAGTAAATGAACAAATAAAATCTGGAAAGGTAGATATTGGAGACATAGAACAGGCTCTATCACCATCATCAACAGCCCAAATTAAAACTTTACAGGAACAAATGGAAAATACTACTACCAAAGAAGAGAAAGCCGATATACAGTCTAAAATTGATAAATTAAGGGTGCAACAAGCTAAATTAATAAATGATTCAGCATCTAAAGATCAATTTCTTCAAAAAAGTTATTATGAGGCTAACCAAAAAAATAAAAAATATGAATATGATGAGACTAAAATAAAAGATGAGAATGAACAATTTACAAGAAAAACGGCCGCACAGTTTATGAATAATACATCTGATTCAAGAAAAATTGTTGATATAGCGTCTAATTTAAACAAAGAAAATATTAAGTATGGCTTTACTAATTCAGAAGAATTAAAAAAATTAGGCCATAATGTAGAAAATGCTGAAATAAATGGCTTTGTGAGAACTAATGAAGATGGAAAAACGACAATTTTAATAAACACAGATTCAAAAAAAGCCCTAAATGTAATATTAGGACATGAAACAAATCATTTATTTGAAAATACAGCAGAATCTAAAGATCTTCGCGATATGTTATTTGATTATGCAAAGCAAAAAGGTGATTATGATTCTAGATTAGATCAAATAAAGGAATTATATAAAGGAATTGATGGTACTAATATAGAAAATGAATTAGCTGCCGATTTAGTAGGCGACTACATGTTTACCGACGAAAAATTGATTGAAAGTCTATCTAAGAAACCTAATTTATTTACAAAAATAAAAGACTTAATAGATGACTTAGTTATTAAGTTTAAAGGAACAGACGATGAGAAAAAATTAAGAGAGATTCAAAAGAAGTTTAGGGATATATATCAAAATAGTGATATTTCTAAGCAAGAAAAAAAGCTTAAGTTTTCAAAAGGTAAATTGATATCTGGAGAAGACGTTGTTATATCTGATGATTTACTTGGCTCTAGACCATCAAAAAAAGATGTGAAATTAGTTTTAACAAAATTAATAGGACAAAAAGTAAAAAATATGTCAAGTAATGATTATTTACAAGTTACAAACAATGATATAAAAAAGTTTATGTATGATGGTTATAACAATTACAAATCAAGACGTTTAAAATATAGAATTTCAGGAAATTATGGAGAAATTTTAGAACTAGCTAAAATAGATCCTTTAAAATCTGGAAAATCAAATTATAAAAATACGCATAGAGGAAGAAAAGGTTTCGACTATTATAATGTGTTACTTGCATACCCATTAAAAAACAATAATGGTTTGATAGAAGATTATAGCGTATTTGAAGGAAGAATGGTTGTTAGAAAAGAATCAGATGGTAATTATGCGTATGATATTGATAATATTAACGAAAAAAGAGGAGCCACGATAGATAAAAATAGCTTATCTATTATGGTTGACGAATCAACCCATGGTTCCTCTGTAGAAGATAATATATCACAATCTAACAATAATGTCAAATCTAGTACATTATCCAATAATAGTAATATGCAAGATAATATAAAGTATTCACTAAACAATCAAAAATTAGATGATAGTTCTTTTCCTTCTAATACTTTAAAGGAAAAACAGCTTGACATCATATTAAAAAATAATCCAGCAGGAAATGAAACAGTTACTTGGATTAGGAATATTGAAGATATAAAAACACTTCAAGAAACTATTGAAGATGACGATTGGGCTGATTATGACGCTTATGATCCTGATTTAACAAAGAAAGATATAGAGAAAGCCATTGAAAATGGATTAATAATAGTATATTCATCTTACCCAATAGAACAAGGTATATTTGTTTCACCATCTAGAATGGAGGCAGAAAGTTACGCAGGGAATGGTAAAGTTTACTCAAAAGAAGTATCAATTAATGATGTAGCATGGATAGATCCAACACAAGGACAATATGCTAAAGTTGTAAATACCACTGGTATAGAGTATAATAAAGATAGAAATTTAGATGAGTATAAATCCTCTGTCTTATTTAATCAGATGATAAGTAAAGCTAAAATTGGTGTAGATGAAAATTTGTTTTTAAATGATTACAATAATTACTATGAGGTTTTAAAAACAGCTGATAATAATTATCAAATTTTATCTAAAATCCCAATATTAGGGAACGAGGACTTTATAAAAAATATAATTGAGGAGGGAAAAAATGTTGACGCCTTTAGAACGAACATTAATACGAATATTGAAAGAACTGAATTTAGATATGAATTCGATAATTGGAATAATGCTTCAGTTGAAGGGGAACAATCGTGGACAGAATACATTGATTCAATACTTGAAGACTATCAATCCAAAAACATTTCAGAAAAAAGCTTTATTCAATCAAGTAAGAAAAATCTGTCAAGAGATGTAGATAATACATCTCTTTCTTTATCAAATTTTGGTTCAGAAACAAAAAGATATGAAGATTTAAATAGCAAAAAACAAAAAGACTATATTGAAATTGAAACTAATCGTTTAATTAGAGATATGGATGTTGATCAAATAACTTATCAAGAAATAGATGACATTATTGCATATTCACCATATTCAGAAGAAAATTATATTGATTTATCCGATGTTGATTTAGATGAAATAAATATGACTGAAGAAGAAGTGGAGACTCATAATCAACAAGTTTATGATGATGTATATAGTCAAATAAATGAAATATTAGAAAAGGAAGGAATATCTCCAAGATATGATGAAGGTCAAGATAAAACCTTTTTTGATCGGCAAGAATTAGCTGTAAAGGGATATAATGAACTGTTAAATTATTTAGATAAACATAATATCAATTATGAAATTAGCAAAAGTAAAGAGGCTGGATATGTTCCTAGTATTTATATCAAAGATGCTGAAGGTAATACTGAGTTTAGAATAGCCAATCATGATAATGGATATGTTGACGATTTTGATATGACATACAATGAGTCATATAATCATATCTTCAGCGATAAAGATTATGCTAATTGGAAAGATAATATCTTACCAATATTAGAAGAAAATATAGATCTTTCATCAGATGAAAATATTAATTATTCTTTATCAAATAACAATGATGATATTGCACCCGTAGGTAATTTTAATGTTTTTGGCGATGATGTCAAAGTTCAAGAAGGAAATACTGAAATAGAGGAATTACTAGAATACGTAGCAAAAGATAATAATAAATCTAATTCTAATGAGAATAATAATGAAAAATATACAAATTATTATTCGCCATTAGAAAAGCGTCGCAAAAAGGTAGAAGAAAAGATTAAAAGGGCAATTGCTCAAGGAACTTATAAAGGTATAAATGCTGCCACTAAAGCTGCCAACGAATATGTTGGCTTTTCTAATGCTGAAAAAAAGTCATTTAGAGACGATTTGAGACGCTTTATGGGTAAGACGGCCGAACAATTAGTAAATGTAGATACATACCGAGAAATCGAGAAAATTGTAGATAAATATGCCAATCGAGAGATTGACTTTGTTGATTCTCAAACATTGGCAATTAAAAAAGAAATAAAGGCTTCTAAAATTAAAGTTGATGACAATTTAAAAAATCAAATAACTGATTATAATGAGTTTAGAAAGTCTAATTTTGGTAAATTAAAGCTAGGTAATGAAGGTTTATCAATAGATTCATTGTGGCAGGAATTGAGCGAAGAATATCCTTATTTATTTAATAAAAATATTATTAATGAAGTAGATCAATTATATGCATTAGGTGACTTTATGAATAGTAATGATACTGTTACACATAAGTTTAGATTATCAAATTATGAATTAAGGCAAGCACGAGATAAAGTTTTTAATCTTATTCAAAAAAATTCGTTAAATGAAGTAGAAATTAGAAAACTTCAAAACGAATTAGATCAAAAGGCCGAAAAAAGAACAAGGGAAGTCATTAGAGAAGAATTATTGGAAAAGATGGGATTAACTGTGGAAGATATTTCAAAAGGCGACGATATTTCAGCAGTTAATTCATTTATAACAGATCCAATTAGATTAAATGAAAAAGTCTTTGGCTATGAGATTGGTCAAAAGATAAATGACGCTACTATTAATAGGACAAAATATAATGAGGCTGAATCAATTAGATGGCAAAATAGAGAACGTGCCGAGATTATGGATTTAGGTATTAAAGCTAGAAGTAAAGAATCGGCTGCTGTCCAAAAGTATGGTGAAAAGAAGTATGTCAATGACTTTGGCGAATATATAAATTATGGTGATAAAGAATTAGCTCGAGAATTTCCAGATATAAAAACTCAAGATAAAATTAAGAATGCAGCAAGAGTTATAAGATCTAAATATGACACATATATAGATGACATTAATGAAGTTTTAGTTGATATGGGATATGATGCTATTCCTAAAAGAAAAGACTATATGAGACACTTTAACGAATTAAATGATATATTTAGCCGCTTTGGTGTTCCTTTTAGTAGACAAAACTTAAACGATGATTTGTTACCTACTGATATAAATGGAATAACAGATCAATTTAAACCTGGAAAAAGTTTTTTTGCAAGTGCTGTTGCCAGAAAAGGAATTAATACAACTTATGACGCAATAACCGGAATCGATGGATATATTCAAAGTTCATCTAATTTAATTTTCCATACAGAAGATATTCAAAGATATAGGACTTTAGCTAAATTAGTCCGTGACACATTCGGCGAACAGCATGGAATGGATAATGCATATCAGCTAAATGATTATGAACAAGAACAGCGAATCCAGGATATGAAAAATCATAAATTAAGTAGATATGCAGCATGGTTAGATGAACAAGCTAATGCTCTTGCTGGCAAAAAAGGTAAGATTGATCGTGGTCTTGAAGAAGCTGCTGGACGAAGAGTTTACAATTGTCTTAACGCTATAAAATCTCAAGTTGGAAGCAATATGGTTGGTTTTAATGTTAGAAGTGCTTTAACAAACTTTGTTTCTGTAGTTCAAGCGATGCCAAAGGTTAAGAAGTTAGCTGTTATTCAAGGAACAATATCAGAATTAAAAAACATTGTTCATCAAGATAATTTGGCTGATAAATCAGTCTTTTTAACATCAAGAGCCGGAAGCGATACTATATCAAAAAAGACATGGCAAAAGATATCAAGTGCAGGTCAATGTTTCATGACAGCTACCGATACTTTTACATCAAATGTGATCTGGCGAAGCAAATATTATGAATTATTAGGTGATAATTTATCCGAAGATGTTGCAATAAAACAAGCAGATGACTTTGCCTCAAGGATTATGGGTGATAGAACTAAAGGTGCAACAGCTGCTATCTTTAATTCCAAAACTTTAGGTGTTTTTTCTCAATTTCAATTAGAGGTAAATAATCAATGGCAAGCTTTAATCCATGATTATAAAATGGATATTCAAAGTGGAAATAGAACAGCTAAATCTGTCATATTCCAATTAGGTCAATTAGTAGCTGCTTCATTTTTCTTTGATGAATTTTTTAAAAAATTGACTGGATCATCTGTAATGTTTAATCCAATTGAAATGTTAAAAAAGATTTTTTGGCCAGATGATGATGACAAGGATAAAAGTATGACAGAACGTGCTGAAGAAGCTATGGGTGATTTAATTGATCAACTGCCTTTTGCAAGTATCTTAACTGGTGGTGGCCGTATACCTATTAGCGAGGCGCTTCCAATAGTAGAGTTGGTCCAAGGCAAAGATCAATACGGAAATGAAGAGAGTCGTTTAGATATTTTAAAAGAAGCTTTGCCATATTATATAATGCCATCCGGATACAATCAGCTTAACAAAATAAAAAAAGGATTAGGAATGTTTGATGAAGATCTTCCAGTAAAAGGATCTTACACTGATGGTGGAAAATTAAGGTTCCCAGTGGAAGATATTCCTCAAAACCGTGTTCAAGCAGCTCTATTTGGTCAGTATGCAAGTAGCAATGCTAGAGATTATTTTGATCAAGGTCGTGCTCCACTAAACGATAAACAAACAGCTGAATATAAAGAACTAGGTTTACCAATTCAAGAGTATTGGGATTATCAGGATGAGTTAAAGAAAGCTAAAGCTACTAAAGATGAGAATAATTATGAAAAATATACTGATTTTGATGGAAATGTTTATTGGTATGACAAATCTAATTCAATTGTTTATGATAACAATTATAACGAAATTAATATTCCAATTAATTATTTAAAAAAGGCTAATTCTTTAGAGCAAGCTTTTGATTATATAACAAGTTTGAATCTTCCTACAGATAAAAAAGAAATTATGTTTAATAATGTTACATCTAAAAACAATACGGATCAATATGGATATACAAAATATATTAATAAAGAGCTTAACTCAAAAGGTAAGCAAGTCAATAAAACATATTATTATGATGAAAACAGAAAGATTCTTTATGATTCAAAATATAATGTGGTTGATGCATCAAAATTAAAAACCATGAAAAAAGTTAGTGATCGAATTGAATTAGATAATTATGAACAATTTGCTAATTATGAAGAATTTGATTTTTATAATAAAAATACAGAAAAATATGATTTTTTAACGAAGAATAATATTTCTTATAAAGATTATTCTTCTTCCGAGGATAGTAAAAGTGCTTATGATTGGGCATATAATAACCAAAAGCAATACCAAATGTCTAAATTGGTTACCGAAGATACTGTTTTATATAGAGAATATACTAACAACTTAAATAATATCAAATCTGATAAATATGCGAATGGCAAAACCATTAATGGATCTAGAAAAAATAAAATAATTAATTATATAAATGGTTTGGATTTAACTTATGAACAAAAAATAATGCTTTATAAGATGGAATATCCAAGCGATGACACATATAATTCTGAAATAGTTAATTATTTAAATAATAAAAATTTGCCATATGATGATATCAAAACTATTCTTGAAGAATTAGGTATGAAAGTTAGCTCTAATGGAACTGTGAGGTGGTAAAATTGCAACGACAAGATATACCTGGAGTCAGAACGGCTCAAGACCTGGAACGAAAATACAAATTAGAAAAACTTCTTAATGAAATAAAAGGAAATGTTGCAGCTATCAATGATACTAAAGCTGATTTAAATAATTTTATAAAATCAACTTTAAGTACTTTAAAAGAGTTTGAAGCAGATATAAATGAAAAGGTTGATATTTGGTATTATAATTATAAGCCAAGTTTAACAACTGAACCTTCGGTTAATTGGAATACCGATGAAGAAAAGAGATCTCATATTGGAGATCTCTTTTATGATCGGGAAACAGGATATTGTTATACCTTTACTTTTAATAAAGAAAATAATATTTATGAATGGCTGGAAATAAAAGATAAAGACTTAAAGGATGCTTTATCAACTGCTAATGCTGCTAAAGATGCAGCTGATAATAAGAGACGTGTTTTTTTAGAAGAACCATATCCACCATATGACAATGGTGATTTGTGGATTAATGACGGACTATTGTATGCATGTCAAATATCAAAAACAGTTGATGAAGAATATGAAGACGGAGATTTTATCGATGCTTTAAGTTATACAGATGATTCTTTAGCCCAAAAGGTTGGTGATCAATTAGAAGTTTTAAAAGGTCAAGTTTTATCAATTGTTGAAGGTGTTGATCAATTTAAACTTAATTTTGAAGAAACAATCAAAAGAATAGACGAATTGCAACAATCTACAATTGAAAGCGTCCGAAATATGACATATACCTTTGGTACCCGGGAGTTCACAATTGTTGATTCTACCGATTTGGTTAGTTTAAGAATGAATAATCGAGGAGTCAAAATCTACAATAGACAGAAGCTTCAATCAATCTTTAATCATAATGGAACAGGTGTTGATAAATTAATTGCTGTAGAAAGTATTCAGCTTCAAAGTTTAAAAATGAAACCAATAAAAATGACATCAAAACATTTTGAAGGGGAAAAAGATGGTGTTGGCTTCTTTAATTTAAAACAGTTAATTCAAAAACTAGAAGATTTGGAGGATGATACTCTTGAATAATATAAAAACAAGTTTTATCAATGCTGAGAGATTATCTAAAATAGATGGTTATGTTTTAATGGCTGCATCTAATTCAGCAAGCAAAACCATTAGAGGTTTGGGAACTTTCAATTTATCAGTTTCTTTTAATGAAAAGAGTACATCAATTCCAAATAATACATCTACAATTAGTGTAACAGGAACGATAAAATCCGGAACAGGGTCTTATTCAACGTATGCTCCAACGCTAAAAATCTATTGGCATGATGATAATACCAATAGCGACAAACTTTTAGGAACAAAGACAGTTAAAAGCTTAAATACTGGGGCATCTTCTTCTTTAACTAAAGAAGTTACTGTAATCCATAAAGATGACGGAACTTTAAGTGGCTATGCAAAGGTAATGTGGACCAAAAATACAAGTGCCTCATATGTTCCGGAGTCAGCTACTGTTCAAACCTCTAATACGGCTTTAACTAAGATTCCTCGAGCTAGTGTGATTAATAGTGGAAATTTAGTCAATATATCTAACAATGCTTATCCATCGTATGAAACTTTAGAAATAACGTGTGCAACAACGACCTTTAAACATAAATTAGAGTATTCTTTTTCTGATAAATCTGGAAAATTATTAAGTGGAATAATAGCTGATAATTTTTCTATTAACAAAGGAATTAATGTTGTTTTTGATAAAACGAAACCTAGTATAAGTGAATATGTTAATTTAGACTTTCCATTAACTCTTGAAGAGATGTTATCCAAAGAAATTGAGTTTTATGACATTTCAAAAGATATTCAAGGTAAAATACCAATAACTTATAAGTTATCTACTTATGATGCGAACGGTACACTTTTAGGTACTGATTCTAAAACTTATGATTGGTATTGTTCTAGGACAAAATCATCTATAACTTTTGATTCAAAATTAGAAGTAGCTGATAATCTATCAAAAGAATTAACTGGTTCTGCTGATGTTTTTATAAGAAATGTCTCCCAAATAAAGGCTTCTTTTTATAATGTTAATTTATTTGATGATGCACAAGTTTATGAATATCTATATGAACTTAATAATGTACGATTAATTGAAAAGGCTGATAACAAATTATATAATTCTATAAATGAGGATATAGTCAATTTTGGATTTCTTTTGAGGGATACAAGAGGGGCATGTACAGAAGTTCAAACTAAAAAATTGTCAATTAACGACGATAGTGATTATAAATATTTGAGTTATAAAGTACCTGTTATAACTACTGTAATTGTAGAAAGAACAGAAGCAACATCTAAAGAGGTTAATTTAAAATGTAGTGGATCCTTTTGGAATGACAATTTTGGCATTAAAAACAATGTATTAAGTATGAAATACCATTATAAGTTAAATGGTGGTGAATATAGCGATTATAAAAATGTTTCGTGTTCTACAGAAGGAAATTCATTTGTTTTTGATGGAAAATTAGATATAGAATTGCCAGAAGATAGTGAAATTACAGTTGAGTTTGTAGTTACTGATTTAGCTTTAAAGAGTGATAGCTTGTCAGGTAGTGAAACGAGATCACAATATATGATGGCTTTAACTGATGGATATGCTAATTTTATTGGAATGCTATGTATTAATGATGAATTAGTTCCAGCGTATATTTTGAAAGATAAAGATAAAGGAACAGTTCAATTGATAGATCATAATGGCAACAATATATTCCCGGAAATAGATTTGTTTGAAGATGTCGGTGAGTGGGATGATGAAAAATAGAGGTGAAATAATGAAAAAAGTATTGAAAAAATTGAAAAATGATGAGAAAATCTTACATACATACATACATACATACATACATACATACATACATACATACATACATACATACATACGAAATTTTTGCGAAGGGAGGGAGCTATTTAGCAAACTTCCTTTTTCTATAAGCATGCTCCAACAAAGGGGGTATGTATAAATGATTTGGAAAACGGCAAGGCTCAAAAAGCTTAAGCTATTAAGTGATTCAATTATTCATAAAGGTAAATTGTTAAGTGATATTTTAGATAATTTAACTATATCTTATGATGAAAATAACAAATATTTTCAATTTTGGATTTTTCTTGTTTGCTGGGGTGAAACTAGTATAACACCTACTGAAGCAAATACTCCAACTTTAAAGCAAGTTAATTTTCCTAAAGCTTTTAAATCTCCTCCAGCAGCTGTGGTGACTCCGTTATCTACGGTTCCTGGAACCAAAGTTACTGGGGTTGGAGTTTCTTCAAAAACAATTGATTATATGTCATTGGTTGTAACAAGAACAAATACTACTGCCACAACAATTGAATGGATAGCTATTGGCTTTGGAACTTAAAATTTGCAAATAGCAAGATTATTGAAATGGCGAATTTTTAAATCTAAAAAATATAAAATTACAAGTGATTCTATTTTACATAATAAAACGGAATTATTAAGTGATATTTTAAGTAAATCTTTAATGGATGCTTATTTTACGGACGCTTTGCGTATTCAAGCTGGTGACACAGTAAAGATTAATTTAACTAATACCCGAATTAATGATGGCGACGCATTTTCACTTTTAAATGGTGATATAAAAATCAACAGAAAGTGTAGAGTTCATATCTATGGTACGACTGCTTTACAAATCCAAACAGCTGGAGCCAGTGCCAGCAATTTAATAATTTATGTTAATGGAAACATTGCTAGGGTATTTTGTGCAACTTCTGGAGAAGAAATATATTCGGCGTCAACAATACCGATTGATTGTATCTTGGATTTAAACGCTGACGATATTGTTAGCATTTATGCTCGCCCTCGAAAATATGTCGCAGCGGTTGGCAACGATATGACATCCATTATTTTGCAAGAATTATAATTTTCAGCTTGTTTAAAAGCGTAATTAATGAATAAAGAAATAACTTCAAGTTAAAGGTTGTTTCTTTTTATTTAATAGAAGGAGATGAATGATTTTGACAATAACTTGGGAATTAATTTTGGCTATTGCCGGTGGAATTGTTGTTTTAATAAATGCAATTAAAGCAATAGGCAATTTCATCAGTCCGGTTACTGATATAAAGAAGAAGCTTTCAAAGCATGATGAACTATTAGGTAACGATAATAAAAGGCTTACTTCGATTGAGCAAACAAACAAAATGATTTGTAAGTCTTTAGTTGCGTTACTTGATCACGAAATAACTGGAAACGGAATTGAAAAATTAAAAACCACAAAAACTGAGATGCAAAATTATTTGATAGAGAAGAATTAATGAAAGGTAGGTGATAGCATGACAGTAGAGGTAATTATAGCAGTTGTTACAGCAGTTGTTACAGGAGTTTTGGGTATGTTCTTTAAAAACAATTTAGTCCCATCAAGATTTATTCCGTTACAAAATTTAGTAATTAGCATTGTTGCAACAGTAATCACAATTGCTACAGGATTAATTAGTAATCCTTTAACAGCAGGCTTAATTTGTTTTGGTGCAGCATTCGGTGTTGCAGGCATTTATGATTTAGTTCACATAAAAAAATAAGTAAAACAAAGAGAGGTGAATAAGATGAATAAAATATTTGGTATTGATATATCAGAATGGCAGATGGGATTCGACTTTAAAAAGGCAAAAAGCGAGGGTGTCAAGTTTGCCATTATAAGAGCTGGTTATACTGGTTCTGGAAATGGAACATCTAAAGCTAAAGACAAATGTTTTGAAAGTCATTATAAAAATGCTAAAAATAATGGTATTCAAGTCGGAGCATACTGGTTTTCTAGGGCAACAACTTATGCAAATGGACAAGCTGAAGCCGAATATATGTATAAGAATTGTCTAAAAGGAAAACAATTTGAATATCCAATCGCTATAGATGTTGAAGATACGAAATATCAGAGCAAGGCAAGCAAGAAAGCCGTAGCTGAAGCTGTAAAAGGCTTTTGCGAATATTTAGAAGGTAAAGGATATTATGTCAGTGTCTATGCTAATTCCAACTGGTTTAAAAATAAAATAGATAGTACAATAATTAAGCCTTATGATAAATGGTTAGCGAATTGGAGCAAATCTAACCCTGCAAGTCCAATGCACGGAATGTGGCAGTTCGGTGGTAGCTCCAATTATGTAAGGACGAATAAAGTGGCCGGTGTGGTATGTGACCAAGACTATGCTTATAAAGATTATCCTGGTATTATGTTAGAAAAAGGACTAAATGGATATATCAAAAAAGTTGAGCTACAGTCTCAACCAGAATCTACACCAGCACCAAAGCTAGAACCTGCGCCAACTCCTAATCCTACAACTTCTTCAAATGCTTTAGCAGAAGGTAATAAGGTTAAAATTATTGGAACAGGAAAAGAAACAAAAGATGGTGGTGGTAAAACTGCATATGGTATTGGTTGGACCAGAAAAATTAAAAAGATATATCCTAGCGCAAAATATCCTTATAAAGTTGGAAATGATTCTGGCACAACCGGTTATTATAAAGCATCTGCTTTGAAAAAAATATAAAGTTTATTATATTAAAAGGTAAGGACGATTATGTCCTTACCTATTTTTTTATGAAATAATTTTTTAAAAAAGGAAATAGGCATTAAATCAATAATAATATAGTAGGAGGTGTTATAATGAATGAAAAAACTACTATATTTTATAATTTAATCAATGATACCGATATCATGATATCATTAATGTTTTTCGAAGAATTACGAAACTTTCTTGATAAAGTTGTTGGTAGCGAAGATCCATTTAATTATTTTAAAATTATTTATTAAAAAAGCTAGTCATTTTTGCTAGCTTTTTCATATAAGTAAATATAATCTTTTTTAAATAAACTTATGAATTCTTCAATACTTTTCTCTTTTAAGAATTCATTTTCAAATAGATTTTTATATTTTAGATTGAAGTTTTTGTTATTATGAAACTTTTTATGGCAATAACTACATAATGGCACAATCATTCCATTTTTTATTGATGTTTCTCTATACGATCCTTCAAAAACTTCATTTTTGTCAATATGTGTAAACATACCAATTCTATCATCGAAACTACCATTTTTAATGCCGCATTCTGCACATATAGACAAGTTTTTATATAATATACTAAAACGCATCTTTTCCATTTTTAATTGTTTGCTTGAATGCCTTTTCATAGGTTCATATCGTTTGTATTCTTTAAATTGACAACCATGACATTTATCAAAAGTGATTTCTTCTTTTAGCAATTTGCAATATAGGTAGTAATGACCTTTCTTCATTTTTTTTAAAAGATTTTTGCAATACATATTTTCTTCCTCCTTGTGTATACCTAAAGACTTTAATAGGTGTGAAAGGTCGGATTCAGACCCGTGATGTAACCTTAGATGATGATACGCATAAAAAATATGTCGAAGTTGTTGCTGAAAAAGTTACATTTTTGTCAAATAAAGGCAAAGAAGAATAACAAGTAGTCCAACTTTCTTTTTTACGATGGTTATGGTAAAATGAAGATGGTGATAATATGACAATTATAGATGTCATCGAACATAAAAAAAATAAGCAAAAGTTAACGGAAGAAGAAATTAACTTTATGATAACTGGAATGCTTGATGGAAGCATTTTAGATTATCAAATTAGCTCTTTACTGATGGCTATCGTTTTAAATGGAATGGATGAAGAAGAAACTTTTTATCTAACTAAAGCAATGCTAAATAGTGGCGATAAGATTGATCTTAGTAAAATTAATGGAATTAAGGTTGACAAGCATTCAACCGGTGGTGTAGGTGATAAAGTAACTCTTGTTTTAGGCCCATTACTTGCTTCCTTGGGACCAAAGATGGCTAAAATGAGTGGTCGGGGACTAGGTCATACTGGTGGAACTATTGATAAATTAGAAGCGATTGATGGCTTTAAGGTTGAACTTAGTCAAGATGATTTTATTAAAGAAGTAAATGATATTGGCCTTGCTATTATCAGTCAGACGGGTAATATTGTTCCCGCTGATAAAAAACTATATGCCTTAAGAGATGTGACGGGTACCGTTGATTCTATTCCTTTAATTGCCTCATCAATTATGTCAAAGAAATTAGCCAGTGGTGCTGATATGATTTTCATTGATGTCAAAGTTGGTAATGGTGCTTTAATGAAAGATATTGATAGTGCAAGATCGTTAGCTAAAATGATGATTAATATTGGTCGTCGTTTTGATAAAACGGTTATTTGCCTTCTTACCAATATGAACGAACCACTTGGTAATGCGGTTGGTAATGCTTTAGAGGTTCAAGAAGCTATTGAGACATTAAAAGGTTATGGACCGGCTGATTTAATTGAATTAGTTATCAATATGGCTGCCTTAGTCTTAAATAAAACGGAAGATATGCCTCTTGAAGACGCTAAGACTTTATGCCTAAAAAAATTACAAAGTGGCGATGCTTACCATAAGTTTGAAGAAATGGTTACTTATCAAAAAGGCGATTTAACTAATTTAAAAATCTCTAAGCGTATCTTTTCGGTCAAGTCAGCTAAGGAAGGTTATATAAATCATATTGATACTTTTGGCTTAGGTGAGATAGCTAGACTGATAGGTGCTGGAAGGTTAGCTAAAACAGATGTTATAGATCCGAGCGTCGGTTTTACTTTAACTCATAAAATTGGTGATTATGTTAAAGTTAATGATGAACTAATCAAAATATATTTAAATGAAAAAGATATGAAAATTGAAACAATCTTGAATTGCTTTGATATTGGTATGGAAAAAGTTGATAAGGAACCACTAATCTATGAGATAATTAGTTGATGTCAAGTTTTGTCAACTTTGTGTATATCTGTTGCTTGAAAATGTAAAATGCGATATGATCATATTAGGGAGCGTGATAATATGATATATCCATCAATTGATAAATTACTTACAAAAGTAGGATCTAAATATTTATTAGTAAACTTAGTTTCTAAACGAGCAAAAGAGATGCACGAAAAAGAATATTATCAAATGAAGGAAAACGAATATGTTTCTTCTAAAGATATCGGTCGAGCTTTAGAAGAAATTGCTAAAGATTTAATTCATATTAAAGAAAATTAGGAGCGTATGAAACGTTTACGTAACTGGTGGAAGGAAATAAAAGGCCTAATTAGTGATCCTATGGTAAGTATTTTGCCAGGTCAAATTGCCTTTTTCCTTATCCTATCAATTTTTCCATTATTAATTTTAGTTGGTTGGGTAGCCTCATTTTTCGATATTTCGGTTGGAACAATTACTGAGATGATTAGTTCCGCTTTACCACAAGATATTGCTAGATCTTTAATCGATTTTATCAGTGGTAAAAGTTTTGATACAACCATTGGATTATCAATGGTGATTGGCTTTTTCTTAGCGAGTAATGGTTCTTATGCCATTATTACAGCTTCGAATGCCTTATATGGTTTCCCAGCCGATGATTTTGTTAAAAGAAGAGTTAAAGCTATTTTTTTAATATTTATTCTTGTTGTTTTATTAGCTTTTACCTTAGCGGTTTTAACCTATGGTAATAGTATAGCTAAACTTATTTTAGCTAACTTAAATGAATCGACATTAGCGAATGCCTTGTACTGGACTTTCTTTTTTGCTAGATGGCCGCTTGCGATGATTTTAATTTATTTTGCTATTAAATTAATTTATGTTATTGCGCCGGATTGGCAGATATTAAGCAAGAACACAACCAAAGGTTCTTTATTTACAACTTTTGGTTGGATTGTG
The DNA here is from genome assembly GCA_947588685.1 of uncultured Bacilli bacterium. GTDB lineage: Bacteria > Bacillota_I > Bacilli_A > RF39 > UBA660 > UBA5578. The sequence goes on along the minus strand of CANPYM010000001.1, from coordinate 42,206 downwards.
GCAACCATTATTTTTTCATATTATATATCGCATTTTGCTAACTATGATATTTTCTATGGCAGTTTATCAAGTATCGTTATTTTGATGCTTTGGATATATGTCATATCTTATATACTAGTATTAGGCATTGCTATTAATGTTAAAGAGTATCGTGATAAAGAGGAATAAATCCTCTTTATTTACTTTAAAGATAAAAAATGTTATAGTTATATTAGAATAGACAATCAAAAGATTTATGTTTAGATGTCCCAAGATAGGGAATAATATAAAGGAGTGATTTAATGACCCCACATATTGAAGCACCTCTTGGTAGTATTGCTAAAACAGTTTTGATGCCAGGTGATCCCTTACGTGCTAAATACATAGCGGAAAATTATTTATCAGATTATAAGCTTGTTAATAGTGTTCGTAATATTTATGCGTATACGGGAACTTATAATGGCAAAGAAGTTACAGTTATGGCCTCTGGTATGGGTATGCCTAGTATTGGTATTTATAGTTATGAATTATATAAGTTTTATGATGTAGACAATATTATTCGTATCGGTTCAGCCGGTGCTTATAGTGAAGAGCTAAAATTATACGATGTTATGCTTGCCTTAGATGCATATTCTGAATCTAGCTTTGCTAAAGTACAAAGTGGGGAAGAAGCAAACATTTTATCTAGTAGCTCAAGACTTAATGAAATGATTAAAGCTGTGGCCACGGAGTTAGATCAAAAGATTTTAGCTGGCCGCTTACATAGTAGTGATGTTTTCTATAAAACAAATGATAATTTTCAAGAGTTATATGATAGATATGGCTGCTTAGCTTGTGAAATGGAATCCTTTGCTTTATTTAATACTGCTAAGATTTTAAATAAAGAGGCTGCTTGTTTAGTTACTATTTCTGATCATTTTATTACCGGTGAGAAAGCCACTAGTGAAGAGCGCGAAACGTCTTTTGATGCGATGATTAAGTTAGCCCTTCTGGTAGCTAGTAGATTGTAGGTGTAGTATGAATTATAAAAAAATGAAGAAAGTTGAATTACATGTTCATTTAGATGGTAGTGTTAGAGTTCCAACACTAGCGGAATTAGCTGGTATAACTATTGAAGAAGCTAATGCGAAAGCAGTTGCGCCATTAAAATGCCATAATCTAGCTGATTATCTAACAAGGTTTGAATTACCAATATCCGTTATGCAAACGAAAGAAAACTTAATTCGCATTGCTAGCGAACTCGCGATGGATTTAAAAGATGAAAATGTTATTTATGCAGAAATTCGTTTTGCGCCGCATCAACATACCAGTGCTTTAACACTAGAAGAAGTTGTTGATGCTGTTTTAGAAGGTTTAGCTAAAGTTGATCTTAAAACAAACTTAATTTTATCAATGATGCGAAACGATTCATTAGAAAAAAATAAGCAGATTATTGATTTAGCTAAGAAGTATGAAGATGATGGGGTCATTGGTGTTGATTTAGCTGGTGATGAAGCAACTTATAAGACATCATTCTTTGAAGGTTTATTTGCTTATGCCAAAGAAAAGGGCGTTAGATATACGATTCATGCGGGTGAAGCTGATGGCGAGGTTAGTATTGCTGATGCAATCAGGTTTGGAGCTAAAAGAATTGGCCATGGTATTAGAATTATTTCTTCACCTCAGTTAATGGAATATGTTAAGGAAAATAATATTTTACTTGAGGTATGTCCAACCAGTAATGTTCAAACCAATGTGGTAAGTGAGATTAAGGAACACCCTATTAATAGGCTTGTTCATTCCGGAATTAAAGTATGTATTAATACCGATAATAGAACGGTTTCGAATACGACTTTAAGTGATGAATATGCCCGTTTAAATCAAACTTTTGATTATACGGAAAAAGACTTTATGACCTTTAATATCAATGCCATTAATGCAACCTCACTTACCGATGAGGAAAAGGCAAACTTAATAAATGAACTAAAAAGTAATTAGAAAATAGGTGATTTATGGAATACACTAAATTAGAAAAAGAACACTATAATTTGCATATTATCCAAACAGATCGTTTTAAGACGATTAATGTTAAAGTTAATTTTAAGCGAAAACTTGTTAAAGAAGAAATAACTAAACGTAATATGCTTGTTAATGCTCTTTTTGAGTCGACTGCTAATTATCCAACTAAACGCCTTTTGGAAATAAAATCAGAAGACTTATATGATCTTTCGTATCATGGCTCTAATTATGAGAGTGGTATTTATACTATTCTTAGTTTTGATATGACTTTTATCAATCCTAAATATACAGAAGAGGGCATGGATGATGCTTCTTTTGAACTTTTAGAAGAGTTTTTATATCATCCTAATGTTTCTAATGGAGCATTTGTTAAGGAAAATTATGATATTGCTTATCATAATCTTAGTGATTATCTAACAACGCTCGATGAAAATGTTCGGACATATGCCCAGATTAGAATGCTTGAAGAAATGGGCGATGGCATATATTCTTATCGCAGTTCTGGTTATATGGAGGACTTAGAAAAACTTACAAGTAAAGATTTATATGAATATTATTGTGATGTTATTAATAACGATATAGCAGATGTTTTTGTTATTGGTGAGGTAGATGTTGATCGCATTGAAAGCCTTGTTCAAAAACATCTAGTATTTAAAAATAACATTAAGAGTAAAGATAGTCATTTTTATCTTCACCCTGAAGTTAATGATGAAATTAAATTAAAAATTGAGAAAACAACGAAAGAGCAAAGTACTTTGATGTTAGGGTTTAGACTAGATCCTTTAACTGATTATGAAAGACGTTATGTTTTAAGTGTTTATAACTACATTTTAGGTGGTAGTACGGAATCTAATTTGTTTCAAGTCGTTCGGGAAGACCATTCGCTTTGTTACTACATTAATTCCTCAAATCAACCACTATTAAGTATTGGTATTATTAGAGCAGGGATTAACGCCGCTGACTATGATGAGACTTTAAGTCTTATTAATCAAGAACTTAATAAGATGAAGACCGGTGATTTTGATGATGCTAAACTTAACAATGCTAAAGAGACATATCTTAGCAGTTTAGAAGAATTAGAAGATAATCCTGAAAGTATTGTGGCGATGTATTCCGCTATTGAATATCTAAATGCTGATACAATTTCCGAACGGCGAAAGAAAATTATGCAAGTAACGAAAGATGAGGTTGTAGCGATTTCATCAAAGATTCATTTAAACACCGTATTCTTATTGGAAGGAATTGATGCCAATGAAGAAGAGTAGAATGGTTCATTATGATTTAGATCTTTATAGTGAAACTCTAGATAATGGTTTACTCATAAATATTGTTCCTAAAACAACAGTCAAAAATATTTATGTAACTTTTTCAACTAAGTATGGTAGTATCGAAGATACATTTATTCCTTTAGGTGAAGAGGAATACTATACCGTACCAATGGGGGTCGCACATTTTCTTGAACATAAGGTTTTTGAAGAGGAAGATGGGATAGATCCTTTTAGTTATTTTTCGGCTCGCGGAGCTGATGCTAATGCTAATACATCTAATTATAAAACAACTTATCTATTTTCTGGACCAACGCATTTTGAAGATAATTTAAATTATCTTTTGGATTTTGTTCAACATCCTTATTTTACGGATGAAAATGTCCTTAAAGAAAAGGGAATAATCGATCAAGAAATTAAAATGTTAGCTGATAATCCCGCATGGAAACTTTATGATAAAGCCTTATTTAATAGTTTTAAATATCATCCTATCAGGTATCCAATTGGTGGGACAAGTGAGACTATTATGAAAATTACTAAGGAAGATTTATATAAATGTTATAATACTTTCTATCATCCTGGTAATATGTTTATGACGATTACAGGTAATGTTGATCCCGAAGAAACTATTCAAATTATCAAAGAGAATCAAAGCCGTAAAACTTTTGAACCTTTTAAGCCTATTCGTGTTAAAACTTACGATGAGCCTGATACAGTTAATGTTTTAAAAGAAGAAGTTATCTCTGAAGTATCCTTACCAAAGGTAGCCTTATCTTATAAAATTAATGCTTCAGGATATGATATTAATCGCCTTAGAATCTATTTAAATCTTTATTTTTCACTTCTTTTGGGAACTACTTCCGTTTTTGCAGAACAGCTTCGGACCGATAAATTAATTAGTACCGGTGTTTGCTATGACGTTCTACATACAGATAAACACTTATTATATATTCTTGATTATGAGTCACTAAAATATCAAGAGGTTTTAGATCGTCTTTTAGCTAATGTTGGAAAAATTAGACCGACACGTGAAGAATTAGAACGCAAAAAGAAGAGTTTTAAAAGTGGCTGTATATACCGTAGCGACAACATTTTTGGTATCAATAGTAAGATTAATAACAATATTATCAATTATGGCAAAGTGGAGTTAAATGAGTTTGCTTTGATTGATTCTTTGAATATTGACGAGCTAAACGATATTTTAGATAATATCAGCTTTGAAAACTACAGTATTGTTATTATTAAAGATAAATAAAACTTGCTTTCTTTAAGTAAATATGATAAATTAATATCTAGTTGGGAGGTTTATGATGACAATAGCCTTAATTATTATTTGTATCTTATTAATTTCCTTTGTTTTATTACAAGGTGGCGCTGAAGGTGATGGTGGCCTTATCAGCGGTGGTAATAGTGATTTATTTGCTAATCGTAAAGAGCGTGGTGGCGAATTATTTATGACGCGTTTTACTTTTGTTTTAGGATTAGCTTTTATGATTTTATGTGCTATTTTATAAGTAATAATTTTTATTACTTTTTTTTTATATTCAATTATGATAAGATATTTTTATAAGGAGGAAAGTTATGAATAATGTTTTACCATCAGATACCTTTGTTGTTATAAATAAGACAATAATTCAAAATGATAACGACCTTCTTATCAATTTATATCAACCGCTAATTGGAGCGATGGCCGTTAGTCTTTATAATACCTTAGCAGCTTATCTAAACCGTGCGGAAGTAATGTCTTTGGAATATACGCATAATACGCTTTTAAACAATATGATGTTAAGCTGTAATGAGTTTATGTTAGCAAGAGAAAAATTAGAAGCAATCGGTCTAATTAAGACTTATTTAAAGCGGGAAAGTGTGAATAATTATGTCTATGAATTATATTCACCACTAAGTGCGAAAGAGTTTTTAGATAATCCTATTCTTAATACAGCTTTAATGAATGCGGTCGGCGAAAAGGAATATGAACGCATTATAGACTATTTTAAAGTTCCTAATATTAATCTTCGTAATTATGAAGATATTACGAGTAAGTTTAGTGATACATTCGTTTGGACAACAACGTTATCCCGTAATTTAGAAATGTATAATTTAAAAAATAAGAATACCCGGACGTTAAGTATTGTATCGAAAATTGATATTAACACTATCTTAAACTTAATCCCACCGGAACTATTGAATCATCGCAGTCTTACGAAAGATACGAAAGACTACTTAATGAAAATATCATTTATTTATAATTATGATAATGAAGCGATGGTTGAACTTATTCGTAATTCTTTAACTGATCGGCATACGATTGATAAAAATAAATTAAAGGATAACGCTATCAAGTATTATCAATATGATAATGCTGGTAAACTACCTAGTTTAATTTATCGTAAGCAACCAGAATATTTAAGAACAACTAAAGATGGATTATCTAATCGGATGCGAATGATTAAGATGTTTGAAACAACCTCACCATATGATTTTCTTCAAAGTAAGTATCCAACAGGGACACCATCGGTTAGTGATTTAAAAATAGTTTCTTATTTGCTATTAGATTTGGAATTACAGCCTGGGGTTGTTAATGTTTTAATCGACTATGTTCTTAAAATTAATAATAATAAACTAACCAAAGCTTTTGTTGATACGATTGCTTCGCAGTGGAAGAAAAGCAATATTGAAACCGTTGAGGATGCAATGGCGTTAGCTGAAAAGGAGTACCAGGAGCGTCATAATAAAAAAGAGACGAAAGCATCTCCTAAAAAAATTGCTAAAAAGCCGGAATGGTTTGATAAAGATATCAAAGAAGATACAGCTACTGATGAAGAAATAAAAGCTTTTGAAGCCTTATTAAAGGGGGATAAAAAGTGAAAAAACTTGAAATTAACGTTGATAATATGCCTAAGTTTGACTTAAAAAAAGAGTATCAAAAAGTCCTTAAAGATCCGGTTGTAGCCAAAATTGTAAAAGGCTTAAAATTACCTGATGAGATCTTGATGGAAAATACAACGATGCTAGAAAAAGCTGGGTGTGAATATCATAACTGTTTAGAATGTAAAAGTCTTGCTACTTGCCCAAATAAAGTTAAGGGCCATGTCTATATGCCAATTAATGTTGATGGTAATTTAAACTTTGAATATCGTCCTTGTAAGTATTATCGTAAATTAAAACAAAATACTGAGTATTTGGATAGAGTTACATATCTAGGTTTACCTGACGCACTAAAAGAGGCTTCTATCAGTAAGATTCATAAGACCGATAAAAATCGCTTTGATACAATTTTATGGATCAACAATTTTTATAAGGATTATCCTAATAATCAACATTTAAAAGGTCTTTATCTTCACGGTAATTTTGGCTGTGGTAAATCATATATTATTTCGGCCTTATTTAATGATTTAGCTAGAGATGGCTACCATAGTATGATTATCTTTTGGCCAGAGTTTGTAAGAGGAGCTTTCTTAGATAATTTTAATGATAATTTTATGAAAGCTAAAGAAACTCCGTTACTTTTAATTGATGATATTGGTGCGGAACATATAACTGATTGGAATCGGGATGAAATATTATGCCCACTTTTACAATATCGAATGGATAATCATTTGCCTACTTTTTTTACATCAAACTTATCTTTAGAACAGTTGGAAGAATTTTTAGCTTATTCTAAATCTGGCGTTGACGCTGTTAAAGCATCTAGAATTATTGCGCGCATTAAACAATTAACAGAAACTAAAGAAATGCTTAGCAAAAATTTAAGAAATTAGGTAAAAAAGGTTAACAAAGTTAGTTTTTTATGTTAGAATGTCTTTAGAGGCGAAGATAAAGGACACGATTTTATAGAGAGTTTTAAAGAGAACTAGTGGTTGGTGTAAACTAGGAAACAAACTATAATGTTACTACCTTTTAGCTGCGTTCGAAAGAAATGTCCGGTGTTAACCGTTATCTTAATTAAGCGATAAATGAGGATGGTACCGCGTATTTGACGCTCCTTGTATTTTAATATACAAGGAGCTTTTTTCATTCTTGGAGGTTTTATTATGGCAGATAAGAAAAAGGATGATAAAAGACGTTTAAAGGGGTTAAAAGATCAAGCGATGACAATGACATCTTTTCTTGCGCGCTTTTTGGGTATTCATAATCCGGCTTTGATGCAAGAAGGACTTACCCATCGTGATTTAGCGAAAATGTTCCCTAATTTAAAACGAACGAGTTACGCGCATATTTTGGATAATCCGCAGACGGTATATTGTGGTGAGGTTGTTTTAGTTGTCGATATTGCTAATGAAGTAATTCCTTATGTTGTACCTGAAGAATTACGTTATCTTGAGGATATGGGAATGTCTTCTGTTATGGATGATGATGAATGGTTAGAAGCAAGTCCAGAAACATGGACGACAGAAACGCCACTACCAAACATTAACGATTATAATTTGTCATCAATGTCGACTTATGATTTGTCGTGTTTACTAAAAATATATAGTCACACCGGGCAAATTGGCAATTATAATAAAGTACGCCGGGAACTTATTAGTAGACCAGATAGTCTTCAAGCGACAAGGGCTAGTAAGGAACTGGCCAAGAAGAAGACATTAAAATTTGAAAGACATTATGAAGAAGATTAGAGGGTGATAAAATGATTAATATCAAAGAAAATGAAAGATTAAATATTTTAAATCATAGTTGTGCTCATCTTTTAGCGCAAGCTGTTAAGCATCTTTATCCTGAAGCAAAGTTTTGGGTAGGACCAGTTATTGAAGATGGCTTTTACTATGATATTGATTTAGGCGATAAGGTTATTAAAGAAGAGGACTTAGAACCTATCGAAAAAGAAATGAAACGTTTAGCTAAAGATGGCAAAAGAATCGTTCGTCATGAGATATCTAAAGAAGAAGCTTTAGATATGTTCAAAGATGATCCATATAAACTTGATTTAATTGAAAGAATGGACCCAAATGAGACTGTTATCAGTTGTTATACCCAAGGCGATTTTACGGATCTATGTCGGGGACCACATGTTGAGACTGTTAAAGAATTAAAGCATTTTAAACTTTTAAAAATTAGTGGTGCTTACTGGAAAGGTGACGCTAAAAATAAAATGCTTCAACGTATTTATGGTGTTTGCTTTGAAACAGCTGAAGAATTAGATGCTCACTTACAAGAATTAGAAGAAGCTAAAATGCGTGATCACCGCAAAATTGGTAAAGAATTAGAACTATTTATGTCTGATGATTTAGTTGGACGAGGACTACCAATGTTCTTACCAAAGGGTTATATCGTATGGCAACAATTAGAAGATTACATTAAAGCTAAAGAACGTAAGTTAGGTTATCTACACGTTATGACGCCTTGCGTTGGAACAGTTGATTTATATAAGACTAGTGGTCACTGGGATCACTATAAAGAAAATATGTTCCCAGCAATGGAGATTGATGGTGAGGCTTTCGTTTTAAGACCAATGAACTGTCCACATCATATGATGATCTATGCTAATAAGTTGCATTCATATAAGGAACTTCCAATTCGCATTGGTGAGGTTGCTCATGATTTCCGTTATGAAGCAAGTGGCGCTGTTAAGGGCATTGAAAGAGCTCGTCATTTCTGTCAAAATGATGCTCATATCTTTGTAACACCAGAACAAATTAAGGATGAGTTTAAAAATGTTGTCGACTTAATTTTTGATGTTTACAAAGATTTCAATATTACGGATTATCGCTGTGTTTTATCCCTTCGTGATCCAGCTGATAAAGAAAAGTATCATCCTGATGATGCGATGTGGGATAAGGCTGAAAATGAACTTCGGGCTGTTTTAAATGAACTTGGTATTGAATATACTGAAGAAATCGGTGAAGCGGCTTTCTATGGACCAAAGTTAGATGTTAATGTTAAGCCAGCCGTTGGTAATGAATATACTTTATCAACTTGCCAATTAGATTTCTGCTTACCAGCTAAGTTTGATTTAAAATATGTTGATGCTGATGGTGAGAAAAAGACACCTGTTGTCTTACACCGCGCCATTTTAGGATCATTAGATCGTTTTATGGCTTATATTATTGAAGAGACTAAAGGTAATTTACCACTATGGCTTGCGCCTGTTCAAGTAGAAATAATTCCAGTTAATAATGCATATCATCTTGACTATGCTAAAGAGGTTGAACAATTATTAGAACAAAATAACATTCGTGTTCATCTTGATGATAGGGAAGAGAAACTAAGCTATCGGATGCGGGAAGCTCAAACGAAAAAAATACCAATTACGTTAATTCTTGGTGATAAAGAAAAAGACGCTAATAGTATTAGTTACCGGACATTTGGAAATAGTGAAACCATATCTTTGTCCCAAGATGCTTTTGTTAGTTATGTTTTAGAACAAATTAAATCATACAAGTAATGACTAGTTAAATATGCTAGTCATTTCTTTTTGCTTTTTTAATATCATTGTTGTATAATTATAATGAGGTGTTGATATGAATCATAATGAACCAATTAATACATCATCCTTGGTGATGTCTGTTATCGTTTTAATTTTAGGCATTGTTTTATGCTTTGGAGGCATGAATGTTATTCTTGATTTATCAGGATATGTTGTTGGTGGTATATTAGTTTTAGCTGGTATTATTCGTTTTATAACCGGTTTAGTATCATCTAAACGCGATAATACTAGTGGTTTAGGTTCAATTATTTCTAGTATTATTATTGTTGGGGTTGGTATTTTTGTTGCTTTTAGGTCTGATGTTATTGTTTTAACGTTAAGCTTAATGATTGGCGCTTTTCTAATTTTTATGAGCATTCAAAGATTAATTTTAGGTATTGCTGTTCGTAAGGTTGATAAGACCGGTTCGACGATTTTCCTTGTTGAAGCTATCGTTGTTATGCTTGTGGGCGTTGTCATTTTAACACAAAAGTTTTCTAAAATGTTAGGTTTGTTCCTAATTATCTATGCTATCTCAGAATTAGTTAGTTATATCTACTATACGACACAACATAAAGATTATTCATCTGTTTTAAATAAAAAAGTAACGAAAGAGATGAAAGAAAGCGAAGCTAAAGATGCTATTATTGAAGAAGAGTAAATCTTCTTTTTTTTTATTATTTATAGCGAGGTATGTTTAAATGTGTTATAATAGAGCTAATTTATAGGGAGGTTTTATGGCACGAAAGAAGAGTAACCTTTTATCTTTATTAAGTAATTTTGATGAAGATAGAAAATATTATGTGGAAGAAATAAAAGGGGCAATTGAACTTTTACCAGAGGAAGTTATAACTAAAGTTCAAGCTGTTTATGGTGTTAATTATGATGAAGTAATATCTGATGTTGACCCTCAAATATCTAAGTATGTCGCAACTTCGGTCATTCCAAAACTTAAAAAGATATTAAAAGAAAGTGCGCCAATGAAAAAAGTAATGGTAGCGTCTTCAACGGATAGTAAGGATTCTAAACCGGAAGTAGTGCGTCATACTATTTTAAAACGGACAAAAAAATATACCGATCCTAATGTGGAGCCAGTTCAAGGTTTATTAACTTTAGATCCAATGCAAGTTATTAAAGAAGTTATTAAAACAAAGACTTTAAGTGAAGTAGAAGATTATTTATCACAAGAAGAAGCAATTTTACTTATCTTAAGATTAGGAACATCAAAGCTAGGTACATATACACCAGCAATGCTTGCTAAAATGTTTAATATGACGGAAGAAGAAGTTGATGCAATGTTAGCAGCAGCTTCCGAACGTTATCTAGATTATTTTGAAAGTCTTAGAACATCTAATGGTTATCAAAAAGTAAATAAATAGTAGAGGTTTGGTATGAGTAAGAAAAAAAATAAAAATAAAGGACGTACTCCTGTAACACCAGAAAAAAAAGAATTAAGTTTAGCTGAACGGCAACTTTTAATTGATAAGTATCTTAAGAAGTATCAACGCTTTTCCTTTTTAACAGAATCTTTTTTAGAACAATTATTACAAAGTTTTGATCTTTACGCATCCTCACTCGATGTTAGCTTTGCCTTAGATAAAGCTATTAATTTATCAATATGTGACGTTATCCGGCAAGGTGATATGGACGCTATGATTGCTTTAGAAGACCAGTACTGGTTACCATTTACGCTTGTTTTAAGAAAATTTGGTGTCAAAGAAAAAGACTTTAAGGCGATGATTGAAGATATTCTTCTTGAGGTTATGGAAAAGTATGATGGCACGGAAGTCTTTAATATCTATTTTACAAAAGTAGCTAGGAAGTATATAAATGAAAAAGAAAAAACATCTTTCTTTATGCAAACAAAACGCGAATTGAAAAAATTACCTGCTAAAGATAATATTGATGATATGCTTTTTATTGGTAATAGGTTAGGTATCCTACATAACATTCCGTTAGATGATCCTATCTTTGTTAAGTTTGTGATTTATCATTATGGTTATGATGGCTTTTATGCTACCGATGAAGCTATCAAAAAAGAATTAAATCTTAGTGATGATGAATATAATAATTATCTAAAGAGAAGTTATCAAATAATAAGTAATTCGCTAAAAGATACTCTAGGTGAATTAACTAGTAATAAAGGAGTTCAAAAGAAAAAAGAAAATATCCCAAAGTAGGATATTTTTTTAACTTTTCTTTGATGTGTCATCTTCTTTTATCGTCGGTATTAAGGCATCGAGATTATTGTCGAAGGTTGGTTCTGTTCCTTTAACATAATAAAACATTGTTGGCTTTTTAGTTTTACTGGTAGCTGTTTTACCACTAATAGGATCAACTAAGACTCCGACGACATTATTAGGAATGGTATACCAAGATACTTCCTTATCGGCAAGATAATCTTCAGCAATATCTCGCCACATATGTCGCAATTCTTTACCATTACTAATTTCTGACGGGTGATTGTCATCATAGCCACTCCAAAGACCAATCACAATGTTAGCATTATAACCGAAAACTAAGTGATCATAATCGGTAGTGCCTGTTTTAATAGAATATTTATGGGTTAAACTTTTTGTTAGGTCGTAACACGTTGGATAATTATAATCAATAAAATTATAGTTATAAGTACTAGTTAAGTTCTCATTCATAATAAAAGCAAGCGAGGCATTTAAAACCGCCTCTTTTTCATCATCATTTTCATATAAAACATGGCCATTCATATCTTCAACTTTTTTTATTAGTCGGGGTTTAACTCGGCTACCAAGGTTTGCTAAAGCAGCATAAGCGCCAGTGACATCAATAAGCCGCATTTCTTCACTTCCTAAAGCAAGTGATGGGACAGCTTCGATATTACCGGTAATGCCAACTCTTTTTAAAACGTTGACAAGCGTTTCTTCACCTAAAAAAAGATGAGCCTTAACGGCATAGATATTATCACTATAAGCTAAAGCAGCTGGCATCGATATACTTTTATTACCGTAATTATTATTATAATTAGCGGGACTATAAGTTTTATCTTGACCAAAAACAAAAGTTGTTTTCTCACTGGTAAAAGTCGTGGAGGCGGTAAAGCCATTTTCTAATCCAGCATAATAAAGAAAAGGTTTTAAAGTGGAACCCATCTGTCTTTTAGCTGAAATAGCGCGGTTAAACTTACTTACTGCATAGTCCTTCCCACCAGTTAAGGCAATGACATGACCATTATTAGGATCCATCATAACACCCGCTATTTGCGTTTCATCATTGGTAATATTATCATCCATAGCTTTTTCTAAAATGCCTTGGGCTTTTTCATCTAAATATGTATATATTTTTAACCCACCCGTCTCTAAGAAAGATGGGGGAATAGCTTCAATTTCGGATAATTCATTAATAACCGCATCTTTATAGTACATAATAGTTTTAGAACTATCACTAGTAAAATTGCCGTAGTAAGTTAGTTCTTCGGCATAGGCTTCATCTTTTTCTTCTTCCGTAATATAATTATTTTTAACCATCGCATCAAGTATCAGCAATTGTCTTTTTTTGGCATTTTCAGGATTGGAAATAGGGGAGTAATTACTAGGTGATTTGGGAATACCAACTAAAATAGTCGCTTCTGCTAAATCAAGCTCGGAGGCATTTTTATGAAAATAATATTGGCTAGCTTTTTCAATCCCATATATTCCTCCATAATTAATGGTATTTAAATATGCTTCTAAGATTTCATCTTTATCATACTGTGCTTCTAATTCTATAGTTAGCCAAGCTTCTTTTAATTTTCTTTCCCACGTTTTTTCAAATGATAAAAAAAGATTTTTAGATAATTGTTGACTAATGGTTGATGCACCTTGCAATGTTTCTCCACTTTTAATATTAATATAGAGTGATTTAAGAATCCTAGGAAAATCAAAACCAGCGTGTTTATAAAACTTTTTATCTTCAATCGCAATCGTCGCTTTAATGACATGCGTGGAAATATCTTTTAGACTGACGGCGCGATCATTTAGACTATCGACTAATTCTTCATTTGCGTCATATATATAAAACTTATTGGCTGATTCAATTGGTAATTTCTTTTGGTATCTAGCTATGGCATAGACTGATACATAACTAATCCCGCCAATAACGATTAAAATAAGGCTTAATTTTAATAAGAATTTTAGCTTTTTCATAACATCACTCTATTCTACTTTTATTATTCGAAAAAAAATAGAAAATATAAGTTACAATTTATATAAAAGTATGCTATAATGTTTGGGAGTTGATATTATGGCTAAAAAGCGAATTGAAACGACTTTAAAAACAACGGATAGCGAAGTAAAAAAGAATACTTTAGCTATTGTTAATAACAAAACGATTAAGTATCCTGATGATGATGTTTTAGTAACAATTGAATATAATGAAGAAATGTTAACATTAAAACGGGAAAATAACGAATATGAAATTATTTTGCCATTTAAGGGTCATACTAAATTAATGGGTACATATCGTCTTAAAAAAGAAAATCTTATGATGGATTTAGAAGTAGAAACCAAAACTTTATTAATAAGTCCTAATCAGATTGAAATAATTTATCATTTAAATGACGAAAAAAGAGAATATAGATTAAAAATAGAGGAGTAGATATGATTGATACATTAGAAAAACTTATTACAGAAGTATCTAATAAGTTAGGCTATAACATTGCTAAAATGCATATTATTAAATCTAATCGTCCTGATTTATGTGATTATCAATGTGATGATGCCTTTAAATTAGCTAAAGAGTTTCATCAAAATCCGGTGGCTATCGGTAAGGACATTGTCCAAGCTATTAATGAATTAAGTAACTTTGATGATTACTTTAAAGAAGTCTCTTTTGCCCCACCGGGATTTATTAATATGTCTTTAAGTGATAAGTTTATTACTTCTTATCTTGTTCGGATGAACAAAGATGATAAATGGGGTATAAAACCTATTTCTAATCCTGAAACATTTGTTATCGATTATGGGGGACCTAATGTGGCTAAGCCTCTTCACGTTGGTCATATGCGAACTGCTATTGTCGGTGAGGCTATTAAAAGAATCATTAAATATCAAGGTCATAATGTTATAAGTGATATCCACTTAGGAGATTATGGCTTACAAATAGGGGAAGTTATTTATGGCCTTCAAAAAGAAGGTGTAGCTATTTCTGATATCAACATCGCTTTACTAGACCGAATCTATCCTGAAATGAGTGCTTTATGTAAAGAAGATGAAGACATTAAAGAAGAATGTGCGACGATTACGAAGAAACTTCAAGATGGTGATGAAGAGTATCATAAATGGTGGCAGAAAATTCTTGAAGTATCAACAGCCGATATGAAAAGTATCTATGATTATTTAGATGTTCACTTTGATTATTGGTATGGCGAATCGGATGCTTATCCTTATTTAGATGAAGCGACGGATATTTTAAATGCTAAGCATCTTTTAGAAGAAAGTGAAGGAGCTCTTGTTGTCGATGTAACAAAAGCCGATGATAAAAAGATGGTCCCACCACTTCTATTTAAAAAAAGTAATGGTGCTTATCTTTATGCTTCTACTGAAATTGCTACAATTATTCAGCGTGTTAAAGATTTTCATCCTGATCACATTTTATATGTTGTTGATTTGCGGCAAGAGTTACACTTTGAACAAGTTTTCAGAGTTTGTGACAAGGCCGATATTATCGCATATAATAAGTTAGAATATTTGGGCTATGGAACTGTTAATGGTGAGGATGGTAAACCATATAAGACAAGAAGTGGCGATGCACCAAAGCTTCAGAACTTATTTGATCAAGCAAAAGAAATATTGATGTCTAAATCTGAAATGAGTAGTAATTTATCAGATGATGATATTGATAAAATTGTTAACTCTATCTTAAAATTTGCTGATTTAGAAAACAATCGGGAACGTGATTACATTTTTGATATCAGCAAGTTTTCTGAGGTTATCGGTAAAACCGGACCTTATATCTTATACACATATTTACGTATTCGTAAAATCATTGATGACAATGCCTTTGATTATAATGCTTTAACGAATGTCATCTACAATGTGTATGACCGTGATTTACGGTTGAAAATATTAGACTTACCATTCGCCTTTAAGATGGCGTTTGACAGTCGCATGCCAAACTTTATTGCTGAATATTTATACGATGTGTGTGTTTTAACTAATGTTTTTTACCAAAACAATCATATAAATAATGAAGAAGATGCAGTTAAGAAAAATGATTGGCTTTGTATTTTAGATATGACAAGTCATATTATTAAAGATATGTTATATCTACTAGGAATTGATATACCAACGACGATGTAGTTAATATTTGGAGGGATTTTTTGATGAGTTTAAGTAAAATGAAAAAGGAAGATTTAGAACTATTAACCTATACGGATTTAACAGAATTGATTTTAAAAGAAAAAAAGGGTGCGATGAATACAGCGGCTA
Organism: uncultured Bacilli bacterium; assembly: GCA_947588685.1. Classification (GTDB taxonomy): domain Bacteria; phylum Bacillota_I; class Bacilli_A; order RF39; family UBA660; genus UBA5578. The sequence goes on along the minus strand of CANPYM010000001.1, from coordinate 26,118 downwards.
TTTTTAAAGAGATTAGTCGTCTTCTTAAAATGAGTGATGATGAATATACTTCGAAAATAGGAGACTTTTATACCTCACTAACAACCGATAAAAGATTTATTTTCTTAGATGATACAGCTGAATGGGATTTACGTAACAGACAAAAAGCCCAAGTTATGAGTATTGATGATGAAGATGAAGATACTGAGGAAGTAGAAACGGAAGAAGAAGAGAGCGAGGAAGAAGAAGAAAATCTTGACGCTATGGAATCTGATGAAGATGATTTAGATGACGATGAAGATGACATTGGCGATCTTGCTATCTTAACTGAAGATGAACTAGAAGAAGACAATTAACTAGTTCTTTTTTCTTGTCAAACAAGAGTTAATATAGTATAATTTTGATTAGTTAGGTGATTAAAATGATTGAAAGGTTACAAGCGATTGAAAAACGCTACTTAGAATTACAAGATGAACTTATGCGTCCTGAAGTATGCGCTGATATTAAAAAAATAACCGCTTTAAATAAAGAACAAGCTTCCCTAAAAGAAGCTTATGATGCTTATTTAGAATATAAAAAAGTTTTGGCTTCAATTGATGACGCTAAAGAAATGCTTAAAGACCCAGAACTAGGGGAGTTAGCTAAAGAAGAATATGATGCATCTATCCAAAGAAAAGAAGAATTAGAAGCTAATTTAGAGATTTTACTTTTACCAAAAGACCCTAATGATGGTAAAGATGTCATTGTTGAAATAAGAGGCGCAGCCGGTGGGGATGAAGCTAATATCTTTGCTGGTGACTTATATCGGATGTATTGTTATTATGCTGAAAAGCAAGGCTGGAAAGTTGAAGAGATTAATGCTGAAGAAGGTACAGCTGGCGGATATTCGCAAGTTGAGTTTCGGATAAAAGGCGATAATGTCTATTCAAAAATGAAATATGAAAGTGGTTCTCATCGTGTTCAACGGGTTCCCGCAACCGAATCCCAAGGCCGTATTCAAACTTCAACGGCAACCGTTTTAGTTATGCCGGAAGTAGAAGATATTGATATCGAGATTAAAGATAGTGATTTAAGAATCGATGTCTATTGTGCTTCTGGTCATGGTGGTCAAGGTGTCAATACCACGCCATCAGCCGTTAGAATTACCCACTTACCAACGAACACCGTCGTTACTTGTCAAAATCAACGTAGTCAAATTCAAAACAAAGCGGAAGCTATGCAAGTTTTAAAGGCTCGATTATATGAAGCGGAATTAGAAAGACAAGATGAAGAACTAGGTAAAGAACGTCGGAGTAAAATTGGAACCGGTGATCGTTCGGAAAAAATTAGAACTTATAACTATCCCCAAAACCGAGTAACTGATCACCGCATTGGATATTCAACAATGCAACTAGGCCGGGTTATGGATGGCGATTTAGATGATATTATTGAAGCCTTGATTACAGAAGATCAAGCTAGAAAGTTAAAAGGAGAATAATCTCCTTTCTTTAGTAATTATGAGTATTAATTATAGTGATGATGAATTAAAAAAATATAATGAAGCATATTTAAAGCGTTATTTAAAAACAGATGATTATGAAGAGGCTTTAGAAAGATTAAATAAGGGCGAACCTATCCAATATATTGTTGGAGATGTCTCTTTTTATGGTTATCAGATTAAAGTTGACCCTCGTGTTTTAATTCCTCGTTTTGAAACCGAAGAGTTAGTTGAAAAAACGCTTAAATACCTAAAAGATACAGATATGAAGGATGTTATCGATCTTGGTACTGGTAGCGGTTGTATTGCTATTGCCTTAAAAAAGGAACGTCCGGACTTAAATGTTACAGCGGTTGATATATCAAGTGATGCTCTAGCTTTGGCTAAAGTAAACGCTAAAGATAATGATGCGAAAATTAATTTTATTAAAAGCGATATGTTAGATGCGGTTACGGGTAAGTTTGATGTTATTATTAGTAATCCTCCGTATATTGCTATCGATGAAGAAATTATGGATGTTGTTAAAAATAATGAACCACATCTAGCTTTATATGCTCCTAATAATGGTTTATATTTTTATGATTTAATTTTAAAAACGTGTCATAAAAATATCAAAGATAAGTATTTAATTGCTTTTGAAATAGGGGATAGTTTAGGTGAAGATATTACATCTTTAGCGCATCAATATTTAGGAGACGTTGATGTTCAAATTGCAAAAGATATGCAAGGGAGAAATCGTTTTATATTTATTCGAGGTGGCTTATGGAAGTAGATTTATGGCAATATGAAAAAGAATTATACGCTAAAGGATTAAAATATATCGCTGGTGTTGATGAAGTAGGAAGGGGCCCTTTAGTTGGTTCTGTTATTACCGCTTGCGTTATTTTACCTTCCGATTTTGTTTTAGATGGTCTAACCGATTCTAAAAAATTAAGTGAGAAAAAACGGGATAAGTTTTATGATTATATCATCAATAACTGTGTTGCTTATGGAATTGGTGAATGTACAGCTGAAGAAATCGATAAGTATAATATATATGAGGCTACAAAAATAGCGATGTTAAGAGCGATTGAAGAAGTAAGAAAACAAGTACCCATCGATCATATTTTAATTGATGCGATGCCTCTTAATCTTGATATACCAACAACCTCAATTATTAAGGGTGACGCTAAAAGTATTAGTATTGCAGCTGCTAGTGTCGTTGCTAAAGTAACAAGAGATAGGATGATGTATGAACTAGATCAAAAATATCCGATGTATGGTTATGCTAAACATAAGGGTTATCCTACGAAAGCCCATATTGAAGCTATTCATAAATATGGCTTAATTGATGGCTATCGTAAGACTTATGGACCTGTTAAAGAAGTTTTAGAAAAGGAAGATTAAAATGAAGAGATTACTAATTTCCCATATCGCTGATCCAGATGGTATTATGCCAGTTATTCTAACGGATTTAGTTTTTGGTGATTATGACTATAAATTATTAGAAGCTAAAGATGTTGATGATTATATGAAAGAGTCAATGCAAAATGATACATTTAGTCAGTATGATGAGATTATCATTACCGATTTAAGTTTTAGCGTGAGCGTAGCTGATATGATTAAAAATAGTCCCCTTAAAGATAAAATCCACCTTTTTGATCACCATGAAGGGGCATTAGAATTAAATGCTTATCCGTTTGCTAAAGTTATATTGGAACAAAATGGCAAAAGAGAAAGTGGGACAACGATTTATTATAATTATCTTTTAACAAACTATGATAATGCTATTATTAGGAAAAAATGTGTCAAAGATATGGTTGAACTTGTAAGAGTGGGTGATACTTGGGATACCTCTAGTCCTCTTTTTTTAGAGTCGAGAAACTTAGGAGCTTTACTTGCTAATTATGGCATATTAAAGTTTATTTCTAAATATACTAGTTTTTTAAGAGAAAGTGATACTTTCTATTTTGATGAGACCGAAAAGACGATTTTAGAAATTGACGAACGGCGTAAAGATGAATATATTGAAAACTTAAAAGATAAAGTTATTATTAGAGATGTTCAAGGCTATAAAGTGGGATTTGTCTTTGCTGAACAATACCGGAGTGAGGTTGGTAATACACTTGCTAATTATTATAAAAATGAGGTTGATTTAATTGCCGTTATCAATTTAAATCGTAGCTTAAGTTTTCGTAGTTTGGATGATAAGGCTGATGTTAATGCCTTTGCTAGTTTATTTAATGGTAAAGGACACATTCACGCAGCGGGTGCGCCTATTCCTTTAGGATTTAATGAACACCTTATTGATTATTTAATTGATATGATTAGGAAGTGATTTGATGAAGATAGAAACTCTTGTTGTTGGACCATTAGAGACGAATTGTTACCTTCTTAGTATTGATAATCATCTTTTAATTATTGATCCTGGTGATGATGCTCCTAAAATAAAAGAAGCTATCAAAGATAAAATTATCGATGGCGTTATTGTTACCCATCACCATTTTGATCACGTAGGAGTGCTTTTCCTTTTTTCTGAAGAACAAATATATGACTATCATAATTTGAAAGAGGAAGAAGTAACTTTAGGTAAGTTTACTTTTGATGTCCTTTACACACCGGGTCATAAAAGTGATGCGATTAGTCTTTACTTTAAGAAAGATAAAGCTTTCTTTGGTGGTGATTTTATCTTTTATGAGTCCATTGGTAGAACCGATCTTGAAACCGGTAACTTAAGTGAGATGCTGGAAAGTTTAAAGAAAGTAAGCTTTATTCCCGGAGATGTAACTATTTATCCTGGTCACGGTATGACGACAACGTTTAAACATGAACGGGAAGCTAATTTATATTTTAGCGAAATTAAATAATGATTATTTACATTTTAACGTAAATATGTTACAATGTGTTTGTTTTGAAAGCCAAGATGAAAGAGTAGTAGGTAAGTAATTAACTAAAAGAGAGTTAATGGTTGGTGGAAATTAACAGTTAATCTTAGTGAATTCACTTTCTAGCGTTATAAAAGAAAATTTATAACGGTGACGCGTTATAGTCATAGAGTGCATAATCGTATTATGAAATAGGGTGGTACCACGCTCGGGCGTCCCTATACCATAATACTTTTTTTGTTAGGAGGGATAAAATGCAAGACTTAGATAATATCTTAGAGAAGTTAAAAGAAGAAATTAAAAAGGTAAATGATGAGATAGAACTAAATAATTTACGGGTTACTTATTTAGGTAAAAAGGGTAGTATTAGTGCTTTATCAAGTCAAATTGGCTCTTTAAAACCGGAAGAAAGAAAAGACTTTGGCGCTAAATTAAATCAAGTTAAAGAAGAAGCTACGGCTTTAATTGATGAAAAGAAAAAGGAAATCGATGAACGCGTTTTAAATGAAAAATTAAAAAGTGAAGATATCGATGTAACGTTACCAGCGACAAGTATTAGTGTTGGAGCTCCTAATATTTTAGAGAAAGTTGTTGAAGATGTCGAAGATGTCTTTATGTCAATGGGCTATGATGTTGTTGATGGACCAGAAGTAGAAGAGGATCACTACAATTTTGAACTTTTAAATATTCCTAAAGGCCATCCTGCTCGTGATGCCCAAGATACTTTTTATATTGAAGATGATACTATTTTACTTAGAAGTCAAACTTCACCCGTTCAAGCGCGGACAATGTTAGCGGCTGGTGGGGATAAGCCTATTAGAATGATTTGTCCTGGTAAGACTTATCGCCGTGATGCCGATGACGCAACCCATTCCCATCAATTTATGCAAATTGAAGGCTTATTAGTTGATAAAAATATCAGTTTATCTGATTTAAAAGGTACTTTTGATGTTATTGCTAAACACTTATTTGGTGAAGACTGCGAGACGCGTTTCCGTCCAAGTTATTATCAATTTACGGAACCTTCCGTTGAAACAGATATTTCATGCTTTGCTTGTAAAGGCAGTGGTTGTGCATTATGTAAAAATACCGGGTGGATTACGGTAAGTGGTGCTGGTATGGTTCACCCTAACGTTTTACGTAATTGTGGTTATGACCCTGAAGTATGGACAGGTTTTGCCTTCGGCTTTGGCGCTGAAAGATTAGCAATGTTAAAGTACGGTATCGATGATATTCGGACATTTTATCAGACAGATTTAAGAGAAACACACACCTTTGATAGAAGGGATGATAATAATGATTAGTTTAAATTGGGTTAAAGATTATGTTGATCTTGAGGGTGAAGATTTAAAAGAGTTAGCTGTTAAAGTAACCAAAGCTGGCGTTAACGTTGAAGCAGTTAAACAAAGTCATATCGATAACTTAGTTATTGGCTATGTTAGTGAATGTGTACCTCATCCTGATAGTGATCATTTAAACTTATGTAAAGTTAATATTGGAACAGATGTTGTTCAAATCGTTTGTGGCGCTCCCAATGTTCGGGCCGGTTTAAAAGTTATTGTAGCCTTACCAGGTGCTGTTTTACCAGGTGGGGAAATTAAAGCTGGTAAGATTCGTGGTCAAGAATCAAATGGAATGATTTGTGCTTTGTTTGAACTTGGTTTAGAAGAAAAAACCGATGAAACTTATGCTAAAGGTATTACTGAACTTGAGACTGATCTTCCTCCCGGAACAGATGCAAACATCTATCTTGGAACCGATGATACCATCTATGAATTGGATGTTCATAAACATCGTAATAATGATTGTTATTATCATATCGGTTTTGCTTATGAAGTCGCTTGTATTTTAAATAAGAAAGTAACCTTACCAGATGATGATTATGATGAGATTAAGGATGACGTTAATAAGCATATTAAACTAACGGTTGATACACCAAATTGTTCTTTTTATTCCGCTAAAATGGTCAAAGATGTCGTTATTAAAGAATCACCAGAGTTTATCAAGAAACGTTTAATTGCCGCTGGTATGCGTCCGATTAACAATGTTGTTGATATTTCTAACTACGTTATGTTAGAGTATGGTCAACCTCTTCATTTCTTTGATAAAAATAAATTAGGCGATAACATTTTAGTTCGTAACGCTAAAGAAGAGGAAGAAATCATTACTTTAGATGGTAACAAAAGAGTCTTAACAAGTGATGATATCGTCATTACTGATGGTGATAAACCGGTATGTATCGCTGGCGTTATGGGCGGTGAGAATACCGATGTTGATGAAACAACCAAAGACATTTTAATTGAAAGTGCTATTTTTGATGCTGTTCATATTAGAGAGACGGCATCAAGACTTAATCTAAAAAGTGAAGCATCAATTCGCTATGGTAAAGGATTAAATTATGAGTATACCTTAAAAGCTCTTAACCGGGCTTGTCATCTTCTTCAAAAATATGCTGATGCGAAAATCTTAAGTGGTATGACTTTATATGATAATGCTGATAAACAGGTTAAAACCGTTAGCTTTAAGACCAATGATATCAATCGTTTGTTAGGTATTACCCTAACTGATGATGATGTTAAAACGGAGTTAGGTCGCCTTGATTTTGAATATAAAGAAAATAAGGGGATATTCACGGTAACAATCCCACGAAGAAGATTAGATATTGATTCTAATATTAATGATATTGCTGAAGAAATTGGAAGGTTATATGGATATCATAATCTTGTTTCAACCTTACCAGCTGTACCAATTAGAAGAGGGGTTTATGTTGGCGATGTTCTAATTCGTAAGCAAATATCTTCGCGTCTTCGCTCTTTAGGCTTGAATGAGACCAAAAACTATACCTTGATTAGTAAAGAAATGGCTGATACTTTTAAGTATGAGGATAAGAGTCAAATTGTTTTACCAAATCCAATGAGTTTGGATAAAGCTATTATAAGAACAAGTCTTATTCCATCGCTTATTAATGTTTATGAATATAATAAAGCTCGTCACGTTGATGATGTGATGATCTATGAAATCGCTAAAACTTATGATGCCGCTTACGCTGAAGACAGTAAAGTTGCCATTTTAATGAAAGGTAATTACCTATCTAATAACTGGCAAATGACATCAGTTAAAGCCGACTTTTATGTCTTAAAAGGTATCATAAGTAATATGCTAGATTATCTAGGATTTAAAAATCGTTATGATTTTGTTAAAGAAGTAATACCAGAACTTCATCCGGGTATGAGTGCGACTATTACTTTAGACCGGGAATCAATTGGTATTATTGGAAGAGTTCATCCAAGTTATAAAAAAGATGAAGTCTATGTCGCGGAAATATCAATGAGTAAACTATATGAAAAGAAGATTAAACCAATTAAGTATAAAGAAGCTTCTAAATATCCTGAGGTAAAGAAAGATTTAGCGTTTGTAGTTAAAAAAGATGTTGAAGCAAATAGTATTATTAATACTATTAGAAGAGCGGGTGGCCGTCTTCTTACTGACATTAGTGTTTTTGATGTCTATGTCGGTGAAAATGTTGGTGAAAATGAAAAATCCATCGCCTTTGGTTTAACATTCTCTGATCCAACTAGAACATTAAACGATGAAGAAGTAACCATCGCTTTTGATAAAATCATTAAAGAAGTTGAAACGAAGATGGGGGCCACTCTTCGTAGTAAATAAAAAACGGGTAACCGTTTTTTATTATTGTATTTATAAACTATAATTGATATAATAATTATAGTAGGTGACGATATGAATAAGAAAGTTTTAGCTATCTTTGGCATAATGTTTGTTGCAATGTTAGCGGGATTTGTTTATATGACAACACATCAGCCAGAAACTGATGCGACTAAAGAAGAAACAGAAAAGAAAGAAGCTATGCCGATTGGTGTAATTAACAATATTGAATTATATGTTACAGATTACGTATATGATGCCAATATCAATGGCTATAAATATACCAAATTAGATATTGTCAATCCAAATGAGGTTAAGGGATACCTTAAAGATGTTGATCTTAATGATACTGTTAAGGCTGTTGTTTATGGGAAATATAAAATGGTTCTTGATGATAAGACGATTTTCTTTGATTTAGATAACGATGATGCCTTATACTTTGAAAATGATGTTACTTTTAAATTACCAAATAATATTAAAAGACAGATCGTTTACACATCTGATCAATGTAGTTGCTGTACGACAACGACGACACCTGATGCTTGCAAAATTAATTTATGTCCTTGTAATACTATCCAAACATCTAATCAAAATCCAACCACGGATCAAGCGACATCAAATCAAACCCCAACTACTCCAACGACGTCAAATCAAACAGCATCAAATCAAGTAACTTCTAATCAAACAACATCTAATCAGGTAACGTCAAATCAAGCCGCATCAAATGTGCAAACACCAAAAAATTAAATTATTAAAGGACGCCTTTTATTGGCGTTTTTTTTCTTGTAAATTGTCGTTGTTTATGATACGATTTAGTAAGTAGATACTTGGGAAGTGGTATAGTGGAAAATGACATTATTTCTTTATTTATATGGCGTAAGGGACAAAATATATGTCGTTATGCTGAGATATTCACTAAATATACTTTAAAAAGAAATGTTAAGTTAACTAAAATTATTAATAAGATAATTGAAATATATATGACAGAGTATTACTTTCATCCTGAAACAAATTATGAACTATTGTCTAAATATTTTGAAATCAAAGAGAGTACTCCATCAATGATTAAAGATGTTTTAACCTCATCGCTTCTTTTTTATCAAAATAGTGGTTTAGATAGTCAAATTAATGATGACATCAATACGATTGTCATTCTTTCTAATCTCATTTATCTAGCCTTAAAGGTTGATGAATATACTAATGAGTTTAATAACGACCTACCATTAGAAGATCGTCTGCAGGCCTTTTTTAATGATTTTGCTAAAAGAATTAAAGTAACAGCAAGTGAGTTAGAACCGCTTAATAAAGAATTACTTATAAGGGGTCGTAAAGATGTAACGGCAGAGAAGAAGTTCTTTAAAGCTCTTGATAACAATTCCTTTATTTTACAGTTTCATCGTTATGTTAAAAACGATAATTACTATATGGTTAGTTACTATTATGATATTAAACAACTTAGTCGTTATGATACTTTAGAACTTGAAAAGGCGAGATTCACAAAGGGAATTAATGACGATTTATGTACAATATATCTTGAAAAGTTAACCTTTTGGATTTTAAAGGAATATTTAAAAGGAAAGAGAAATAATTATTATTTTTTCCCTTTAAAGAGTGATTATTTAATGAAAAATAAAAATCTTTTAAGTTTAGATCGCATTTTAAATAATCGGGATTTTCGTAAGAAAATTATTTTAACTTTTGACTATGATGATATTCGTCATAATATGAGTAGTCTAAAGATGTTAGCTGCGAAGGGGTATAAGGTTGCAACAAATAATATTTCTTCAAAATTAAAACTTGCTAGCAACAGTTTTGATTTGTTTGATTATGTTTTTATGACAAGGGAATTATATGATACTTTTCCTTCATATCATAAAGTGTGGGAAGTAAAAAATGCTAAATTCATTCTAGATGATGAATTAGGAATTAACGTGATAGAAAATAGGTGAGTTATGAACGATAAAATGGTTGACTTGATGAGTATAGCAGATGATAATTATGATTCTTTTACCAAAGATGCCAAGATGGATGTCAAGGGTCAAATAAGTTCTAAAGACTATGATTATTCTTGGCTTAATCAAGTCGAACAATATTTGCCTTTTGTATCTAATATTGTTAACTTTGATTATAGTGAAGCTGATCAAGATGTCGAAACATCCTATGAAAATCGTTTTATTAAAACGCTTTTATATCGTTTGAATGATTTTATTATTCTAGAAGAAAATCGCTTCTTCAATGGTAATATTGGAGCTTCTTCTAACTATGTATCAACTTTAAAGTCATCCCTAAATGACGCCGATGTTAGTGTTGATATTAAAGTATCAATTGACTATAAGAGTGATAAAATGGGATCATCTTATGGACTAACTTTTAAAGAACGCATCGATAGAGTAAGTGCGATTGTAACATCGCTTTTAAAAAGTCCTTTCGTTGAAAAATTAAAAGATAGTTCCCTGGTGAGAAATCCTGTCAGTAAGACACCTATTTTAGAGGAAGAAACAAACTATCGTAAAGCTTTAGAATTATATAATTTTATTGAAAACTTTAAAGCTACATCGAAAGTTTTAGATGATGATAAAACGAAAAAATTATTGGATGAGCGCAGTCTAACTCTTTCTTATTTAGCTTATCAAACGCTTCAAACTATAAAAGATGATCAAAGTGGTGTTAATGCATATCAAACATTTCTTAATCGTCTCATTGAAAAAATGGTTGTTACGTCTTCCATGGATGAAAAAAGTTTTAAAAGGATGATTACCAAGAAGTTTGAAGATGAGTATAATAAGAAGAAAATCAGGGAGCAAAATATTCAAAATATTTTCTTAAAAAGTATTGATAATTATAATAAACAAGTAAAAGATGCTTTACGAGCATTGAAAAATTAAGGGGGATATTTGTGGTAGCGCAGGTTTTGGTGGAAATAACAGCTAAGGCTGTTGATAAATTATTTGATTATAATGTACCTCTAGCTTTAAAGGATAGTATAGCCATTGGGAAGCGTGTCTTAGTTCCATTTGGCTCTAAAAAGCTAGAGGGTTTTGTCATAAATATCAGTAAGACCAGTTCTTTTGATGGTAAATTAAAGGATGTCATTGAAGTTATTGATGAAGAGACTATTTTAACTGATGAATTGATTGAAATTGGTAATTATATAAGTAAAAAAAGTCTGGCTACCAAAATGGCTTCTTATCAAGCTATGTTACCCAAAGCCCTAAAAGCTAAAAATGGTGTTAAAATTAAAGAAAAATATGAAACATATCTTAAATTAGTTGATCCATCTTATGTGGGAGCAAATACTAAGCAAAAAGAATTGTTAGCAATGTTAGCTGATAAAACTATTTTAAAAAAGGAATTGAAAGACTATGCCTCACCGATAAAGACACTCCTTCAAAAAGGTGTCATCAAAGAAGAATATCAGGAGGTTTATAGACTTAATTATGCTTTAAAACAGGATGAACAACTTGTTACTTTAAATAAAGAGCAAAAACAAGCTGTTACGAAAGTTATCGCTTCCAAAGATACTTTTCATCCTTTCCTTTTATATGGTGTAACCGGTAGTGGTAAAACGGAAGTATATATGCGCATTATTGCGGATACTTTAAAAAGAGGAAAAGACGCTATTATTTTAGTTCCTGAAATCAGTTTAACACCGCAACTAGTCAGTCAGTTTGAACGACGTTTTGGAAGTGATATTGCGGTTTTGCATTCCCGTCTTAGTGATGCTGAAAGATATGATGAATGGCGTAAAATCGTCCGCGGTGAGGTTCATATTGCCATTGGCGCTCGGAGTGCTATTTTTGCACCTTTTAAAAATCTTGGTATTATTATTTTAGATGAAGAACATACCAAAACATATAAGCAAGAAACTAATCCTCGCTATTATGCTGTTGATATAGCTATCTTTCGTGCTAAGTATCATCATATTCCCGTTTTATTCGGTAGCGCTACACCATCTTTAGAAAGCTTTACACGTGCTAAGATGGGTATTTATGAATTGCTTCGTTTAACTAAACGTATCAATAACAATTTACCGGAAGTTAGTTTAATTGATATGGCTGATGAGATAAAACATGGTCATCCCATCATTTCTAAACCGCTACTTCAAGCTCTAAATACAATCCTCGAAAAAAAAGAACAAGCTATTATTCTTTTAAATCGAAGAGGTTATGCGACAACTGTTTTATGTCATGAGTGTGGTTATAAAGTAATGTGTCCTAATTGTGAGATACCACTTACTTATCATAAGAAAACTAATACGATGCGTTGTCATTATTGCGATTATACGACATATAAACCGAAAATATGCCCTAACTGTAAAAGTGATAAAATTAATCAATTCGGTCTTGGTACAGAGCGCCTTGAAGAAGAATTAGCGCGTCTTTTACCAACCGCCCGAATCATTCGAATGGATATTGATACAACTTCGAAAAAGGGAAGTCATTCTAGTATTCTTACCGCTTTTAAAAATTATGAGTATGATATTTTAGTTGGAACCCAGATGATTGCTAAAGGACTTGATTTTGAAAATGTAACTTTAGTTGGTGTTGTTAATGGTGATGCCAGTTTAAATATTCCTGACTTTCGGAGTGCAGAAAGAACATTTTCATTGCTTGATCAAGTAGCCGGTCGTGCTGGTCGAGGGGATAAATTAGGACAAGTAATTATTCAAGGTTTTAATTTAAATCACTATAGTATTTTAAAAGCTAAGATCCACGATTATGAAGGATTCTATGAAGAGGAAATGAATGTTCGAAAGCAATTGAAATATCCACCATTTTATAATTTAACAATGATTCAAGTAATTGGTAAAGACTATGATGAATGTTATAAAGAAGCAACTAAAATTACTCAGTATTTACGTAATAATGTTTCTAAAATTATTGTTTTAGGACCAAGTAATGCTTTTATCTCAAAAGTAAATAACAATTATTATATTCAAATTACTATTAAGTATAAAAAATCAAAAGAATTAATGGAAGCCTTAACTTTTATTAATCAAAAATATGTTACGCCTAAATTAAAAGTAGAAATTGATATAAATCCATTATAAAATATTGTTTTTTTAATTTGGGTTATGATATAATACTTGCGAAGAATTAAAAAGAGGTTGTGTGGTGATACAAGTGGACGACAATTTAGATATGGTAATCCTAAACGATGACGATGATTTATTATTTGATGTCACCAATTTAACTTCTTTAGGTGACGATGATGAGTTCCCATCAGCACCCGCTGTAGAAGAAATTTTAGCTGATGATCTTGTCAATATGGATGATGAAGAACTTGATAAACTTCTTCATGAAATTATCGCCTCTAACACTGATGCCGAAGAAGTGCAAGATGAAAAAATAGATGAAGCCGCGCCTTCTGAAGAAGAGATACCATCTCTTAACAGTTTGGATGAAGAACGAGCTTTGTTTGAAATGGAAAAGCATCTCGAATTAGAAAAGATTCGTCTTGAACGGCAAGAGTTAGAAAATGAAAAAGCTAAGTTTGAACGCACAAAACAAGAATGGGAAAGCCTTCGCAAATTGTCCGAAGATAGTTTTCAAGCTGAAAAAGAAGAATATGAAAAACAAAAACAGCTTGATCGAGAAAAAATGTACTTAGAAGCAAAGGAATTAGTCAATAGTTGTGCGAATGTTAGAGATTTTATAGATAACTATCGTATTAACCCCGATGTTTCTGAGTAAATGTCGAGGTGAAGTATGAAAAATATTGCAGACGTAAATAGTGATGATATTTTATCAGAACTAAATAGTTTAAACTATGAAGATGACGATTTAAAACTTTTGGATGATGAAGATATTAAACCTATTAGTTCGACTAAAGAAGAAGATGATTTAGCTGACTTTTATATGGATTATAATGAACCAAAAGTTGAAGATAATAAACCTAAAATCGATTTATATACTGAAAAAGATGATGATGCACCGGTTGTTGAATTAATTACGCCACATCACGAAGAAGTAAAAACTGATAATACGTCTTCTAAAGAAGATGCACTATCACAAGTTTCAAGCGTCGATGCTTATTTAAATCGTAATATTAAAGCGCGGCCAATAAGTCCAAGTCGGGTTGAACGTAATGTTAATCCTCAAGTCCAACCAGTTACGCCACCAAAGGCTAAAGAAGAGACACCAGCTCCTGTTCGGACAACTATTCAAGACTTAAATCAATTATTTGATAAAGTTTCAAATAACGTTAAAGGTGCTTCCGAGATTGTTAATCGTAATACGGAGATTAAACGTAAAATTGATGAGCGTTATGAAGAATTACGCCGGATGCAACAAGAACATGAGGCTAATAAGAAAAAAGATTATGCAGAAATAAACACTTATAAAGAAGATGTCTATGCTAAACTTCAAGCTAAAAAGAGTGAGATTGAAAAAGAACTAGTAACTCTTCGCGCTGATCAAGAAGCCTTAGCTAAAGATCGAGCTGAGTTTGAAAGTTATAAAAATACATCCCTAGCTAATTTAAAGAAATTAGAAGATGAACTACGGGAGTCTTATGATAGTCGTAATAAGAATATCGAACAAGTTGAATTAGGATTAGTTAAACGTAAAGAACAATTAGATGCAGAAAGAACTAATCTTGCTAACGAAAGAAAAGAGTTAGATAAAGAGCGGACAGAACTTAGTCAAAACCTTGTTCAATTTAATAAACTTGTCGATGAATTTACGAAAGGTATTGATAATTTTAATTAAGATAATCAAGTCAAAAGACTTGATTTTTTAGTGTTATAATGACTATAATTATATTAGGTGGTAGTATGGCATTTCTATGTATTTCACTTAATAATTCAAGTGTTAACGCTATTCATTTAATGGATGGTGAGTTAACTGACATTGATAAATATACCGTAAAGTTTGAAACGGCAAAAGGGGTTTTAAAAGAATATCCAGATAAAATAAAAGAATTTAATCACACTTATGATATTGAGAATACACCGGATTATGATCTTAAATTACGTATTTTTATGCCGGATGATAAAGAGCGCTTTGTTATGTATAAAAAGCATTTAATTGCGTTTAGATTAATCATTAAAAATCGTTCTTTCTTAAGGTATGCTCTAACTGACGAACCAAATTTGTTAGATAAAGAGTTTTTTGATGCGATTATGGATGATGCCGTAAGTGATACGATAATTAATGAAAACTTGAAGAAAGTAGTTAAGAATTTTACGGATGAAGAATATTTTACTTTTGTTCGTAAAATTTGTGATCAATATAGTAATTATCTTGAAGATTTCCCTAATGATGATTTGCCAACCATTGATAGTTTATATCATAGCTATGTTCAAAAATTAAAGGCAAAGAAAAAAGTATCTAAAGTTTCTGAACCTCTTCCTAAACTAGAAGTGCCTAAAGTAGAAAACACGAAAGTGGAAACTCCTAGCGCAAATGCTTTACCACAAGAAGAGAAACCTACTAATAATCCCTTTCTTCTTTTTGAACATCCTAATTTCTTTAAAAAATATGGACGAGCTATTAATCCAAAGAAACCAGTTTTCCTTTTCGGGGGGATTGTAAACCGCGAATATCATAATGATTATATTGAACTATATAATAATTGTAGACGTTGTTTTAAAAATCCAATTTATTATCCATATAATGCTAATGTATCATTACCTCTTACCGAAGAGTTTAAAAAAATATATGTTAATTCTGCTTTCGTTCTAGTATACGCTAATGATTATAATGCTGATTTGGAAGCTAAAATTAACTATGCTTCTTTAAATGGCATAACGGTTTTAGTATTAACGACTGATGAAGTTATCGAAACGATGTATAAAGAACTTTTCAAAGATCGTGATACCGTTATTATAAGACCATATCATTTTAAGACATATGAGTCAGCTAAGATGTTTGCTGATATTATCGCTGGCCTTTATATTAGTGCCTATAAAAAGATGAATTAGGTGATAATACGGAAAAGTTAATTGATGCATATTTAGCTGTTTTACAGAATGAAAAACAATATTCTGTGAATACTATTATTAATTATCGTGATGACCTCGATTTATTTAATATCTTTTTAAAGGAAGAAAAAATTAATGATATTAAGAAAGTTGATTATCAAATTATTCGGAAATACCTTAATTTTCTCTATGATAAGAAATATGCTAATAGGGCGATTGCAAGACATATTTCCTCACTGCGAAGTTTTTTCAAATATTTAAAAAAACAAGATTTAATTACGAATAATCCGATGCTTTTAATTAGTAATCCAAAGATGGAAAAGAAATTGCCCAAAATTATTTATACAAGTGAATTAGAAGCCATCTTAGGAGCGCCTGATCAAAAGACACCATTAGGGTTAAGGGATGCTTTAATGTTAGAACTTCTATATGCTACGGGTATTCGAGTTAGTGAATTAGTTGGTATAACTTTAAAAGATATCAATATGAATAAATGTGAAATAAGCATTTTAGGTAAAGGCAGTAAAGAGCGAATTGTTCTATATGGGGAACGTTGTAAAAATTTGCTTGATGCTTATCTAAAAGACGCTCGCCCGAAGTTAGATAGTAAAAACGCTCCTTACTTATTATTAAGTAAACGAGGTAATCAGGTTAATACAAGAGAGGTAAGAACGATTATTGATAATGCCGTTCAAACAGCTGGTCTTAAAATTCATATCTCACCCCACGTTTTACGACATACATTCGCGACCGATATGTTAAATAATGGGGCTGATTTAAGAAGTGTTCAACAATTATTAGGTCATGAATCATTGAGTACAACGACGATTTATACGCACCTAACTAATGAACATTTAAGAAATGTATATCTAAGTGCGCATCCAAGAGCGCATAAGTAGGGGGATTTATGGCAAAGTTATATTTTCGTTATGGTGCGATGAATTGTGGTAAAACAATGCATCTATTACAAACAGCTCACAACTATCAAGAAAATGGTTTAAGGGCAATTATTGTTAAACCCGCTATTGATTCTAAAGGTGGGGGAAGTATTGTTACAAGAATTGGTTTAAAAAAACAAGCTGATGTTATATTAAGACCATTTGATAATGTCTTAGAAAAAATTGACTTGCGAGATGTCGCTTGTATTTTAGTTGATGAAGCGCAGTTTTTACAACCTTATCAAGTTGAAGACTTATGGAAAATAAGTAAGCTTAGTAATATTCCTGTCATCTGTTATGGTCTTAGGACAACGTTTAAATCGAAGTTATTTACTGGCAGTCGAACATTAATGGAATTAGCTGATGAGTTAGAAGAATTAGTAACTATTTGTTCTTGTGGGGCGAAAGCTAAGTTCCAAGGCCGTAAGGTAAATGGTAAGTTTGTTACTGATGGCGAAGATGTTGCTATTGATGGCGTGGGAGATGTAACTTATGAACCATTATGCGGGAAATGCTACTTAGAAAAAGTTATGGGCATAACGAATGTGTAAATTTAGGATAAATTACTATAATTTGGTTGTCATACGATAGTTAAAAATGATATAATAATTAATAGATTAGGAGGATAAAATGAAGTTTGTATACTTATTTAGCGAAGGTAATGCGGAAATGCGTAACCTTCTAGGTGGTAAAGGTGCTAACTTAGCTGAAATGACTAATTTAGGATTACCAATCCCACCAGGATTTACTGTTACAACCGAGGCTTGTACAGATTATTATGACAATAGTCAGACTCTTTCAAGAGAAATTGAAGGACAAATTTATGCTGCATTAAAAGAACTAGAACAAATGCAAGGTAAAAAATTTGGTGATAATGATGACCCACTTTTAGTATCTGTTCGAAGTGGTGCTAGAGCATCAATGCCAGGTATGATGGATACCATCTTGAACTTAGGTTTAAATGATACGTCAGTTGAAGGATTTGCTAAAAAGACTGATAATCCACGTTTTGCTTATGATTCATATCGTCGGTTTATTCAAATGTATTCTGATGTTGTTATGGAAGTTCCAAAATCACATTTTGAAAAAATTATCGACGAAGTAAAAGAAGCTAAAGGCGTTAAATATGATACCGAGCTTACAACCGATGACTTAAAAGAATTAGTTAATCGTTTTAAAAAAGTTTATGAAGAAGCTATTGGTGAAGCTTTCCCACAAGATCCAAAAGATCAATTGTTAGGTGCTGTTAAAGCAGTATTTAGATCATGGGATAATCCAAGAGCTATTGTTTATCGTCGGATGAATGATATTCCATCTGATTGGGGAACGGCTGTTAACGTTCAAGCTATGGTTTTCGGTAATATGGGTGATACATCTGGTACTGGTGTAGCCTTCACTCGTAACCCATCAACTGGGGAAAAGGGTATTTATGGTGAATACTTAATCAATGCTCAAGGTGAAGATGTTGTTGCCGGCGTCAGAACACCACAACCAATCAGTAAATTAGCTGAAGATATGCCGGATTGCTACGATGAATTTGTTAAAACAGCAACGATGCTTGAAAAACATTATCGTGATATGCAAGATATGGAATTTACTATCCAAGAAGGTAAATTATATTTCTTACAAACACGTAATGGTAAAAGAACAGCTCATGCTGCTATTCAAATTGCTTGTGATTTAGTTGATGAAGAAATGATTACCAAAGAAGAAGCTGTTCTTCGAATTGATGCTAAATCATTAGATCAATTACTACACCCAACTTTTGATGAAAAGGCTTTAAAAGAGGGCACGGTTATTGGTGAAGGATTACCTGCATCTCCTGGTGCTGCTGCTGGTAAAGTTGTCTTTACGGCTGAAGAAGCTAAAGAACAAGGTACTGGTGGTAAAGGTGAAAGAGTTATTCTTGTTCGTCTTGAAACAACGCCAGAGGATATCGAAGGTATGGTTGCATCTCAAGGTATCTTAACGGCTCGTGGTGGTATGACAAGTCATGCTGCTGTTGTAGCGCGTGGTATGGGTACTTGCTGTGTATCTGGATGTGGCGATATCAAGATTAATGAAGAAACTAAAGAGTTTACTTTAGGTGGTAAAACATACCATGAAGGCGATTATATTTCTCTTGATGGTACAACTGGTAAAATCTATGATGGTGATATTAAGACTGTTGAAGCAACTGTTAGTGGTAACTTTGGTCGTCTTATGGGGTGGGCTGATGATGCTCGTCGGTTAGGCGTTAGAACAAATGCTGATAATCCAAGAGATACAAAGAAAGCTCTAGAATTAGGTGCTGAAGGTATTGGTTTATGCCGTACAGAGCATATGTTCTTTGAAGAAGATCGTATTCCAAAGATTCGTAAGATGATTTTAGCTGATACCGTTGAAGCTCGTGAAGAAGCCTTAAATGAGTTAATTCCATTCCAAAAAGCTGACTTCAAAGCTATGTATAAAGAATTAAAGACCTTACCAATGACTGTTAGATACTTAGATCCACCTCTACATGAGTTCTTACCAACTAATGAAGAGGATATTGAAGCGTTAGCTAAAGATATGAATGTAAGTATTGAAGCATTGAAAAATAAGATTAGTGAATTACATGAGTTTAACCCAATGATGGGTCATCGTGGTTGCCGTTTAGCTGTTACTTATCCAGAGATTGCTAGAATGCAAACACGTGCTTTAATGGAAGCTGCTATTGAAGTTAGTGAGGAAGAAAATATCGAAATTGTTCCTGAAATTATGATTCCATTAGTTGGGGAAGTTAAAGAGTTAAAGTTTGTTAAAGATATTGTTGTTGAGACAGCTGAAAAAGTAAAACAAGAGAAACATTCATTTATGAAATATCATATTGGTACAATGATTGAAATACCAAGAGCCGCTATTACAGCTGGTCAAATCGCCGTTGAAGCTGAGTTCTTCTCATTTGGTACAAATGATTTAACACAAATGACTTTTGGTTTCTCACGTGATGATGCTGGTAAGTTCTTAGATTCTTATTATCAAAATAAGATTTATGAATCAGATCCATTTGCTAAACTAGATCAAACTGGTGTCGGTGAATTAGTTAAGATGGCTGTTAATAAAGGTCGTAGTTTCCGTCCTGATATTAAATTAGGTATCTGTGGTGAGCATGGTGGTGAACCATCAAGTATTGAGTTCTGCCATAAGATTGGTTTAACTTACGTATCTTGCAGCCCATATCGTGTTCCAATCGCTCGTTTAGCTGCTGCTCAAGCTGCTTTAAAGGAATTAAAAGCTGAAGATTAAGGTTTATCCTTAATCTTTTTTTGTTATAAAAATCTTTAAATTATTTACTTTACCTTTAATTTTGATTATAATTATATTAGGTGATGATATGAAAATATTATGTATTGGACATAGTGCTTATGATATAACGACACCACTTGATGTCTATCCTAAAGAAAATACGAAAAATCGTGTTCACGATCGGATTGAATGTGGAGGAGGACCAGCTGGTAATGCTGCTTATCTTTTAGCAAAATGGGGCTGTAATGTCTACTTTGCGGGAATCGTTGGTAATGACTTATATGGTAAAAGAATTCGTGATGAGTTCCGCAGTATTGGCGTTAACACAGATTACTTACAATTAAGTGATGAATATACGACAACATCAAGCCACATCATTGCTAATACCTCAACGGGTAGTAGAACAATTTTAACTTACCGTCCAAGTGATATGAAGATGCATGATGTGGATATCGATATTGACCCAGATATCATTTTAGTTGATGGGCAAGAGTATGAAATGTCAAAGAAAATGATTGAAAAATACCCTGATGCTGTCGTTATTATTGACGCTGGTAGAGATCGTAAAGAAGTTAAAGATTTGTGCTATATGGCTGATTATGTTGTATGTTCTAAAGATTTTATGGAATTAGTTAGTCATACCCCTATCACGGATCAAGCATCACTAGAAAAAGCTTTTAATATGTTAGAAAATGAGTTTAATACGACGATTGTTGTAACGTTAGAAGATGAAGGCTGCGCCTATAAGAAAGATGGGGAAGTAACAGTTGTTCCATCTGTTCACGTTAAGGCTGTTGATTCAACAGGCGCAGGAGATATATTCCATGGTGCTTTTGCTTATGGTATTGCTTCTAATTGGCCATTAGAAAAAGTTCTTCGCTACGCTAATGTTGCGGGAGCAATGAGTGTAACAAGAATTGGTGGTCGTAATTCTATTTTCTCTAAAGATGAAATGGACGAAGTCTTTAATGAACTTAAATGAGATAATATTTGTAGATAATTTACCATCACTTGATTTGCATGGCTTCGATAGCTTATATGCCAAAATAAAGATTAATGAGTTTATTTATGATAATTATATTATGGGAAACACTAATGTAGTTATTGTTCATGGTATTGGTTCTGGTGTAATTCGCCATACAACACATGAAACTTTAAAGAAAAATAAATATGTTTTAGATTATCAAATTTTTGCAGGTAATGTCGGAATGACAATCGTGGCGATTGCTTCCAAAGATAAAAAGGGAATATAAGGCTTGTGATACAGGCAAAAATATGAAAAAACACCTAAAATATTTGTTTTCACATATAAAATTTTAGGAGCATTTGTTAAAAATGCTTTTTTGACTTAATAGTTCTTAATTTCAACTTGACAATTATTTAAAAAAGTGCTAATATAGGGCACAACTTGTGAAAAGAGGGGGATTTGTATGTACGAAGAAAGAAGAGAGACATTTTCCGTCAAGGATATATTAATTCAAATATTTTTTGTCGTTTTATTTGTCATTTTATTAGTGTGGTTATTCCCAACTAAGGGATATATGCGCAAGTTTTTTAATGACAATATTAATAAAACACAAACAGAGTCTAAAGCTGATGCTAGCGCTGATAATGAGAAACAAAATGCTAGTGAGACATCAATTGATCGTTTAGCCGCTTTATATAACCAAATATTTGCTGATAATATTGAAAGAATGAAAGATGCAGCTGTTGGTTACTATACTAATGAGCGTTTGCCACAAAAAGTTGGTCAAAGCGATAAGATGACTTTAGCGCAAATGTATGAAAAACATTTAGTTTTAAAATTAATCGATAAAGATGGAAACTACTGTAGTGCTGAAAAATCATATGTTGAAATTACTAAATATGATGAAGAATATCGAATGAAGGTTAACTTAAGCTGTGGTTCACAAGAAGACTATATTATGGTATATCTTGGCTGCTACGACTATTGTAAGGCAACCGGTGTATGTGAAAAGCAAACACCAGTCGTAAACCCATCTCCAAAACCTAGTACAAGTACAACTAAAAAATATATCTGTGAATATAAGAAAACAACTGATGGTACTTGGTCTTATACACCATGGTCAGATTGGTCTAAAAATAAAGTAACTGCTGATAGTAACACGGAAGTACAGACAAAAGTAGTAGAAGAAAAAATTAGTGAAAAAACGGAAAAAGTACAAACGGGTACAAAATTACAAACCTATGTAGCTAAACAAGCTGTAGAAAAGTATGTATCACGTTATATTGATAAAAAATATATCAAAGAATATAAAGATGAACAATATGTAAAAGAATATAAAGATGAACAATATGTATCTGGATATAAAACGGAAAGAGTACAAACAGGTACAACAAAAGTTCAAGTTGGTACACAAACAGTACGTAAGGCATATCGTGTTCAATCTGGTACAACAACTAAATATGTTAAATCTGATAGTGGAACAACGATACCTTCTAATACATCAAAATATATTTATGTAAAAAGAGGATCTAGAACTTCTCAAAGTTGTTCAAGCTGTGCTGTAAGAACTTCTTATACTTGGGATGTATATGAAGTAGTTCCAGTATATAAAACGGAATATAAGACAGAAACAGTTCCAGTATATGAGACAAAACCAGTATATACGACAAAACAAGTTCCAGTATATGCAACAAGAAAAGTTCCAGTATATGCAACAAGAAAAGTTCCAGTATATGCAACAAAGAAAGTTGCTGTATACGCAACAAGAAAAGTTCCAGTATATGCAACAAAGAAAGTTCCAGTATACGAGACAAGAAAAGTTCCAGTATATGGTAATGTTACATATTATCGTTATCGTACTAAAAAATATACTGGTGGAACATCTGACATAAAGTGGAGTACATGTGATCCAGTTGATAAAAACTTAACTTCTCAAGGTTATAAATTAACAGGTCGAAAGAAAGCCGCATAGTGTAAATAAAAGACAAAAGGAAGCGTCTTTCCGCTTCTTTTTGTTTGACAACACTATGTTAATATGTTATCATAAAATTAGAATAAGAATAGTATAATATTATGATAGGAAGGGGCTTGTTATGAAGAATACCTATGTGTTTGATTACGTTAACGAAAATGAGTTTAAGAAGTTAGAACGTTCTATAAAAAAATATAACATGCTTGCCTATAAGAAATTATATTTTGAATTTTATCCTGCTTTAAAAGAAGGAAATTTCCTAGGAAAATTAATTTCAACAAATAAAACTAATGGTACTAAAACTTATGAATTAAAGTTACCAACGGATGCTTTATTTTCTAAGGTGCATGGTGATATTAAATTATATTATTTAGTATACGAAAAAGAAAAAATAGTAATGCTAGATAAATTTGAACCAACAGAGATTTTAAGTGAAGGACATGCAAGTGAGTTAGTAACATATAAGGGTGTTATGGTATCTAAACAACACGCTGAAAAAGATATGTTTAAAATTAATTTGCTAAATATGATAGAAAAATAGAGGTTGTTTACCTCTATTTTTTTTGTTATAATTAAGATGGTGATATAATGAAGAAAATAGTTCCAATAATAGTGTGTTTTATGTTCTTTTTTATGATGATTGGTTGTGGTCAAAAAGAAGAAGTTAAAGACAACGAAAAGAAAGAGGAGAGTGAATATATGAAAGGTTTACATCACGTTAAAATGGAAGTAGAAAAATATGGTACAATTGAACTTGAATTAGATGCAGATGTAGCGCCAATAACAGTAACTAACTTTATTGATTTAGCTAAATCGGGTTTTTATGATGGATTAACATTTCATCGAGTATACAAAGGCTTTATGATTCAAGGTGGTGATCCTGATGGTAATGGAACGGGTGGCTCACCAAATAAAATCAAGGGTGAGTTTAAAGCTAATGGTGTGAATAATACTATTTCTCATAAACGCGGTGTTATCTCTATGGCTCGTTCCCAACTTTATGATAGTGCTAGTAGCCAATTCTTTATTGTTCATCAAGATTCTGAGTTTTTAGATGGTCAGTATGCTGCTTTTGGACATGTGACAAATGGTATGGAAGTCGTTGATAAAATATGTGATGAGACGATAACTTTAGCTGATGGTGAGACGGTTGCTAAAGAAAATCAACCTATAATTACAAAAGTTACAGTGATTGATTAGGAGGATATATGGAAATTCTTGTTACAGGTGGTTGTGGCTATATTGGTAGTCATACAGCCGTTTCTTTATTAGAAGCTGGTTATGATGTTATAATTGTTGATAATCTTTGTAATTCTAAGATGGACGTTATTGATAGCATCAAAAAAATTACTGGTAAAGATGTTAAGTTTTATAAGGGAAATGTTTGTGATTACGCTTTAATTAATAAGATATTTTCCCATCATAAAATTGCTGCAGTATTACATTTCGCGGGGTTAAAAGCTGTTGGTGAATCGGTTTCAAAACCTTTACTTTATTATCGTAACAATATTGATTCAACACTTAATTTACTAGAGGTAATGACAAAATATAACTGTAAAAATATTGTCTTTTCATCAAGTGCGACTGTCTATGGCTCACCGCAAACACTACCTATAAAAGAAGATGCCCCATTAACGACAACCAATCCTTATGGTTCAACTAAATTATATATTGAGGGCATTTTAAAGGATGTTTATACGGCTGATAATGATTGGAATATTACTATTTTGCGTTACTTTAATCCACTAGGTGCTCATAAAAGTGGGTTAATTGGTGAGAATCCTAATGGCATACCAAACAATTTAATGCCATATATTATCAAGGTAGCAACAGGAGAACTTCCTATTTTAAATATTTTTGGTAATGATTATGACACTCCTGATGGTACAGGTGTAAGAGATTATATCCATATTACAGATTTAGCTAATGGTCATATTAAAGCCTTAGAAGAGGTTTTAAAGGGTAGTGGTCTTAAATATTACAATTTAGGTACGGGAAAAGGTTATAGTGTTTTAGAGTTAGTTAAAACTTTTGAGCAAGTTAATAATGTTAAAGTTCCATACCAAATTGTTGATCGCCGACCTGGTGATATCGCTGCCTGTTATGCTGATCCTTCAAGTGTTTATCAATGTTTAGGATGGAAAGCAGAACTTAATCTTGAAGATATGTGCCGTGATGCTTATAATTATGTTATTAAAACAAAATAAGGTACTACTTTATGAGGTAGTATCTTTTAATTTAAAATTTGCAAAAAAAGGGAATATGTGTTAATATACTCTCATTCAAGGGGGAATATTATGAAAACAGTTGTTAGCCGTGATACTATATATGTTGGTCATGTTGTTAAACCACTTCAGTTTTTTAAAGCCTTACAAGATGGTATTGATGGAGATGGTTATAGTATTAGAACTGGTCAGTTAAGAGTTAATAAAAGTCATATTGTTAGAAGTATGCTATTTACAATTACAGAAGATGGCTTAGCAAATGATTTATTATATAAGTCACCATTATACCCAATTTTAAATAAAGCATCAATTAAGGATTGTCAAGCTAGCGATTTAGTCGTTGAGCATCCAGTTCGGATAAGTGGTTTATTAAGTCGTAATAATTTTGGCAAATTTCTAACTTTTAAAGACTTAAAGTTAGTTCGAAAAAACATTTTTTCAGCCGGTTATCTTATAAAAAATAGTGAACGTTTTGGTATGCTGCAAGTTTTAGCGCCATCAGGTGTCGAAGATGAGCCCGACTTTGATATTGAAGTTAAAGGCTTTACACGTGAAGTTTTCCCACCTGTTAAATACTATTATGCCGCTGGAGCAACTTTCATTAGATCTGATGAAGCTGAGATACCACAACAATATTGGAAAGTATTATCAGATCACATAACAGATGTACCAGGGATGCTTACAACTGATTGCTTTACGCCATCTAGTTATGATGAAGGTAAAATTGTTAAACGCCTTAAATTAAAATAAAAAAGTAATAATGGTTCTTTGTCAAATAGTGTTGGTGGACAATAAATTTGATAAATGAATCTAGTTATAGAGGATGATGAAAATCATCC